>CAUPYF010000110.1:0-5584 GCA_963515435.1 uncultured Tannerella sp. | reverse complement strand
AAGGGGAGATGTGAATCGAACGATACCCCGCAAACAAATAGAGACGCCCACACAGAAATGGGCGTCTCTAACGATCAATTAAAAAGAGTATGCAGGGGAATTTCCCCCTTTATTCAGAATGGATTCGGCTCGCAGAGCTTGTTGGCTCGGAGCTCAGCATACGGGATGGCGAACTGCCATGCGTTGTCGTCGGCTGACTTGGCGACTCGTCTGGCGAAGGATCCCGAGTTACGCGTGACGGCCGTGACGCTGTCCTTGCCGTGCAGGTACTTCGTGATGTTTGACACGTGGAGGCGATCCGGCACGACGCCGAGGCGCTTCATGTCGAAGAAGCGTTGGCCTTCGGCCCAGAGGTCGATGCGTCGGTTGCGGAGGATCTCCTCGATCAGCTCGTTACCCGTGGCGGTGGTCTTATAGTCCGGGTCGCGGGTCACCATGATCTCTTCCAAGGTCTTCTTCGCCTCGGCGTCTTTGCCCTGGCGTGCCTCAGCTTCGGCCTTGATGTAATACATCTCGCCGAGGCGCATGATCAGCAAGTCGCCGTGGGTGTCGTTAGCCGATTTCGCGCGGAACTTGATGTTCTGCCCCGTGATCTCCCATTTCGGCTCCTTGGTGCCGCCTTCGAAGTAGTTCACGTAAGCATCTTCCGGGATGGGATCTTTCCGATCGAGGCAGACCCACCAGCCGCGGCGAGCGTCTTTCTCGCCCATCTTGTCGTAGATGTCG
The DNA here is from genome assembly GCA_963515435.1 of uncultured Tannerella sp. Taxonomy (GTDB): domain Bacteria; phylum Bacteroidota; class Bacteroidia; order Bacteroidales; family Tannerellaceae; genus Tannerella. The sequence continues at coordinate 4,858 of CAUPYF010000110.1, read as the reverse complement.
CGGTTGACGGCAAACTTGAACCCGCTGATCTTCCCCTTGAAGTTGTAACCATAGGTGGCGAAGAAGCTGGCGTAGAAGAAGTCCTGCAGGGAGTTCTGCGTGTAGCCCCACATCCACTCGGAGGCCGAGAGCTTGCAGAAGCCGTCGCAGAGGGCAGCGCCGCTTTGCAGCGTGGCGCCGGACTTTTGGATGGCCAGGTCGGCGTATTTCGCAGCGTCTGCCCACTCTGACTTGGTCAGGGCGATGCGGGCGGCGATGCCGCAAGCGGTGGAGTAACGGATGGCATTCTTGCGTCCGAGGTCGGGAGCTTTCGCCAGGTTCTCGAGGCCGATCTTCATGTCTTCGTCGATCAGGGCGTAGACCTCAGCCACGGTCGAGCGCTTGACAGCGTCGTAGGTGACTTCCTTGCGAATGATGACGCCGAGGTTGTCGTTGGCGGCACCTTTCACATAGCGCTTGCCGAAGAGCTGCACGAGGTTGTAGTAAGCCCAAGCCCGCAGCGTGTGGGCCTCGCCCTTGAGCGATGCCACGTCAGAGCTGGGGGCGTCTTTGAGCTTCTCGACGCCTGTGATCACCTGGTTCGCATGCTGGATGACCTTGTAATAAAAGTCCCAAGCGCGCTCGTTGATGTCGCCGTACGGATCGGTGTGATCCTGCCAACGATAGACGGACATGTGGTAAGCGATCATGGTGTTGATGAAGTCGTCGCCCAGCATGTCGTAGTGAATGTTGAAGGCAGGCTGACCGAGCGTGAAGCTCTGATCAGAGTCAGACGAATAGGAGTAGATCATGTTATGGATACCTTCAATAATGCTTCGAAGTCCCGAAGCACTCTTAGAGGCCATGTCGTCGGTGATACTCGTCGTCGGGTCGTTATTCAGAAAGTCTTCTGAACATCCGCTCATCAACAGGCCTCCGGCAAGGAGAGCGGCCAAGAAATAATTTGTCTTTTTCATATCGCAGACAGGATTAGAATTTGATGGAAATGCTTGAGGTTAATGTTTTGGCGTAATCGTAGAAGGCAGTAGCCGTCACACCGCTGTAGTTCATCATCGGGTTCAACCCCTTGCGGGCGGAGAGCAAGAAGAGGTTTTCGGCAGCTACGCTCAGGCGCAGTTCGTCAACGCCGAGTTTCTTGACCCACATGCGGGGGAAGGTGTAGCCCACGTTGATGGACTTCAGCATCAAGGCATCGCTGGAGATGAGGAAGCGGTCAGAGCGTTCAGCGTCATACCGACCAGCGTTACCAGCGTCTAAGCGCGGTACATCGGTTTGGTCGCCCGGGTTTTTCCAAGCTCTCTCCATGTCTTTGTGCATGGCGCGTCCACCGCTCAGACTGCGGCCCATGAGGTCTTGATAGCCGGTGTCGTACGTCTTTCCCCCCAGCTGGTAGGAGAAGAGGATCTCCGCGTCGAAGCCCTTCCACTCGGCGCGTGTGCCGAATCCACCGTAGATGTCGGGGATGGCAGTGCCACAGAAATGCTTCCGAGCGAAGCGGGCGTCTTTCGTCCATGTAGCGGCTTCGCCTTCCTTACCTACGCCTACAAAGTTGGGCTTGGAGGGGTCTGCATAGTCGGCATATTTCTCCGTGTCTAAGCGATACATCGCCATGCCGTCTTTCGGGTCTACACCGATCCACTCGTTGAGGTAGAAATCATAGACACTGCGACCTTCTTCATACTTCTTATACTTGAACTCGATGCCGTCCTTGCGGTTTTCGTCTGGCAGGCGGACAATCTTGTTCTTGAGAATTGTACCATTCAAGCTGAGGTTCCACTTAAAGTCTTTGGTGGAAACGAGTGTGCCTTGCAGTTCAAACTCCAAGCCGTAGTTACGCACCTTACCGATGTTGCGGTTGATGGACTTCGCTCCACTCGATTCGGGCAGAGGATAGCCGAAGATCAAGTCCTTGGATTCCTTGTTGAAGAATTCCACCGTACCACGCAGGCGATTGAAGACGCCAAACTCTACGGCGATATCGGTGCTTGTCTGTGTCTCCCACCTTAAGTTCGAGTTGCCCAGCTCTACGAGGCGCACTCCGGGATAATCTCCGTTGTTGTATCCCAGTTGGTACAGCGTCCGATAAGCATAATACGAGTCTTCGTCTGAATCGCTGGCCCAAGAGATGAGGTCGTTACCCGTCTGTCCGATAGAGGCACGGAGTTTCAGCTCATCGAGCCAATCTTTTTTCGCGAAGGCTTCCTGGGCGAGGTTCCAGCCGGCACCGAAGGACCAGAAGTTACCCCAGCGTTTGTCCGGAGCCATGCGTGAAGTACCGTCGCGACGATAAGAGATCGAGAGGTTGTAACGGCTGTCGAGGTCGTAGTTCACGCGACCGAAGTAACCCTCTTTAGAATAAGTGTCCGTGCCAGAGGTCATACTGACCGGGGTGGAGAGGTTCGGCATTTCATCGATACCCAAGATACCCATACCCTTTTTACGCATATCGGTGCTTTGCATTTGCAGCCAATAGATCTCATGTCCCAGCATGGCGTCGAAGTTGTGGAGGCCGAAGCTCTTCTTGTAGCTCAACAGCTGGTTGAAGGTGATGGTAGAGTAGCGATAGTCCGAGATCTGCAAGTAGCCTGCGGGCTGGTCGCCCATGATGTTATTGTAGCGTTTCTTGGAGAGTCCACGAACGAGGTCGTAAGAGAGGTTGGTGCGCAGCTTCAACTCAGGAATGAAAGTAAACTCTGCAAACGAGCGGCTGGTGATAGCGTCGCGATCGAAAGTAGAGTGGTCGAGTTCACCCTCTTGCACGGGGTTGAATCCACCGTTGTAGGGACGCAGGTAATTGTGGTCATAGATCTTGTTGCCTTGTTCGTCAAGCTCGTAGCTGCCGTCGGCTTTATGGCGGTGGATAGGGTAGATCGGCGCAATGTTCCGTTTGAAGTAGAACGGATTGGATGAATAGCTATCGCTTGCCGTCTTCGGAGCCGTGTTGTGCACACGCGAGAAAGAGACGTTGCTACCGATGGAGAACCACTTGTTGACGTCGTAGGAGAGGTTTCCGCGACCAGAGAAACGCTGGAAAGAGGTGTGGCGTTTGTAGCCCTCTTCGCCCAGGTAGCTGATCGACATGAAGCTCTTCATCTTGTCCGTATTCAAGCCGCCGCTAAGGGAGTACTCGCTGCGATAGCCGGTGCGGAAGAGCGCCTTCTCCCAGTCCATGTCGTCACCCCAGAGGAGGCCGTTGATTTCGGGATTCAGCTTGCCGTCGGGGGTTACGATGGCCGGGTAGGTGTCCCAGCCTTGGTGTGGGTTGTTTGTCATGGTGATCTCGCCGGTCTCCGGGTTCTCTTCGTAGACGGATTTCAGACCAGCATAGGGGTTATAGCGCAGGTCGCGATAGACGTAATACGCAGCCAGTTTACCGGCCAAGTCGTCGCTGCGGCCATTGGAGTATTTCTCTTGGTTGAACCACTGCTGCCAGCGCATGGTATAGTGGTCCATTGCTCCGACCTTCTCATAGTCGGCCTGTCCGCGGCGGGTGGCACCTTGATTCATGGTGAAGGTAAACTTGGGCTTACCGTCGCGTGCGCCCATGCCACTCTTGGTGGTGATGAGGATCACACCGTTACCGGCGCTCGAGCCGTAGAGGGCGGTCGATGCGGCGTCTTTGAGGATGCTGATGCTTTGGATGTCCGCCGGTGCAATGTCGCCCAAGGCGCCGTTGTAGATGGCTCCGTCCACCACGTAGAGCGGGGCAGAGGAGGCATTGATGGAGCCAAAACCACGGATGCGGAGGGTGCTGGATTCACCCGGTTGACCGGTGGAGGTGGTCACTTGTACGCCGGAGGCGGCACCGCTCAAGGCACTCGTGACGTTCGTGATGGGGCGTTTCTCCAAGTCCTTAGATGACACGGACGATTGGGCGCCGACGACGGATTGTCGTTTCTGCGTACCGTAGGCTACGACAACCACTTCGTCGATCATCTCCGTGGCGGGCTTGAGCACAATGCGCAGCGTGGGAGCTACGGCGACTTCCTGTGTCCTCATACCGACGTATGAGACAACTAACAGCTTGGCGGAACTAGGCACATCCGTCATAACAAATTTGCCGTCCATGTCGGTGATCGTACCGACCTGTGTTCCCTTCACAAGAACCGAGGCACCGATGACTGGCAATCCGTCTTCTTCCGAGATTACCGTACCCGTGACTCTTTGCGTTTGGGCCGAAGCCCACATGATGCCTACAACGAGGCACATCAACAGCAGGGATAATTTCCTTTTCATACTTCTCGTTTTTCAAATGGGTTAATACTATAGTTGTTACTTGAAGTGCGATGGAGTAGACACTTTGCGCTTGCTGTCAGGACACAAGCCAGTGGAAGGGGACTGAGGGCACATAAGACGACCTCTTTCCTCTCCTTTTTTTGTTGTTCTGCGCAGTTGACGACGTCCGCACAGATCGATTTGCGAACTTTTATTTCTCGGGGGGGGGTATTTTTAACGATTTCCAGAACCGACAGCGCTTGAGGCATCCCGATACGATGCAAACGGGCGGACGGGTGGTCCCCCCGGTTCGTATATCGCTTCAATTCGATCATCACTTGCGGCATGGCGTCGTAATTTCTGTTTGATTCTGGATCTGTTTTATTGCCTTGAAACCGTAGCAAAGATAAAGATTTAACGTTAAAGCAAGTCGGTTCAGAAAAATCGCAGCAGTGACCGGCTGGGAATATGGGAGATGTTACTCTTTCCTTTCACAAGAAAAGATTTCCGGTTCTCCAACGCCCTTCTGTAAGAGTGCCACGAGCGACAGACGCCATTCTATGAAGAAATTTCGATCACGGGAGAGGAAAAAAGCGTCTTGCGTGGTCAAAGTTTGATGACGTAACAACAATGTAGAACATAG
>CAUPYF010000109.1:0-5731 GCA_963515435.1 uncultured Tannerella sp. | reverse complement strand
AAGTGAAAGAGGCCTACAAGCGCTTCAAAGCTGAAAAGTTCCCCAGGGAATTAGAGGCCCATGCGTGGGCGATCTCCGACCGCGAGCGCGAAATCATCGCCCAGCTGAGCGCCGGGCGAAGCTGGAGCGTATCGCAGCCATCGTGTAGGGGCGAAAGTTCTTAATTGTCAATGGCTAATAGCTATGCTGGGTGTAGGTATTAATCATTGATCCTTAATAATCCCCCCCCCCAGAGAAAAAGGCTTGCATTACTCCGACCGCCGACATATCCTCCGACTGGCAGCCCAGCAGGAAGAGATCAAACGCATTTTTGATCGCTTTGCGCGCGAGGCCGCCGCACAGCTTGAGCGGTGGACGCCCACGGCCGCGCCGGGCGCCGTCCACCCGCCCGAGGTGTGGCTGCATAACCGTGTGGCCGAAAAGCGCATCGATCGGCTGCTCGATCAGCTGCATGCTGACCTCACGGCCAACATCGACGCCAACACGCGCCAGGCGTGGGAGGCCGCCAATAAAAAGGCGGATCAAATGATTGCCGACTTCATTGCGGGCATCCCGCTTTCTGATACGGCGCGCCGCGGCATGTTTGCGCGCAACGCCGAGGGCCTGCGCGCTTTCATCGAGCGTAAGCACGCGGGGATGAACCTCTCAGACCGCATCTGGAGTGTAGTGGAGGGTGCGCGGGAGAATATGGAGTTTTACCTGGCTTCGGGCATCGCCGAGGGGCGCCCGGCGGCGCTTCTTTCGCAGGACATTCGCTACATCCTGAAGGAGCCCGACCGCCGTTTCCGCCGCATACGCAACGCGGATGGACGGCTGGTTATGTCGCAACCCATGAAAGACTACCACCCTGGGCGCGGCATCTACCGATCCAGCTACATGAATGCCCTGCGCGTTGGGGCGACGGAGACAAACATCGCTTACCACGAGGCCGACCACCAGCGCTGGAAGTCGCTCGATTTCGTGCTCGGTGTGAAGGTGGAGCGCTCCCGCACGTCTGCCTTGCCGTGCCCGGTGTGCGACGCGATGCAGGGCACGTACCCGAAGGGCTTCAAGTTCCTGCCGTGGCATCCGTTCTGCATCTGCCACGCTACGCCGGTGATGCTCAGCGGCAGTGAGTTCACGGACTACCTCGTGACAGGCCGCATGCCCGACGGCCGCGTGCTGCGAGACATGCCGCCGGGAGCGCTCGAGTACGTCAACTCGCACCCCTCTTACCGCACCTCGTACGCCTATCGGCACAATGTGCCGTTCTTCGATAAGGAGGCCGCCGCGAACGCGTCAGAGGGTGGTGCACCAGCCAAACCTCCGCGCCCAGAAAAGACTGCGTGGCAAAAGGCAGACATACAAAGGCGATGGAATACGCGCGTGTCTACCAACCGGCATGCCGCAATCCTTGAAGCCATTGCGACTGATTTTGCCGATGTGCCCTCTATTGCATTCCTCGGAGGCAAGACTGCAGGACGCATAGCCGCCGGCGACGACCCTGCAAAGGTGGACGCGCTGATGGCCCGACTCGCTCACAAGATCGAGGTGAAGAAGGCGTGGGAGGAAAGGAGGATGCTGAATAAGCTGTACCCGCATTGGGACGAAGACGATTATTCCATTGCTATATCGGGCGTACGAATAACAGAAGCGGAATACAAACAGGTTTGGAGACGAGATCGCCGCGGGGGTCATCCCCTCGGATACATCCGAACTTGGAATTCAAGCTACATAAACGAAGACCTTAGGAACGGAGTGCGCCTTAAAGGGGATAACCTGAAAACGGTAAAGACCTTGGACGCGGTAATCGAGCGCAACACGCTCCCTAATGACGTTACACTTTATCGCATGGAGGGCGTCAAATACCTTAGGTTCCTTGGGTGTGATAGCGATTACGTCAAAGATGCCGTATCCTTTCTAAACAGCAAAACTGGAGAGATCTTGACCGACCCCGGCTTTAAGTCTACGAGCTGCGTAGAGGGATTGAACGTGTTTGAGGATGAGCGAAACGTGAGAATAAACATTAGAGCAAGGAAAGGTGCGCACGCTTTTGTCACCTTCAATAAGCCGGAGAGTGAGGTTATTCTCCCACGCGGGTCAAGGCTTAAACTCATATCGGCTCGGTCTTTTGTGAGCCCTGACAACGGCCGCGAACTGATCGTCATCGATTGCGACCTTCTTTGATCCAACGTAGTAATAGTAAAGATAGCGGAAGAACTCGTCTTTGTGATCTTCCTCAAGTTCCTTTCCGGGGAATACGCTATGACAGCGTAAGTAATGCTGGAACAGAGAGGTTAGCAGCCGCGGAGGTGTCTTCACTCCCTCTGGGATAGGCGTAGCAACCATACCATCGCACACTCGGGGGTATCGATAGGGGGTGTCGTCTATGCCGGTCAATTCATATTCCACCCAGCATTTTTCCCACAGCCAAAAACCGCTACTCGTTCCGACAGGGCATTCCTCTTCCCCCTTGTAGTAAAGGCATTGCTTGATCAATTCTTCTTTATTCATATCGCTGCTTGAATTGGGAGATAACGTCTTTCATTTCGGGGGTGAGATAGGTAAGCGCCTTTTGCAGGATCCATTCCGGGATGCCATAGCAGGCCTCTGCCATGCTCCCGGTTATGGCGGCTATCGTGTCGCTGTCGCCGCCGATGGATACGGCCAAACGCACGGCATGCTGAAAGTTCGTGCTCTCTAAGAAGCACACCACGGCCTGCGGGACGGTCACTTGGCACGTCTCGTCAAAGCGGTTCGTGCGGCGGATGGCGTCGCAGGTCATGCTGATGTCGTATCCGTAACGTTCCGTGGCGATGGTTCGCACGGCCTCTCGGTCGCCGTGGCGCAGGGCGTGTATACACTCCGCGACGCACTGCGCGCCTTTGATGCCCTCGGGGTGATTGTGGGTACATTCGGCTGACCGCCGGGCGGCCTGGCGCACGTCGTCGATCGTCCCGTCAATCCACCCGCAGGGGGAAACGCGCATGGCCGATCCGTTGCCAAAGCTGCCATACGGCTGGGGATCGTCCGAGGCGACCCAACGTGCGAAGCGCCCGCCGTAACCGCCTGTGGGGAAGGGATAACGGCGACACCAACGATGCAGCGTTTCGCCGAAATCCGCGCCACGAAGCAGGGCATCGGCCACAGCCACGGTGCAGACCGTGTCGTCCGTAAAACCGCACTCGGGTGCAAGTAGCAAAAAGTCCGTTCGCAGGATATTATTAAACTCAAAACGCGACCCTACGATGTCGCCTATGATAGCTCCTAACATGGTTTTTGAAAGTATATGCGTGCTTTTATAACGTGTGGATGGGGCAGGATGGCGTCTCTTTCGCTTACCTGTCGCAAAGATCTAACATTTTTTTGCTGTATGCAAAGTAAGAGAGCCTGTAGCAGTGGCGCTTTGCGGCCCATTCATGGGGCGTGTCCGGCGCTACAGCTTGGAGCAGGCAATGAATAGCGCCGCAATGGCTGCCGCTGCAGTGATACACGCGGCGATCGCCCCGATGATAGTCCAATTGATCGGATTGCGAAGCGACGGATTGCCAGCGATGTAGAGCCGCCCTCTCTTAAGAAGATGCGCCATAACTACATCGTCACTCCCCGTATTCCGGTAGCACTTTGCAAATCCCAGCGCCTCCAGTTCGAGGGCACCGAGGTTGTATTCCCTCGGATTCATGTCCGCCGGGCGATTGCCTACACCTTTATCCAACAGACGGAATACCCTTTTGGCATGCTTGGATAGTTTAATTTGTTCCATTGTGAATACTGTTTCTTGTTTGAGCACGAAGGTAGGCGCGCCCGTGGGATCGCCCTCGAGTAGCGCCTCGGAGTAATCCTGAAAGGCACGGGATAGGAACCCGCCTTTTGATGCCTTTTGCGACGTGAAATTTGTTGGGAATTATGCGTTTAAGAGGTGGATCTACTCCAACCTGTGACGGATTGTCACGGGTTGGGGCGGATCATCTCGAGGACTCCCTCGGAATGATAGTCCTGGAGTTCGTCTGCAAATAAGATTCGTGGCGTAACATGATGAAATACAAGCTGAACGGCGTGCCGGGTTGCTCTATGCGGATTTAGTCTGCAAATAAGAAGCAAGAGCCGCCCGGGGGATTATTCCGAGCGGCTCCGTGTGGGCTCTTCCAAAGCGGTGTGGCTCTGTAAACTGTTTATATGGCGTATTCGACGGCCGGCTCGGCGGCCACTGCGGCTTTGCGCTCGCTGATGCGGATCAAATCGCGCTCATAGCTCGCTTGCAGGTTGGTCCAAAGTTTGGCAGGGATATCCAGCGCATGCTCCATCTTCAAAGCAAAGGTGGGGGTGAAGTCTCGTTTCCCGTTCAACAACTCATAGAGGTCGGATCGTTGCATGCCAAGCTGCCCCGCAAACTCTTCTCTGCTTATTCCGCGCGCCTTCAGCTCCTCCCAAAGTATCTCTCCCGGGTGTATGGCTCTACGGGGAATAATATCGTCGTAGTTGACTCCTGCGTAATTATCTCTTGTTTCCATAATGCGTGTCGTCTAATTCTATGATGTGCACTTCAATACCGTCTTCGTGCTCCGTAAAAATCAGTCGTTCTATAGAGCCGTTAGCAATTCTCACTGAGCTTTTACCCCTGTATGCGCTATGCTTCAATCTCTCATAATGCAAAAAAGAGGCCTTGCGTAGCCAATCGACATGCTCTGCCTCTCGCATTGTTAGAATCGCTCTTTCCAGTCCATCGAGAAGCATCTTAGAGCGTTCGATCTTCCTGTATCGCTTGTTTTTCCTTGTCTGAAGCAATTCGTCTAAATCGCGGTCTAAAATCACCACATTCATTTCTTCCCGGTCTCTCTTTCTCTTCCTCTGTGCGCAAAAGTAGCGCTGATTTCCAAAAACATGGAGAGGGGGGGGCGGCGGCCTCGGTTAAGGGTGCGCGCCCGCCGCCCCCCCCCCTCCTGCTCCCCACGGCCTATTTTCAAGAGGCGCGGTGTGCGTACTCCTTGACTCTCCTCCCTCCAGTGCCAAAAAGTCAAGGAGTAATCCGCACCGGCAGTCCGGCGTAGATCCAGGCCAGGAGGGCGGCGTCTCGCATGTCTTGCGAGGTGCGGCCCGCAAGGCCGGTGAACCGGGCCAGCTCGGCGTGGGTGATCTTTCGGCCGGCGCCCCGCCAGCATTTCTGAAGCGGGCGCTGCTCGACGACCTCGATGCCCATATGGCGGGCCATCTCGACGATCTTACGGCCTACCTCGTGGTTGCGCCCGGCCGAGCGACCGATGGCGGCGGCCTTACGGCGGCTGTCGCCTGCGCGCGTGTGCCAGTTGGACGGGTTCAGCCAGCCGGCCTCCACAACGACGGTGAGGGGCTCGCAGCGGGCTGTAGCGGCTTCGTGCATGGCGTACAGGTCGTCGATCAGTTCGGGGAACGAGCGTGCCTCGCAATGCAGCTCCCGGGAGGGGAGGTGAAGGAAGGCGACGCCCGACTTCGTGACGTCGGGATCGATGGCGACGATATGGCGATCCATGATGGTTGAATGGTTTATGGGTTGAGTGGTTTATGCGTTTTTGGAGGGTATCTCGTAGGGGCGAAAGATCTTCCGCCCCTACAGGGGCCCGGCGGCGTGTTTTGGATCCTTTCAACATCAGAACGGCAACCCGTCATCCTCTTCGCCTCCGATGGGGGCCGGTGCGCCGGCCGGCGAAGCTGGGCCGGGTACGTGCTGAAGGGAGTTATTCATTGCTGCGCGCCCTCCCGGGCTGCCATGTTGGCT
>CAUPYF010000108.1:0-5736 GCA_963515435.1 uncultured Tannerella sp. | reverse complement strand
CCAGCGTCTGCCAGTGGCGGAAGGCGCGGAGGCGGAAGTCTAAGAGCCACTCCGGTTCCTCCTTCTTGCGCGAGATCTGCCGGATCACGTCCTCATCAAGCCCGCGGTGCAGCAGCTCCGTGTCGATGTCCGTGGTGAAGCCGTATTTGTATTCGCTGCCGGTGATCTCATCCAGCAGCGGATCGGTATTCTTCTTTGTTTTCTCCATTTATTCTGTTTGTGTGAGGATGATATGTAGTCGACTACGCCTTGCGGCGGTCGTTGACGTCTCGTTTGTGAGACAAGCCCACGCTTTATACAGCAATAATCCGGCCAAACTTGGCCAATAGATGCCAACCTTGGCCATGTTAATCCTTCAAAGTGCCCGGAATCATAAGTCGCAAGGCATGCGAGTTACGATTCTTGGCGAGGATATTAACCCGCATTGCGTGTGAGTTATGATTCTTGTTGGGAATATTAACCCGCATTGCGTGCGAGTTATGATTCTTGTCGGGAATATTAACCCGCATTACGTGCGAGTTATGATTCTTGTCGGGAATATTAACCCGCATTACGTGCGAGTTATGATTCTTGGCGAGGATATTAACCTGCATTGCGTGTGAGTTATGATTCTTGTCGGGAATATTAACCCGCGTTACGTGCGAGTTATTATTCTTGGCGAGGATATTAACCTGCATTGCGTGCGAGTTAATATATGGACCTCATTTTGGCCTTTGCATGGCGTGCAAGCCCTGAAATGAGGGTCATTTTGTTTCCTGCCGGCAAGTTGTAGGGGCTGTTGCGGTTCATTCCTCTCGCCAGACGAAGAGCTTGGGCGAAAAGACAGCCGGGACTGTCTCGCGGATGAAGAGGTAGGTGCGGGAGTGGGCTTTTGTTTCTTCCGACAGGAGGAAGCCGTGGCGGTCGAGCCCCTCGACGAGGTTCAGCGTGAAGCTGACGATGAAAAGAGCGACGCCGGCGGCACAGAGCGCGCCCGCCAGATGGTTGATGAGGCTCAAAGGGGTAGTGTCTACGAGGCCATTCACCCAACGCCCAGCCCAGCGGACGGCGGCGAGGATGAAGATGAAGGCTCCGGCATAGCTGACGAACGTCACGGTGCGCTCCGAGGCCCAACCGGCGCTGAGGATGAGGCTGCGCAGCAGCAGGGCTACCTTGGTGCAGCCGTAGATGGCAGCCAGCAGGGCGCCCAAGGCAGCCACTTGGCGGACGAATCCGTCGCGCCAGCCTTTGACGAAACTCCCTCCGACAAGGCCCAACACCATCACGTCTAACCAAGTCATACGTAGAGGCGGCTTGGTTTACAGCGTTTTCTTTATCTCGATCTCATCGAACGGCTCGATCATGTCGCCCTCGCGCACATCGTTGTAGTTGTTGATGAAGAGGCCGCATTCCTGCCCGGAGGCGACTTCCTTCACCTCGTCCTTGAAGCGCTTGAGCGAGGTCAGCTCGCCGGTGTGGATCACGATGCCGTCGCGGATGACGCGCACCTTGTTGGCGCGCTTGATCTTGCCTTCCTTCACGATGCATCCGGCCACGGTGCCCACTTTCGAAATCTTGAAGACTTGCAGCACCTCGAGGTTGCCGCAGATCTCTTCGCGGATCTCGGGCGAAAGCATGCCTTCCATCGCGGAGCGCACCTCCTCGATGGCGTCGTAGATGATGGAGTAGAGGCGGATCTCGACGCCCTCCTTGTCGGCCAACTTACGGGCGGCCTGTGCTGGGCGCACCTGGAAGCCGATGATGATGGCGCTGGATGAGGCGGCCAGCTCGACGTCGGACTCGGAGATCTGCCCGACGGCTTTGTGGATGACGTTGACTTGAATCTCCTCGGTGGAGAGCTTGATGAGCGTATCGGAGAGCGCCTCGACGGAGCCGTCCACGTCGCCCTTGACGATGAGGTTCAGCTCGTGGAAGTCGCCTAAGGCGCGGCGGCGTCCGAGCTCCTCGAGCCCGAAGCGCTTCTGGGTGCGCAGCCCTAACTCGCGCTGCAGCTGCTCGCGGCGTGCGGCGATTTCGCGTGCTTCCTGCTCGGTCTCCAAGACGTTCAGCGTGTCACCAGCCTGCGGCGCACCGTCCAAACCGAGGATCAGCACGGGCTCCGATGGCCCAGCGCTTTCCACGCGCTGGTTGCGCTCGTTGAACATGGCCTTGACGCGCCCGTAATGTGTTCCCGCCAGCACGATGTCGCCCTGGCGCAGCGTCCCGTTGCTCACTAATACGGTGGCTACATAGCCGCGCCCCTTGTCGAGCGACGATTCGATGACGGAGGCCGTGGCGCGCCGTTTCGGGTTGGCCTTCAGCTCCAAGAGGTCGGCCTCGAGCAGCACCTTTTCGAGCAGGTCTTGCACCCCGATGCCCTTCTTGGCCGAGATGTCCTGGCTCTGATACTTGCCGCCCCACTCTTCGACGAGGTAGTTCATCTGCGAGAGCTTCTCCTTGATCTTGTCCGGGTTGGCTCCAGGTTTATCGATTTTGTTGATGGCAAAAACGATGGGTACGCCTGCGGCTGAGGCGTGGTTGATGGCCTCGACGGTTTGCGGCATGACGCTGTCGTCGGCCGCTACGATGATGATGGCGATGTCTGTCACCTTGGCACCGCGTGCACGCATGGCGGTGAAGGCTTCGTGACCCGGAGTGTCGAGGAAGGTGATGTGTCGGCCGTCATGCAAGGTCACGCTGTAGGCACCGATGTGCTGCGTGATGCCGCCGGCCTCTCCGGCGATCACATTGGCGTTGCGGATGTTGTCAAGCAGCGAAGTCTTGCCGTGGTCGACATGCCCCATGACGGTCACAATCGGCGGCCGTGACACCCAGTCCTCGGGGTTGTCTTCCTCTTCCTTAATGGCTTCGGCCACCTCGGCGCTGACGTACTCCGTCTTGAATCCGAACTCTTCGGCTACGATGTTGATCGTCTCCGCGTCGAGCCGCTGGTTGATGGAGACCATCATGCCAATGCTCATGCAGGTGGAGATGACCTCGGCGACGGAGACGTCCATCATGCTGGCCAAGTCGTTTGCGGTGACGAACTCCGTCAGCTTGAGGATCGTGCTTTCGCGTGCCTCGGCTCGCTGCTGTTCCTGCTCGCGGAAGGCCACGGCGTCGCGCTTCTCTCGGCGGTACTTCGATCCTTTGCTCTTGGCGCCCTTTCCGGTCAGGCGGGCCAGCGTCTCCTTGACTTGCCGCTGCACGTCGCCCTCGTTCACCTCCGAGTGTACCGGGCGCCTGGGACGCTTGTTGTCGTTCGTGTGTGTACGGTCGTCCTTACGGGTGTTGGTGCCGACGGTGGTGTTAATGTCGATGCGGTCTTTTTTGATGCGTTTACGCTTTTTCTTGGCGCTGTCGGGAGAGGAGGCGGGCGCTGTCGCAGTGGCGCCTGTTGCGGAGGCTGTCGATTTGGCAGGCGTGGCTGAGGCTTGCGGCTGCTGCCGGCGTCGGTCGCGACTGCGCTCGGAGCCTCTGCGCTTGGGGCGTGTGGAATGGTTGATGGCGGTGAGGTCTATTTTGCCTGTCACTTTAATGTTCGACTCTAATCGCGGCTGCTCCAATCGGAACACTTCGTCTTCCTTCTTCTCCGTCATCGCTGTTTGAGCCGGAGCTTCGGCCTGCTCAGCTGTGGTCGGACCCTCTGTGACGGCTGGCGTTTGTTCGGTTGGTGCCGACGCAGTAGGTTCTGCAGCCTCTTTCATCTCCGGCTTCACCTCGGATACATCCACCTTTGCCACAGGCGCCTTGATCGCCTCAGGCTTCTCGGCGGGGATGGCCGTGGGCGTTGGGGTGCTCTCGGCAGTCATTTCCGGCTTGGCCACAGGCTTCCCCTTCTCGCTCGGAGTCTCCGGCGTTGCAGACGAGCTGCCTCTCCGCCTCCGTCTGGAGTGCGAGGTGCTATGCCCGGTCGTTTCGGGTAGGTCGATCTTGCCCTTGGTGACGAATTTGGGGAGGATGTCGTCCGGGATCTCTGTCTTGATCACTTCCGGAGCAGGTTTAGGGGCCTTCTCCTGCTGTGGTTCCGGTTGCGGTTCCTTTTTTACGGGTGTTTCTTTCGATGTAGCTTTTTCGAGCAGACGGCTACGTTCGGCTTCCGACAGGTTCTTGCCGAATTCCTTCACAAGCATGGCATACTGCTCGTCGGGAATGCGAACGTTGGGATTGCTTTCGACTTCGAAATGCTTCCCATGCAGGAAGTCGACGACCGTCTGTAGGCCGACGTTCAAGTCTTTAAGTACTTTGTTCAATTTAACAGGCATATCTCTCTTTTCCTCGTATGTTATCTCAGGTTTACTCTTCCACCTCTTCGTCTTCGTCTGCATTCTCTTCGGCAGGCCTATCTGTTGGCATGTCGTCCGGATCGGCTGCGGATTCTTCGGAGGCGCCTTCGGCAGGTTGCTCGTCGGTCGGGGTGGAATCCGGATCAGTGGCGGGCGCGGAAGATTTGTCGTCGACGGGTAGTATGTCCTTGGGCACCGGTGCAGTAGCCGTTGGGGCCTCGTCCTCAAACTCGGCAGAGAGGACACGCAGCAAATCGTCCACCGTCTGTTCCTCTAAATCGGCACGCTCCATGATCTCTTCGCGTGAGAGGGCAAGCACGGATTTGGCGGTGTTGCAACCGATGTTCTTGAGTGCGTCGATCACCCAAATCTCGATTTCGTCTGCAAACTCGTCGAGGTAGATGTCCTCCTCATCGGCTGTATCGATGTCGCGAAAGACGTCTATGGTGTAGTCTGTAAGCATGCTGGCCAGCTTGATGTTGAGGCCGCTCTTGCCGATGGCTAACGAAACTTCCTCGGGGCGCAAGAACACTTCGGCCTTATGCTCCTCCTCGTCCACGTGGATGCTGGAGATCTTGGCGGGGCTGAGGGCGCGCTGGATGTAGAGCGCTGTGTTGGTGGTGTAGTTGATGACGTCGATGTTTTCGTTGCGCAGCTCACGGACGATGCCGCGGATGCGTGAGCCCTTCATGCCGACGCAGGCGCCGACGGCGTCGATGCGTTCGTCGTAGGATTCGACGGCGATCTTGGCGCGTTCGCCGGGGATGCGTGCGATGGCGCGGATGGTGATCAGGCCATCGTTGATCTCGGGCACTTCGAGCTCGAAGAGGCGTTGCAGAAAAGCCTTGTCGGTGCGGGAGAGGTAGATCTTCGTGCTGTTGTCCGTTTCTACACGCTGAACGACGGCACGTACAGCCTCGCCCTTGCGGTAGAAGTCGCCGGGGATCTGCTCCGATTTGGGCAGCAAGAGTTCGTTGCCTTCGTCGTCGAGAAGGAGGACTTCCTTTTTCCACACCTGATAGACGTCGGCCATGACGATAGAGCCGATCAGCTCGCGGTATTTAGCGGAGAGATTGTCTTTTTGAAGTTCTAAAATCTTCGAGGCCAATGCCTGCCTGAGGTTGAGGATGGCGCGCCGCCCAAAGTCGGCAAAATGCACCTCGTCCGTGACCTCCTCACCGATGGTACAGTCGGCATCGATCTGTTGCGCATCGTGTAGCGAGACCTCCAAGTTGGGGTCGCTGACGTGGCCGTTCTCCACGACAGTGCGGTTACGCCATATCTCGAAATCACCCTTTTCGGGGTTGATGATCACGTCGTAATTCTCGTCCGTGCCGAACATTTTGGCGATCACGTTGCGAAACGACTCCTCGAGCACATTGATCATCGTCTCCTTATCGATATTCTTCAGATCCTTAAACTCCTGAAGGGTGTCTATCATGCTGACTGTTTCCTGTTTCTTGGCCATATT
>CAUPYF010000107.1:0-5783 GCA_963515435.1 uncultured Tannerella sp. | reverse complement strand
CGCTTTAACTGGTTTCACAAATAACTCGGACTCCCCGGATTGGCCCTTCCAGAGATGCTCTGAGGCGCCTCCCATTTTTCGTAATCCATTATAATACCTGTGGGAAATGGAAATCTTCGGGCGAGGCCATTTTCCTGCTGGGGAAATGAGTAATTACATCGAGGGCATATCATTTTATCGACCGATTCGGGATGCCGTAAAAAAGACCTGCCGGACGAAGCGGCTATCGTAACCTCTTTCGCCCGGCAGGACATGATTCGTTCTTCGTCGGCCGCTTACGCGCTATGCATCGGCAGGTGACGCTTAAGGAACCAGTAGCCGACAAAGCCGGATATGAGCGATCCGACGAAGATGCCCAGCTTGGCCTCGTTGAGCAGTGCGGCGCCGATGTCGGGCAGCACGGCAAACGATAGGTTGGCAATGAAGAGCGATACGGTGAAGCCGATGCCGCCCAAGATGGCTACGCCGAAGAGGCTGCTCTTCGTGATATCTGGAGAGATGGACACGATGCGCGCCTTGGCTGCGAGGTAGGAAAAGAGGAAGATGCCCACGGTCTTGCCAACGAAAAGCCCGAGGAAGATGGCCAAGGGGATGCCCGCGAGTGTGCTGGGCTCGATACCCTCGAAGCGGATGCCGGCGTTGACGAAGGCAAAGAGCGGCAGGATGAGGTAGTTGACCATCGGGTTGAGCTTCTCCACGATGCGCTGCAAGGGGCTGATCGTCTTGGAGCCTAACTCGTGGATGTTGTTCAGGATAAGCACCTGCGCGGGGCTGAGCACCGAGGCGCGGCGGGCATGCTTCACCTGCGAGAAGTCGAGCAGGGAAAGGTCTTCGCGCATCTCTTTGGCAAAGGCGTCGAGCTTGACGATGGGGCGCGCAGGGACGGTGAAGGCCACTAATACGCCGGCGATGGAGGGGTGGATGCCGGACTCGATGAACATGAGCCATACGAAGAATCCGCCGATGTAATAGAAGAGTACGTTGTGGAGATTCATTCGGCCGCCTAAGTAGAGCGCGGCCAGCAGGCCCGCGGAGATGAGCAGCGGCGTGACGGCGATGTGGCTGCTGTAGAAGATGGCGATGACGATGATGCCGCCGATGTCGTCGACGACGGCCAGGGCGGTGAGGAAGACGCGCAGGCTGATGGGGACGCGCTTGCCGAGCAGCCCGAGGGCAGCGAGGGCGAAGGCGATATCGGTGGCCATCGGTATGGCGGCGCCGTGAGCGGCGGGGCCTGTGTGGCAGACGGCTAAGTAGACCAGCACGGGCACGACCATGCCGCCGCATGCGGTGATGACGGGCAGCAGGGCTTTACGCACGGAGCTGAGTTCGCCCACCAAGATCTCCTGTTTAATCTCCATCCCGACGACGAAGAAGAAGACAGCCATCAGCGCGTCGTTCACGAAGTCTATCATCGGCATCGGTTCGCCGTGATGGGGGAAGAAGAGGAAGTCGCCGAATCGCAGGTTGATGGGGTACTCTAAGAATCTTCCGTAAGGTTCGGCCAGCGGGGAGTTAGCCAGCACAACGGCGGCAACGGTGGCAATAAATAGTAACAGGCTCGCATTCGGTTTCTGGGTAACGAAACGGCTCAGGGATTTAATCTTAATGATCATGGTGGGATTGTAAAATGTAAGTCTGATTATTAAATCTTTGTGGGCAAAGATAGACGGATCCCTATTTTCTTAAAGGAGAACTTATATGTTGAAGAACCTTTTTATGTCGATTCTGGCCGCGTCGTTTCTGTTTGCGGCCTTGGTGAATGGCGCGCGTGGGCATACGGCTAATTGCGTCGTGGGTGCTGTGTATGGCAGCATGCTGATTTATGTACTGTGGTTGAAGTGGCGCGTTCCGCGGGTAGATATGGTGTTTAAGCGCTGGATGCGGTGGAATGAGGAGGCCATCCGTCGGGGTGGGGCCGTCTATCGCGGTTCGCGGGTGACGGTCGCCACGGAGCTGGTGGCTTATCCGCTCTGCGTGTCGTACCTCGCTGGTGCCACGCGTGTCTGGTCGCCTTACTACGTGAAGTATTCGCCCCAAGCGCGGTGTATGCGGATTGTCTTCGTCTGCTTGACGCTGATCTTCGGCTGGTGGTCGCTGCCCGGGCCGATAGTGACGATCCGCACGCTGGCAGAAAGCGAGTGGACGGAGACGGTGGAGTCGGTGCTTAGCCACCCGAATTGAGAGGGATCGGGGGGGGAGGATGTTACCCGGTTCCGGGCATTCCTTTAGCTCTTCGTTTTCAGATCCGGGTAGCTGATGCGGGTGTGATACATCGTCTTGAGCTTCTCTACGAACGTGGACTTGATCTTGTCGATGTCGCGAAATGTCAGCGGGGCGTTGCGTAGCAGTCCGTCGGCTATCTGGCCGTCGATGATCTTGTCCACGAGTGTGCGGATCGTTTCGTCCGTGTATTCATTGAGGCTGCGCGAGGCCGCTTCCACCGAGTCTGCCATCATCAGGATTGCTGTCTCCTTCGTGAAGGGGTTCGGCCCGGGGTAGGTGAAGAGCGATTCGTTCACGGGCTCGCCCGGGTGGGCGTTGCAATAGGAGTTGTAGAAATATTTCGCTTTGCCTTCGCCGTGATGTGTGCGGATAAAGTTCACGATGGCTTTGGGCAGCATGGCTTTTTCGGCCATCTTGACACCCTCGGTGACGTGGCTGATGATGATCTGTGCGCTCTCATCGTAGGGCAGGTTGCGATGAGGATTGACGTCTTTCGTTTGGTTTTCGGTAAAGAAGGCCGGGTTGGTCATCTTGCCGATGTCGTGATAGAGCGCCCCGGTGCGCACCAGCTGGGTGTCGGCGCCGACTTTGGCGCTGGCTGCGGAGGCGAGGATGGAGACTTGCAGGGAGTGCTGGAAGGTGCCGGCACACGTTTCGGAGAGTTTCTTAAGGAGGGGCGTATTGATGTTTGATAGCTCTACGAGTGTGATTGGCGAGACGTAGCCGAAGGTTTTTTCCAGGATGTATATTAATACGTAGGAAAACATGAGGAGGACGAAGTTGATGCCGAAATAGAGGCCCATGCGCCAGTCGATCTTGTTGAAGTCGCCGTCCTGATAGAGCGAGAGGCCGATGTAGCCTAACATGTAGGCTAAGGAGATGAAGAAGGCGCACCGCAAGAGCTGCGATCGCTGCGAAAGCTCCTTGAGGCTGATTACGAAGACGATGCCGGCCATGATCTGTAGCAGCAGAAACTCGTGAGGGAAGGGGGCCACGAGCGAGCAGATGAGCGCCGTGATGAGGTGGGTGAAGAGCGCCGAGTGGGAGTCGAAGAAGGTGCGGACGACGATGGGGATGATGGCGAAGGGGAGGATGTAGATGTTCAAGAGGTCGTAGTGTACCGAAAGCTCGGCCAGCAGGCACGGCACGAGGATGCAACTCAGGATGAAGAGCCGGTTTTTCCCTCGGAAATACAGCTCCGGTCGGAAGGAGAGGAAGTAAAGCGCGCAGCAGGCCATGATGCCGAGGATGAGGATTACCTGCCCCAAGAGGGTGATGCCGTCACGACGGTTGCCGCCTGACTTGGTTTCGTGGACGATCTTCAGCGAGCGCAGGATGTTGTATGTGCGTTCGTCGACCACCTCGCCGCGGTCCACGATCCGCTCGCCCGCCTGCACGATGCCCGTGGAGAGCGTCACCTTCTGCATCTGCTCGCCCAGCGCCTTGTCTGACGTTTCCGCGTCATACGTCACGTTCGGCAGCAGATACTTGTCGAAGTTGCTCGCCCTGAGTTCGCCCTTGTCCATCGATTCGGGCGCCTCGTTGATTACCAATTCGTAGGCCGACTTGACGGAGTGGAAGCGCCCGATTTCGGCCTGCGTCGACACGTTTTTCTTGAGCAGCCTCAGCCGCGTCCGCCCCTCGGACGTCATGCGCTCCATGTCCTGCGCCGAGACGATGCCGTCAGCATACAGCGCGCTGAGCTTTTTCGTCAGGTATTGCCAGAGGGGCGTGCTCATCGTGCGCCGCTCCACGTAGTCATTTTTCAGTTCCCCCAACGCCTGTTGCGCCACGCGGCTGTCGAGCCTGAAGTAGGGCCTGAAGCGCGCCCGGATGCTGTCGCGTTCCGCCTTCAGCTCAGCCTCAGTCTTGTAGATGGGGAAATCGCTCGGCGCCGTCAGCAGCCCGTAGCGCCACGGCTTGCCCTCATGAAACTGGTATCTGAACTTCCCCTCCCGGGGGAAGAAGTAGGCTATCACGGCTGCTACGGCCACGAAAGAGAGGAAGGCCTGCATGGCTGTTTTCATTGATTTCGTTACGTGCATAAGTATCGGGGGGTATAGCGTGTGTTTATGATTGTTTATCCGCCTGCAAAGGTCGCACAAAAAGAATCGTAAAGCTGATCCGCCGGCGAAGCCGAACCCTTCATGCATGCTCCGAATGCGCAGGCTCTCTCATTGTTTATGTCTTAAGCCGAATCATTTACGCCTGAAACCTAAAAATATACGTCCGGGGGCGAACCGTTTACGTTCGGGAGCTAAAACTATACGTCCGGGGACGTAGTCAATTACGTTCAGGGAAAACCATTTGGAAATATCCTCCTGAAAAAGAAGAAGTTACTGGGTCGTAGACATTGGATAGGTAACGAAGTAGAAACGAGCGAGGCGCTTGGAGTTGCGGGAATCTGCACAAACAAAGGGCGCTTGTCATTTGAGGCTGCAATGTTACTATGACTATTTGAAAAACAGGCGTTTTTGATGCGATTCTCTCGATTTGGCTTTCGGCTTGGGGAAGGTCGGGATGGATGGAGTGGATGAACGTCGAACATCATATCCCCCTTCCTCTCCTCTTCTTCTTCACGGCTTGGTTTCTTAAGCGCCGTTGCCATGCGATCTCGGCGTAGTCTGCGCCGTGCGTCTGCAGGGTTGTGACTTCGCCAACCTCCGAAAGAAGGCTTTCCGCGGTGTCTAAAGCAGTATCCACAACGGAATCTGTAGGGGTACTACCTTTCGTAGGGCTCATGAAGGATTGGATGATGGGCTTCTGTGCATTGTCGGACTCGAACTGTTTCGGCAGGGTGCGGAAACCGAACTCACGGCCGATCTCGGAGGCCTTGAAACTGTGGCCGTCGTAGGTAAACTTCAGCCCGTAGACTTTCCCCTGCTTGTTCTTCATGCGGTCGATCGTGACGCCACTTCGGTGGAGTTCGTAGAGGAACATGGAGTGACCCGACAGGCCTTTCCCTCGGTATTTGTCCAGTAGGGCGTAGCAGATGTTTCTAATCTGCTGCTTTGTCCGCTCTCTTGCGGAATCAGCTTGGGCTTTTCGATACGGTCACGCGGAGCGGACTTCGTTGGCAATGGCCAGCCCGTACTTGTGGCTGAGTTCTTCGGCTACTCTGGCGGCTCGGTTACTGACGAAGGTGGTATCGTAGACCTGTCCACCGAGGCTGATCCGATTGGCGATGATGTGGATGTGCAGGTTGTCGGTGTCTTTGTGCGTGACGGCCACCCATTGATGGTCGTCCAGCCCCATCTGCTTGGCAAAAAGCAGGGCGAAGCGGTTCAGCGCCTTGAACGTCATCTGCGGCTCGTCCTTCGGGGCGATGCCGATCTCTATACGCAGGAACTTGTTTTTGCAGCGACTGTTGTAATCACCGATGAGCTTCATCTCCTCGTGAATCTCCTTCGGCGTTTCGCCGCACAGATTATGGAGGGCGAGGAGTCGGCCGAGCTTTCCCTCGCGAAAAACGTACTCCAGCGCGTTACTTCCGTGCGAGATAGCCTTACACTTTGCGATCATGGTCTTCAATATTTAAGCGCTTAAATACCTCCTCG
>CAUPYF010000106.1:0-5910 GCA_963515435.1 uncultured Tannerella sp. | reverse complement strand
AATATCGAGTGGGAAAGATGTGGGCGCTGACGCGGAGATGTTGTGCGATGGTCTTATGTAAAGTAGAAACTACAGAGTCGTTCGGGGCTTTCGATTCTTGTCGTCAAGCAGAAATGGTTCCACGAATGTGTACCCTGTGCGGCCCTACAGGCTGCATCAGGTACCCCCAATTATTCGCAATCCATTTTCGATTGACTGTAATATATGCCCGTTGACTCCCGCACTCCCCGACAACTTTTTCGGATCAATAGCCTTCGGTGAAGCGCTAATTATTTATACAGATCGCCCATTGCAAATAGAAATGGGGCGCGGAAATCGTTCGGCTGACAAATTGTCGCCGACGGCTGATAGATTGTCTGAGATGTGACAGCCCTGTTCTTTGGCATGATATTCGCAAGGGAGGGCGGTGTCAATCGAAAAAAACGAGAATCAGAACATAATAAGTAAACAGTAAAAAGAAGGAATCATGAATGTAAAGCCATTAGCAGACAGAGTGCTGGTTAAGCCGGCAGAAGCTGAAGAGAAGACGGCGAGCGGGATCATCATCCCCGACTCGGCCAAGGAAAAACCCCTCAAGGGCGAAATCATCGCCGCAGGCAAGGGGACAAAGGATGAGGAGATGGTGCTCAAACCGGGTGACCGCGTGCTCTACGGCAAGTATGCTGGCACGGAGATCGAGCTCGAGGGCGAGAAGTTCCTCATCATGCGTCAGTCCGACGTTTTGGCAATTATCTAATGTATAACCAAGAAATAAACAGAAAATCAGATCATGGCAAAAGAGATTAAATTCGATATGGAAGCTCGCGACGCGCTGAAGAAGGGCGTGGATGAGCTGGCAAACGCAGTGAAAGTGACACTCGGCCCCAAGGGTCGCAACGTGATCATCGAAAAGAAATTCGGCGCACCGCAGATCACTAAGGACGGCGTCACGGTGGCCAAGGAAATCGAGCTGGCCTGCCCGTATGAGAACATGGGTGCACAGCTCGTTAAGGAAGTAGCGTCCAAAACGAACGACAAGGCCGGCGACGGCACCACGACAGCCACCGTTTTGGCACAGTCCATCATCGGCGTAGGCCTGAAAAACGTGACGGCCGGTGCGAACCCGATGGACCTGAAGCGCGGCATCGACAAGGCCGTAGCGAAGGTCGTGGAGAGCATCGCTGATCAGGCCGAAGAGGTGGGATCGAACATGGAGCGCATCGAGCACGTGGCTAAGATCTCCGCCAATGGTGACGAGAGCATCGGCAAACTGATCGCTGAGGCGATGCAGAAGGTGAAGAAGGAAGGCGTCATCACCGTGGAAGAGGCCAAGGGCACGGACACGACGGTGGAAGTGGTCGAGGGTATGCAATTCGACCGCGGCTACATCTCCGCCTACTTCGTGACCGACACGGAGAAGATGGAAACACAGTATGAGAACCCCTACATCCTCATTTACGACAAGAAGATCTCCGTACTGAAAGACCTCCTGCCCATCTTGGAGCAAGTCGTACAGTCGGGGCGCGCCCTGCTGATCATCGCGGAGGACATTGATAGCGAAGCGCTGGCTACCCTCGTTGTAAACCGTCTGCGCGGCGGCCTGAAGGTGTGCGCTGTGAAGGCTCCGGGATTCGGCGATCGTCGCAAGGCTATGTTGGAAGACATCGCCGTATTGACCGGTGGCACCGTCATCACCGAAGAGAAGGGCATGAAGCTCGAGGATGCCAAGATGGACATGCTGGGCACGGCCGAGAAGGTGACCGTAGACAAGGACAACACCACGATCGTGAAGGGTCATGGCGACAAGAAGGCCATCGCGGCGCGCGTCAACCAGATCAAGGCGCAGATCGAGACTACTACATCGGACTACGACAAGGAGAAGCTGCAAGAACGGCTGGCTAAGCTGGCTGGCGGTGTGGCTGTGCTCTATGTCGGTGCTGCCTCTGAGGTAGAGATGAAGGAGAAGAAAGATCGCGTGGACGATGCCCTGCACGCCACTCGTGCAGCCGTTGAAGAGGGCACCGTGCCTGGTGGCGGCGTAGCTTACATCCGCGCCATCTCCGCATTAGAAGGCCTCAAGGGCGAGAACGAGGACGAGACGACAGGTATCGAGATCATCAAGCGTGCCATAGAAGAGCCGCTCCGTCAGATCGTCGACAATGCGGGCAAAGAGGGCGCCGTCGTTGTGCAGCGCGTGAAGGAGGGCAAGGGTGCCTTCGGTTACAATGCGCGCACGGACGTATACGAAGACCTCGGTCAGGCTGGCGTTGTAGATCCCGCCAAGGTGGCGCGCATCGCGCTTGAGAACGCCGCCTCCATCGCAGGCATGTTCCTGACCACCGAGTGCGTCGTAGCCGAGAAGAAAGAAGACAACCCCGCGATGCCCCCGATGAACCCGGGCATGGGCGGTGGTATGGGCGGCATGATGTAATCAGCGCCCCCTGAAGTTTTGTCTTTATATAAGATGATTGGGTTAGCTGCCCGCGGCGCCACAAGGCACTACGGGCAGCTTTGTTTTTATGCAGACACCATCCGAAAGCACTCCATAAACCAAGTTTCTGCGATGAAAACGGATGCTGCGAAGCTTTTGTTGAGAGTAGGCAATGAAATGGAGATACAAGACTAACTGCTAAAAATGAATTGGTTATGCAATTTAGTTGTATGTTTGCCCCCGTCAAATGCTAAGAATGTTTTCTTCATCTGATCGGAGGTGGGTATGGGTTATTCACCTCCGTTCTATGTAAAGGGGGATCGCTTTTTATCCGGCAGTCAGCCATCCTCGCCCCCGCTGCTTTTACTCCTTCGACTACTTTTTCTAATTATATAATGTATGACTTGGAACAAATTCCTATTTGCAATGATGATTTTATGCGGCCTCATCACCCGCGCACAAGCACAGTCCGTCACACAAATACAATTGGGCGGCAACCAAACCATTCAAGTCGGGCGGACGACGGACATCTCAGCGATCGTCTTGCCAACCGGCGCGGCTAACAAATCTCTGCGATGGGAAAGCTCCAACGTGGGCGTGGCCGAAATTATTTATAGTAACAACAATGGTGCACGCGTTCGGGGCGACGGCCCCGGCACGGCATGGATCACGGCTACGGCACAAGACGGCAGCGGTGTGACGGCCAGTGTGCAGATCACCGTGGTGCGCCTGATCCAACAGATTACCCTCGGCATCCCCGGCTCCTTTCTCGACATCGGTGTAACCACCGAGCTGCCCCGCACCATCACACCCTCCGACGCCACGAATCAGGCACTCGACTGGCAGAGTAGCAACTCCGGCATCATTTCCGTGACACCTGATGGTACGATCACCACACACAGCTCAGGAACGGCCACCATCACGGCTACGGCACAAGACGGGTCGGGAGCAAGTGGCTCACTCACTATCACCGTGCACCGTCCCGTCACCGGCGTGACGATCAATGAGGGCAATTTTACCATCAAAGCCTCCGAACGCCGCCAGCTCTCGGCATCGCTCCAGCCCTCCGACGCTTCGACGCAGACCGTCCGTTGGTCGTCCAGCAACCTCAGTGTTGCGTCTATCACGTCTTCGGGTTACCTCATCGCCCGTAGCGAAGGGCAGACCACCATCACGGCGCAGTCAGAAGATCGGCATGCATACTATCCGAAAGCGCAAATCACCGTGACCGTAGAGGCTTACCAAGTCACTCCACCGGCTCCTACACCGAAACCTGTGCCAACACCTACACCAAATCCGGCCCCGGCTCCCACTCCTACACCGAATCCGGCACCTGCACCGGCTCCCGCACCAACACCGAATCCTACACCAAGTCCGAGCCCTGCGCCGGCTCCCACTCCTACACCGAATCCGGCACCGGCTCCGGCTCCAACGCCAAACCCAAATCCTGCACCGACTCCTACACCTACACCGAAACCGTCGGACCCTTCAGCCAACCTCTCGCAGCCGCAATCTCTCGCGGTATGGATCGCTGACGGTCGGCTGTATGTGGATTCTCCCGTGGCTGAGACCGTCGAGTTGTACGACCTCACCGGAAGACGCTTAGTGCGCTTCTCTAAGTCGGCAGGGCGCGTAGCCTACGACCTGGCCGACGTGCGTTCGGGCATCGTTATTGCCCGTGGTTCGTCTGGCTGGGTGCGGAAATTGATAAAATAGATTTGAAGAAATAAGAGGATAGAGAAAGGGGACGTACAGTCGACATAGACTATGCATCCCCTTTTCTTTCCGGGTGAACCATAGATCCGCCCCTACTTCCCAAGCATCGCCTCGAGCGTTTGCCGCAGCTCGATACCGTTGTCCGTCTTCAGAACGATCGTCCCTTTGCGGTCGATCAGGAAGCAGCGGGGCAGCGCGTTCACGTTGTAAGCCTCTAAGACACGGATGGCCTGCCCGGCTGAGTCAGTAAAGACGTTCCAGTGCGTGGTGTCAGTCTTCATCTGGTTGCGCACGTCGTGCGGATCTTCGTCAAGGCTGACGAGCGCCACGTCGACGTCCTGCCGTCGGAAGTCGGACAGGATCTTGTCAAGCAGCAGTTTCTCCGTCTTGCAGAGGTCGCACCACGTGGCTGTGAAGGCCAGCACGAGGTGTCGGCCGGCGAAAGAGTCGCGCGCGAACGTCTTGCCGTCGACATTGCACAGGCTGAAGTCCGGCGCCTCGGCCCCGACCATCGTCCGCATGGCGCGCTCACAGTAGGCTTTCAGGTTGCGCACCGTGTATGTCTCGTTCAGCTTCGGGCTTAGCGTGCCGATCAGTTTTTCGGCGCGCGTGGGGTCTTCGGGGTCGAGGATGTAGTCTTGGATGAGGATGGCCGACGCTTCGTCTTTCGGATGCGTACGAATGAAGTTTTCGGCCAGCAATGCCAGCTCGTGGTCGATATTGGCTAAGCGGGCGAGGTGGCCACTTTTCCCCGCCTCAGCGCCGGTGCGTTCCGCCTTGGGCAGGGCGGAACCGGAGCGTTCTGTTTTCTCGTTGAGCAGTGCGGCCGCCTGCTTGCGGAAGTCGGAGAGCAAGTCGTTCGTCCGTGTGCCCTTCACCTGCAGGGTGAGCAGGTGGCGCGCGTCGCCCGTGACGGTGATCTTCTTCCCCGGCTCCAAATAGACGGTGATGCTCTCCCGATGATTCTCGAAGTAGATGGTAAGCACGTCGTATTGCCCTTCGTCGCGTGTGATCCGTATCGGTTCTCCGGGCCGGCAAGCCACCGTGTCGACCTGTTTGCCGTCGGCTGATTCAAACACAGCGTAGAGGTTTTGCGCCTCTAAGTTGGAGAGCTTGAGCTCCACCCGATAGGCCGCCTTTTGCCCGCACGCTGCCAGCAGCCCACCTATACATCCGATAATAAACAGCTTCCGTAATGACATTTTACTTAAAAATTTACCGCAAAGATAGGGGCGATTTTGTGGTGGTTAAAAAAGATATTAAAAAGAGGAAGGGGATGCGCATTGGGAGGGATAAGGGGGGGCACAATTGGGTGCCCTTTGTGGCTGCTTCCCTTCGTAGTCCCCTGAGTTGGATTATGACACAGTCCGGTTTGATAATGAATCGAAGCCAGTCCGGCGGATGATGTAGGCCGTATAGATAGGGCGCAGCCAGAAGCGCGTTAGGAATAAAATAGATGCCACAATAAAAGATCTGACTTCAATAGAAGACTTTTCCAAGTTCCTCCATTCCATGTAATGGTGGAGGGCGGCAGTTGGTTCTGCCGCTCTTTTTGCCGCCGTATATCTTTGGCCGCCGTAACGCATCACTTTATAACACACACAAAGACATGAATCCGGAGGATAAAGAGATTAGGAAACGCACACTGCTCATCATGCTCATCATCGTCGTAGTCATTGCCCTCATTGGCGTGACCTACGTCGTCTTTCATCAGCGGAAGCAGATGGAGGACATGACCGAGCTTTTCGCCATCGAAAAGGAACAACTCACGGACGAATACGCCG
>CAUPYF010000105.1:0-5928 GCA_963515435.1 uncultured Tannerella sp. | reverse complement strand
TTGACGCCCTGAAGCAGCAGATGGAGACAAAGAAAAACATGGCTTTGGGTTCCGTAATTCCTGACTCTGAGTTTGCCAGCACAGATGGAAAGACCGTCTCACTGCATTCCATACTTCCGAAGGAGGGGTATACACTCGTGGAGTTCTGGGCCTCATGGTGTTCCCCCTGTCGCGCAGAAATTCCGCACCTCAAGCAAGTCGTGGCTAAGTATCCCGCCTTCCACATCATCAGCCTCTCAGTTGATGATGATGACGCGGCGTGGAAGAAGGCCCTCGAACAGGAGAAGCCCTCGTGGACACAGCTGCGTTGCCCCGACGGATTCCAAGGCATAGCCAATAAAGTCTATGGTATTATGGGCGTCCCGGCCTGCTTCTTGGTAGATGCCGAGGGTAAGATCATCAAATGCAGCGCCCGCGGCTCTGTCCTCGACATGGTGCTCGAGGAACTCTACGGAGAAAAGAAGTAAAAGGTAAAACCTAAAAACAAGAAGTCCTGCCGGACGAGAAAGAGGAACACCGCCTCTCCGTCAGCAGGACTTTTTTCGTGCTTTAATGCGAGTCGACGCCCCCTCTCTTCCTGCACCGAGACAGGCATCCTCCCTTACCTCATGCAAGGAGGTGCGTACACAAGATGCAGCAAGAGTGTCTTGCAAGCGTTAGCAAAGGTGTTTTGCGAGATATCGCAAACGTGAGTTCGACGTAAGAATAAAGCCGGCAGAAGTGTCGTTTACGGAAGTGCTGCAACGGCCAAAGTGTTTTTGGAAATGCTTGCAACATTGTTGCAAATGCCAAAACGTTCCTTTTTATCGGGGGGAGGGGTGGGCACACGCATACGCCCGTCCTCTCCCTCCAAGTAGCAAAACAGCGTCTACATCTTTCTAAATCCTACTTATGATCACCCTCATCACCCTCCTCATCACCCTCTTTGCGCCCCACTGTAGCACCAGCGATGGCGACCACGGCGGGCTGCGCATGCCGGCCATCTACACCGATCACATGGTGCTACAGCGCGACCGGCCGCTGACAATCACAGGCATGGCAGACGCCGGCGAGACGGTCATGGTGCACATCCGCGGCCGGGAATACACTGCCCGCGCAACCGCCGACGGACACTGGTCAGTCACGCTCGATGCCATGCCCGCCGCCACTGGCCTGACACTCCGGATCGCCACCCCGAAGCGCACGCTTAGCTACACGGATGTGGCCGTGGGCGACGTTTGGCTCTGCTCCGGGCAGTCAAACATGGCCTTCCCCACGGACAGCGCCCTGCCCGCCGAGCGCGACGCCCTCAGAGCCTTCGCACGCACGCGCCCCGCCCTGCGCCTCTTCCTCATGCAGCCCTCGCGCATCCCCTTCGCCGACGAGTGGGACACGCCGATGCTCGACTCCCTCAACCGTCTGCAATACTTTCTCCCCGCGCGCTGGGAGCAGTGCGACGAACAGTCCGCGGGGCGCTTTTCGGCCATCGCCACAGCCTTCGCCCGCCGGCTACGGGACACGCTCGACGTACCTCTCGGCCTCATCCTTAACGCCGTCGACGGCTCGCCGCTCGAGGCATGGATCGACCGTGAGACCTTGGAGAGGGACGGTCCGGACATGCTCCGCGACCGGCAGTCGAACCCACTGATCCACCCGTGGGTGCGTAGCCGCACGGCGCTCAACCTCCGCCGCGCCACCTCGCCGCAGCAACGCCACCCTTACGAGCCGACGTACCTCTTCGAGTCGGGCGTCCTGCCGCTCGCACACTTCCCCGTGCGCGGCGTGCTGTGGTACCAAGGCGAGTCTAACGCCCACGACACCGCGGCCTACGCGCGCTTCTTCCCCCTGCTCGTCAACGCTTGGCGGCGTTACCTCGGCGCCTCGGCGCTGCCCTTCTTCTTCGTGCAACTATCGGCTACCAGCAAGCCCAATTGGGGGCCATTTCGCGACATGCAGCGTCGGCTTCCGGAGTGCATCCCCGCGTGTTACATGGCCATCAGCAGCGACCGTGGCGATTCGATAGACATCCATTTCCCGCGCAAGGCGGACATCGGCGAACGGTTGGCAAGGCTGGCCCTCCGCCACAGTTACGGCCACACGGAGCTGATTGCCGATGGTCCGGTTATCAAGCAAGCCGTGCGCCGCGCCGCCACCGTGACGCTCCGCTTCCACTCTTCCGCAGGCCTCTGCACCTCCGACGGCCGTCCGCTCCGAACCGTAGAGTTGGCCGGAGACGATGGGCAGTTTCACCCTGCCACGGCGGAGATCGTCGGTGAAACGGTGCGTGTGTATACGCCGCTCGTCCCCCATCCGCGCCGCGTGCGCTACGCCTGGGCCTCCTTCAACCGGGCCAACTTGACGAACGGCGCGGGGCTGCCCGCCTCCACCTTCTCCGTCGACATCGAAGAGGAGGGAGCGCAATGAAACGGCATCGGAAAGCGGAGGAGGAAAACAAGTTACGCATGCACCGCGTGTCGTTTCTGATGAATGAGGAGGAATATCGCGCCGTGACAAACCACCTGTCGAAATACAAAATCAAAAACCGCTCAAACTGGCTGCGCATGACCATCCTCACGCACGTCTTCCGCGTCATGGGCGAGGATTACCCGACGTTGTTTAACGAAAACGAGATGCGGCGATGACGATACAACCTTTTGACGATGCGTATTTCATGCGTCAGGCGTTAGCCGAGGCACGTCAGGCGGCCACGGAGGGCGAGGTGCCCGTCGGCGCAGTAGTCGTCTGTGGCGACCGGATCATCGCCCGTGCCCACAACCAGACGGAGCGCCTCAACGACCCGACGGCGCACGCGGAGATGCTCGCGCTCACGGCAGCCACAAGTGCAATGGGCGCGAAGTATCTGCCCGAATGCCGGCTTTATGTCACCGTCGAACCGTGCGTGATGTGCGCCGGTGCCATCGGTTGGGCACAGCTGGGCGCCGTCACCTACGGTGCGCCGGACGCCAAGCGTGGCTTCACCGTCTACGCCCCGCAGGCGCTTCACCCCCGGACGGAGGTGCGTGGTGGCGTGATGGAGCCAGAATGCGCCGCCGAAATGACAGCCTTCTTCCGCGCGAAGCGATAGTCAGAGGGTATAATTTGACCTCCTATCAACAAGATTTTGGGCTCTATAATGAATCGTGTGGGTATGGCTTATTTCACACAGAAATAGATTGCAGACCATCCCAACCCAAGGCCTTGTAGAGGCGAAAGATTTTTCGCCTCTACTACAGGAATTTCATGGGCAGCATGATTATTCGTGGGGCCCTTTCCAATTGACGATAATCCGAATGGATTTGTACAAGGTGCGTGTACACTACTGTACAAGGTGCGTGTACACTACTGCGCAAGGTGCGTGTACACTACTGCGCAAGGTGCTTGTACACTACTGCGCAAGGTGCTTGTGCACTGTCTTCCATCATATAAGCGGATTGCTGACCTCGAACTCACGTTATATAAAGGTATAAGCCGCCCATACCTCGGCTCCGCCTTCCTGTTTGTCGGCGGGGCATGCCATTGCCTATGGGTAATGGTTTTTTTATGATATATTCCCTACGTTTGCCCGTGAATTATTAACGATATAAAAACATAAAACTATGCAGACCTGGTGGGGATCCTTAGATCCATTTATGCAGACCCTCTGGGGCATCGCCATCTTTTCGTCGGCGGTGTTCATCATTCAAAGCATTATGACCTTCGTGGGGATGGACTCGGAAACGAATTTCGACGGCGACTTCGATGGCGACATGTCAGTCGACGGCGCGGGCGAGTCGACACCCTTCCAACTCTTCACGTTTCGCAACCTGATCAATTTTATGCTCGGCTTCAGCTGGACGGCCATCGCCTTGCGCTCTTCTACGGAGAATACCACCGTCATGCTCGTCTGTGGCGTGGTGGTCGGTGTGTTGCTCGTCTGCGCCGTCATGTACCTGTTCAAGTGGATGAGCGGCATGCAGCAGTCGGGCACGATCCAAGCCGAAGACATCGTTGGCAGCAAAGGGGCGGTCTACCTGACCATCCCGGCCGGCCGCATGGGAGAAGGCAAAGTGCAAGTCACCGTCCGCGGCGCCATCCGCGAGTACGACGCTATGACCGACGGCGATCGCCTGCACAACGAAACGCCTATCCGCGTCGTCGCCGTCCTGAACGGACACACGGTTTTAGTGGAGAGATTATAGTTTACATCATCATTCATCCTATGAAAACAGATAATTATTTTTTCCCAGCAAAGGATTTTGAAGCAACCAAACGCTTCTATGCCGATGTATTAGGCTTGGCCGTGAAGTTTGATTTTTCCTCTATGGGCATGGTTGCCTATCGTATTGGAGACGATGAGCCGGCACTTATCTTGAGGGATACAACGCGATTTCCGGATGCCAAACCGGCATTGTGGATAGAGGTAGAAGATGTGACAGTCGAGTATGCCAAAATGAAAGAAAGAGGTGTCCGATTCCTCTCCGAGCCCTTTCATATCCAAACAGGTTGGGCCGTTGAGTTTGAAGATCCATCGGGCAACCGGTTAGGAATAACAGATTATAAGGCGTGACAAACCGTTTCAGTATCAGTGATTATTCAACAATACCAATTCAATAGCTTATGCCCAGTTTATATTTAATCGTAGTGATCGCGGGCGTCCTTTTCGTGACGTTCGCTTCGATCCTTTCGCGTTACAAACGCTGTCCGTCGGACAAAGTCCTGGTCGTTTACGGTAAAACCGGTCGCAACAAAGAGGGGGGCGTCAGCTCCGCACGCTGTATCCACGGCGGTGCCGCCTTCATCTGGCCCGTGTTTCAGAACTACGCCTTCCTCGACCTCACGCCCATCTCCATCGAGTGTAACCTGACCAACGCGCTGAGTAAGCAGAACATCCGCGTGGATGTGCCCTGCCGATTCACCGTCGGTATTTCCACCGAACCGGAGAGCATGACCAACGCGGCCGAACGCCTGCTCGGCCAGAACACGCACAACATCCAAAACATTGCCACCGACATCCTGTTCGGTCAGTTGCGCCTCGTCATCGCCACGATGGACATTGAGGAAATCAATTCCGACCGCGACAAGTTCTTAGCGAACGTCAGTGCCAACGTCGAGGCGGAGTTGCGGAAGATCGGTCTGAAGCTGATCAACGTCAACGTGACCGACATCCGAGACGAGTCTGGCTACATCGAGGCGCTCGGTAAGGAAGCCGCTGCCAAGGCTATCAACGAAGCCAAGAAGAGCGTCGCTGAACAGAACCGTTTCGGTGAAATCGGTAAGGCCGAAGCCGATCGCGACAAGGACATCCGCATCGCTGAGACGCTGCGTGACACGCGTATCCGCACCTCGGAGGCCAATGCTGTGGCGGTAGAAGGTGAGAACAACGCCAAGATTGCCATTGCTAACTCTGACGCTACACGTCGTGAGAAGGAGGCCGAAGCTGCCCGTCGAGCCGTAGCGGCCGAGAAGGTGCAGACGGCCAAGGCGCTGCAAGAGGCTTATCAGTCGGAGCGCGAGGCGGAAATGACGCGTGCCGAGCGTGAGAAGGCGACGCAGACGGCCAACGTAGTCGTGCCGGCCGAGATCGAAAAGGAGAAGGCCATCATCAACGCCGAAGCAGAGGCAGAGAAAATGCGCCGTATAGCTAAGGGTCAGGCGGACGCCATCTTCGCCAAGATGGATGCCGAGGCGCGCGGTACCTTCGAGGTGCTCACCAAGCAGGCCGAGGGTTACGATCGACTCGTGCGTGCTGCCGCCGGTGATCCGGAAAAGGCCGTGTTGATGCTCATCACGGACAAGTTGCCGGAACTGGTTCGCACGCAGGTGGAAGCCGTCAAGAACATCAAGATCGACAAGATCACCGTCTGGGACGGCAACAACAATGCCGACGGCAACGGCTTGACGTCGACGGCGAACTTCATCTCTGGCATGATGAAATCCGTGCCGCCGCTCAACGACCTCTTCAACATGGCG
>CAUPYF010000104.1:0-5932 GCA_963515435.1 uncultured Tannerella sp. | reverse complement strand
TGCCCGAGGAGAGCGCCAGCAAGATCATCGACGTCGTGACCCGCCGCAAAGGCGAGATGACCTCGATGGAGAGCAAGAACGGACGCGTCTTCCTCATCTTCAATATCCCCTCGCGCGGCATCATCGGCCTGAACAACTTAGTCCTGACGCTTTCGGCCGGCGAAGCAATCATGGCACACCGCTTCCTCGAATTTCAGCCGTGGAAGGGCGACATCGAACGCCGGCAGAACGGCTCCATCATCGCTATGGAGACAGGCAACGCCTTCGCCTACGCGCTCAACAACCTGCAGTCGCGCGGCCGCTTCTTCATCGCTCCGGGCGAGGACGTTTACGCCGGGCAAGTGGTCGGTGAACACACCAAGGAAGGCGACTTAGTCGTGAACGTCACGAAGTCGAAGAAGCTGACCAACATGCGCGCCTCCGGATCGGACGACAAAGTGTCGTTAGCGCCGCCCGTAGTCTTCAGCCTCGAGGACGCATTAGAGTATATCAAGGCCGACGAATACGTCGAAGTCACGCCCCACTATATGCGCATGCGCAAGGTGATCCTCGACGAGATCGAGCGCAAGCGGCAGAACAGGTCGTAAGCCGAAATGGAAATTGCCGTACTCGTCTCCGGGGGCGTAGACAGCTCCGTCGTAGTGCACCTGCTGAAGGAAGCCGGTTTCGACCCCACCATCTTCTACATCCGCATCGGCATGGAGCAAAACGACGGGACGATAGATTGCCCCGCCGAGGAAGACATCGAAATCACCACCTACATCGCCCGCAAATACGGCTGCCTCATGGAGGTCGTCTCCCTGCACGAAGAATATTGGGAACGCGTCGTGGGCTACACCATCGACGCCGTCCGCCGCGGCCTCACGCCCAACCCGGACATGATGTGCAACCGCTACATCAAGTTCGGCTGCTTCGAGGAGCGTTGGGGCCACCAATTCGACCGCATCGCCACGGGCCACTACGCCACGACCACCGAGCTGAACGGCCTGACGTGGCTCTCCACCGCCGCCGATCCGGTGAAGGATCAGACCGATTTCCTCGGGCAAATCACCGGTCTGCAAGTCGCCAAACTGATGTTCCCCATCGGCCACCTGATGAAGCATGAAGTGCGCGCCATCGCCGAGTCGGCCGGCCTGCCCAGCGCGCGCCGCAAGGACAGCCAGGGCATCTGCTTCCTTGGCAAGATCCGCTACAACGACTTCATCGAGCGCTACCTCGGCCGCCGCGACGGCGATATCGTGGAGTGGGAGACGGGGCGCACCGTCGGCCGTCACCACGGCTTCTGGTTTCACACCATCGGCCAGCGCAAAGGGCTCGGCATGAGCGGCGGCCCGTGGTTCGTCGTCGGCAAAGATGCCGCCGCGAACATTGTCTACGTCTCCAACGGCTACGACCCCGAAACGCAGTATGGACGGACGATCCGCACCGCCGGCTTCCACTTCATCACCGCCGACCCGTGGGGCGACTTCGCCGATGAGCGTGAGATCACGTTCAAGATCCGCCACACGCCCGACTTCACGCGTGGCAGGATCCGTCGCGTGGAGGGCGGCTACCAAATCGACAGCGAGGAAAAGATTCAGGGCATTGCCCCGGGTCAGTTCGCCGTCGTCTACGACCGTGATCACCACCTCTGCATCGGCAGCGGAGCGATTGTCTAACCCTCCCACTTCTCACCCTATGCACATAAACATCACCCACCTCACCCATTTCGCAAGGCCAACACTTTCGGAGAAATGATGACTGGTACGGAGAGATATATACTACCCAAGGTCACAGTGATCACGGTATGCCTCAATGCACGTGAAGCCCTGAAAAAGACAATGATCAATGTGGCGATACAGAGGTATCCGAGGTTGCAATACATCGTAAAAGACGGTGGCTCCGAGGACGGAACGGCGGAACTGCTGAAAACACTGGCGGGACAGAATGAGAAATGGATGTCATGCTCAGACGACGGGATTTACGATGCCATGAATCAAGCGGTCGGAGAAGCCGAAGGAGAATGGATCATTTTTATGAACGCCGGAGATACGTTTGCTTCCGACGATGTGCTGACGCGCATTTTCGCCACAGAGAGGCAGGCCGACATCATCTATGGTGATGTGATAAAGAACGAAAAGGTCTGCAAGGCCGAGGCGCCGCACAATGCTCACCGCATGTTTTTCTGCCATCAGAGCGCCTTAGTGAAGACCTCGCTGCTGAAGCGGATGCCTTTCGACACACGGCATAGGATGTCGGCCGACTTCAAATTCTTCAAACAGGCCTACCGCCAGGGCGCGCGCTTTGCCTGTGTCGGTTTCCCCATTGCCCGGTTCGATACGAGCGGAGTGTCGAACACAAGGCGATCCGAAGGATTACTCGATAACATACGCGTGGTGATGGAGGTCGATTCCCGGGCGGATAGGCTGAGATTCCTCCCGCGCCTGTGGTTCGTTTTCTTGCTGTGCAAACTGCGCAGGCGTTGAACATCCTCTCTGCGACACATCGCAGCAGCCTTCACTTGGGGACCGCCTTGGGCAAAGACCGCTTTTTGCGGCCGTATTAATCAGAAAACATCATCCATCAGGGTAAAGAATAATAACGAGTGTGCTTTTTGCCGGCCTTTTCTGGTTAAACCTGCAATCATTTAGGCTCGGAGACGAAAAATATACGTCCGGGGACGTATTCATTTACGCTCGGAACGTAAAAACTTCGTGATTCAGCCTGAATCATCCCTTAAAAAGGCCCATTAAAATTCCTCTTTATCTAAGTCTGCATCCCCTGCACTTTATAGACCATCTCCATCCACACCCAGTAACGGATGGCTTTGCCTATCAGCATCCAAAAGGCGACGGGCCACATGCGGGCGCGCAGAAAACCGAGCGCCACGGCGATGAAGTCGCCCACGCCGGGCGTGAAGACGAAGAAGGCCGTCCATGATCCATGACCTTCGATCCAATGCTGCACGCGCAGCAGCCGCGTGATGTCTAACCGCAGGTATTTCTTGATCCACTCCACCTTGCCGAGGCGGCCGAGCGCGTAGCACGTCATTCCGCCGAGCGTGTTACCGAGTGTGGCTGCCACCATGCATGGCCAATACGACGCGCCCCCGAGCAGGACGCCCGTCAGCACGACCTCAGAGCTGAACGGCAACACAGTGGCCGCCAAGAAGGCGGCGATGAAGACCCCGATGTAGCCATAGCTTATGAGGAAGTCCATAAGCGCGTCAGCAGTAGGTAGACGAGGAAGGAGAGGATGAGGATGTAGAAGAGATACGTCAGCAGGTTGCGCTTGTCAGAGAAGAAGTAGGCCACGAGGATGGAGGCCGGGACGTAGAGCACGCAGAGGATGTCGGCCGATTCACGCACATAGATGCAAAGCAGAGCGAAGGTCCAGCCGACAAAGACGGAGAGGAAGGCGAGGTTCTGGCGCGTGCGGATGGTGTTTTCGATGCCGCGCAGGGAGAGGTAGATGATGGTTGCGATGACGAGGCAGACGACGCACATCGGGCTGATCCAGTCGGTGCGAAAAGCCGTGTGGAGGATGGGGATGTCAGGTGTGGAGAGGATGTGGATGAAGGCCATCGGCAGCGCATAGTTGCCCTGCCAGAGGCACCACGCCGCGACAAACCCGGCCACTGTCAGCAGCCCCAATACGAATGTGAGCAGCCCGCGGCCGGAGAGCGACCCAAAGCGGTACATACCGAACCAAAACAGGGGCACGAACCACACCATCTGGGGCCAGAGGAGGGCGCCGAGGCCAAGGCAGACGGAGATGTTGAAGGTGCGCCCCGTCTCCTCCGGTCGCTGCCACGAGCCGAAGAGTTGATCTAAGGCAATGATGAGGAAGATGAGGCTGACGGAGACGGGTCGCAGGGGGAAGGTCTCCGGGCTGATGCTGACGAAGAGGAAAAAGAAGAGCACGGGTAATGACCGCCGGCCGCGCACGATGATGTACTTGTCGTTCAGTCGCTGAATGAGCCCGGCCGAGAGGGCGAAGAGCGCGGCGCCGATAAGATAAGTGGTAAGGCGGTCGGGCAGGAGGCTGACGAGCGCGCCCCACGTGGGCAAGCTGCCCGACGAGGCGACGACGGGATAGCCCGCCGAGTAGGTGTAGCCCATCATCCAGCAGAACAGGCAGACAGCCGCTGAGAGGATGAGGTTGGGTACGCTCGTGACGTTCATCTTCATCGTGCGCCTGATCCGGCTGCGTGGTTTTTGTCGCCTTTCCGCCGTTTCCATGTGTCAGAGGTCGAAGCCGATGTCTCGGCGGTAATATTTCTTTTCAAACGCGATGGCTTCCGCCCCGCGATAAGCCTTCCGGAGCGCCCCCTCTACCGTGTCTGCCAGGGAGCAGACGGCTAAGACGCGTCCGCCGGAGGTCAGCGTGGAGCCGTCGGCAGCAGCCTTTGTTCCGGCATGGAAGACGAGGCTGTCGGCCACACGCGGATCGTCTAATCCAGTGATCACTTTACCCTTCTCATACGCCCCGGGATAGCCGCCGCTGGTCAGCATGACAGCCGTGGCTGCACGCGGATCGACAGCGGCCGGGCGCGTCTCTAACCGTCCCTCGACGGCAGCCTCGAGCAGCTCCACTAAGTCTTCCTTGAGGCGTGGCATAACGACCTCCGTTTCTGGGTCGCCCATGCGGCAGTTGTATTCGATCACCATCGGGTCCCCCCCGACATTGATTAGTCCGAAGAAGATGAATCCGCAGTAGTCGATGCCCTCGGCCTTCAGTCCCTCGATGGTCGGGCGGATGATTCGTTCGTCCACCTTACGCATGAAATCGGCGTTGGCAAAGGAGACGGGCGATACGGCGCCCATGCCGCCCGTGTTCAGCCCCGTGTTGCCCTCGTCTACGCGCTTGTAGTCCTTCGCCTCGGGCAGGGTGACGTAATGACGGCCATCGGTGAGGACAAAAACGGAACATTCGATGCCCTCTAAGTATTCCTCGATGACAACCGTCCGACTCGACGCGCCGAAGAGTCCGCCAAGCATGCGCCGCAGTCCCTCGCGCGCTTCGTTGAGCGTATTGACGATCAGCACGCCTTTACCCGCCGCGGGGCCGTCGGCTTTGAGTACGTAGGGCGGACGTAGGGTAGCGAGATAGAGCTCGGCGACGTCCTGCTCGGCGGCGGTGAAGCTGCGGTGGCGCGCGGTGGGGATGTTGTGCCGGAGCATGAAGGCCTTGGCAAAGCGTTTGCTGCCCTCAAGGCGTGCCCCGGCGCACCCCGGCCCGACGACGGGCACGCGTCGCGGTGCGCGGTCGCTGCGGAAGTAGTCAGCCAAGCCAGCCACGAGCGGATCTTCCGGCCCGACGACGATGAGGTCAACGACTTGTTCATCCACGAAGCGCCCGATGGCGTCGAAGTCGTCCGTAGGCAAGTCGACATGGGTGCCCACACGGGCTGTGCCAGCATTGCCGGGTGTGATGGAGAGCCGGCCGAGGCGCGGGCTTTGCGCCATCTTCCATGCCAACGCGTGTTCGCGTCCACCGGCGCCGATCAGCAGGATATGGAGGTCTTTCTTCTTTGTCATTATGATGGTTCTATTATTAGGTAAATGAAATATGGCGGCAAAGATAGCCCTGGGGGAAATTTGTCAATGGTCAATGATCATCCCTGCACTCGGTAAAATCATTGACCATTGACTATAATAATTGGCGTGAGTTCGATGTAAGAATAAAGCCGGCAGAGGAGTCGTGTCTACGGAAGCCACATAACGGCCCAAAAGTTTTTGCAAATGCTGAAACGTACGTGAAGTCACATTACAGCGAGGTGAAATGAGGTCACGCTAACCTCTCCTGTCCCCCTTGCTACATTTGCTCCCCTCATCTAACCCCCCGGCCCCCGCCCCGCGGGGGGGGGGTCTGGGGGGGGGGGGGGGGGGGCCTGGGGCGGCCGCGGCGGGGGCGGGGGGGGGGGGGGGCGGCGGGGGGGGGGGGGGGGGGG
>CAUPYF010000103.1:0-6036 GCA_963515435.1 uncultured Tannerella sp. | reverse complement strand
CGACTGGGCATTGTCTTCAATCACCCCGAGCTTGTACTTCGTGGCTACGCGCAGGATGGGATCCATGTCGCAGGCCTGGCCGAAGAGGTGGACGACGACGATGGCCTTCGTCTGCCGCGACACGGCCTGCTCGACGAGCGCAGGATTGATGTTATACGTATCCGGACACACGTCGATGAGCACGGGCGTGGCGCCAAGCAGGGCCGCCATCTCGGCGGCGGCGATGTAGGTGAAGGCGGGCATGATGACCTCGTCGCCGGGCTGCACATCGAGGGCGCGGAGGGCCAGCTCGAGGGCGTCTGTGCCGTTGGCGCAGGGGATGGCGTGCGGTGTGCCGAGGTACTGTTCGAGTTCGCGAGTGAAAGCGTCCACCTCCGGGCCGCCGATGAAGGTGCCCGAGGCCATGACCTCGGCCGTGGCCTGTTCGATTTCCGGTTTCAGGCGGGCGTAGCGCCGCTTGAGGTCGACCATTTGAATCGTTTCCATCACTTCACGGCGCTACCGGGTTCCACTTCCTTTTCAGGCATGACGACGGCCAAGCGGCCATCAGCGCCCTCGGCTGAGAGGATCATGCCCTCGGACGTGATGCCTTTGATGCGTCGCGGCTCTAAGTTGGCCACGAAGCAGACCTGGCGGCCGACGAGCTCCTCGGGGGCGTAATGCTTGGCGATGCCGGAGACAATGGTGCGTCCGCCCAGTCCATCGTCGATCTTAAATTGCAACAGCTTGTCGGCCTTGGGCACCTTGGTGCACTCCGTGACACGGCCGACGCGAATGTCAAGGCGCGTGAAGTCGTCGAAGGCGACGGCCTCGCGGATGGGTGCTGCGCGATGTTCGGCCGCCTCATTGGCGCGTTTGGCATCGAGCAGCTTCTGCACCTGCCGCTCGATCACCTCGTCATCGATCTTCTCGAAAAGCAGTTCGGGTTTATTGAGCTGATGCCCGGCCGGCAGCAGATGGAAATCGCCGAGGCGATCCCACGCAAGAGGTGCATCGATGGCGAGCATGCGGCGGAGCTTCTCGGTGGTGAAGGGTAGGAAGGGATCGAAGGCGATGGAGAGGTTGGCGGTGATCTGAAGGGCGATGTGGAGGATCGTCTGCACCCGCGCGGGATCGGTGGCAAAGCGTTTCCAAGGCTCGGTGTCGGCTAAGTATTTATTGCCGATGCGGGCCAGGTTCATGGCCTCACGCTGGGCGTCGCGGAAGTGGAAGGTGTCAAGCAGGCGCACTAACTCGGTGTTCACGGCCTCGAACTCATTGAGTGTGGTGCGGTCGTAGGCGTCCAACTCGCCGCATTCAGGCACGACGCCGCCGAAGTATTTGCCCGTCAGCACGAGTGCGCGGTTGACGAAGTTGCCGAAGACGGCCACGAGCTCGTTGTTGTTGCGGGCTTGGAAATCTTTCCAAGTAAAGTCGTTGTCCTTTGTCTCGGGGGCGTTGGCCGTAAGCACATAGCGGAGCACGTCCTGTTTGCCGGGCAGGTCCTCGAGGTATTCGTTGAGCCACACAGCGCGATTTTGCGAGGTGGAGATCTTGTCGCCCTCGAGGTTCAGGAACTCATTGGCGGGCACATTATCCGGCAAGATGAACGAGCCTTCGGCGCGGAGCATAGTCGGGAAGACGATGCAGTGGAAGACGATGTTGTCCTTACCAATAAAGTGCAGCATACGCGTCTCGGGATCCTTCCACCACGTCTCCCAACTACCGTAGTGCTCGGGCTGCGCATCGCAGAGCTCCTTCGTGTTACTGATGTAGCCGATCGGCGCGTCGAACCAGACGTAGAGCACCTTGCCCTCGGCACCTTCGACAGGCACAGGGATGCCCCAATCCAGATCACGACTGACGGCGCGCGGTTGCAGCCCCATGTCGAGCCAGCTCTTGCACTGTCCGTAGACGTTTGGCTTCCACTCCTTGTGCTCCTCGAGGATCCACTGGCGGAGGAATGGCTCGTACTGGTCGAGTGGCAGGTACCAGTGCTTCGTGCGACGCATCACAGGCGCGCTGCCACTGATGGCTGAGCGCGGGTTAACCAGCTCCGTGGGGCTGAGCGAGGTACCGCAACGCTCGCACTGGTCGCCGTAAGCGTGCTCGTTTCCGCAGTGGGGGCAGGTACCGGTGATGTAGCGATCGGCGAGGAATTGGCCTGCCTCTTCGTCGTAATACTGCTCGCTCTCCTTCTCCAGGAAGACGCCCTTGTCGTAGAGCGTGCGGAAGAAGTCGGAGGCCATGCGATGGTGCACGGCGGAGGAGGTGCGGGAGTAGATGTCGAAGGAGACGCCGAAATCTTCGAAGGTGCGTTTGATGAGGGCGTGGTAACGATCGACGATGTCTTGCGGGGTGACGCCTTCCTTCTTGGCGCGCAGCGTGATGGGCACGCCATGCTCGTCCGATCCGCCAACGAAGAGCACGTCTTGGCCGCGCAGGCGCAAGTAGCGCGCGTAGATGTCGGCAGGCAAGTAGACGCCGGCGAAGTGCCCGATGTGCACCGGCCCGTTAGCGTAAGGCAGTGCGGAGGTGATGAGGGTGCGTTTGAAATGTTGTTTTGTTTCTTCCATATCAGTTTATGTTGTGTTTGTTTTCTCGGCGGACAAAAGTAGGAGATACGCATGGAGTACACGCCGATGAATGTTTCGGGAAATGAAGAGACAACACGCCAAGGGACGAGCGACGACATGCACGGGGGAGCCTCCGGCCGTTTGCGGCATCGCAGAACCTTGCGGATCTTTGCGCATCAACCAATTAATGATATGCCTTATGACACTTACACCTGACGACCTTCGGCTCTTGGCCGAAAAGAAAATCTCTGAAACCCAGCTTTGCGAGCAGCTGGCGTGCTTCGAGCACGGCTTCCCCTACCTCACCATTGAAGCCTCGGCCACGGCCGGGCACGGCATCCGCGTGGTCTCCGACGAGGAGCGCACACGCTACATCGACGGTTGGAACACTTACCTCACGCACGACGTCCACATCCTCAAGTTCGTCCCCGCCTCGGGCGCAGCCAGCCGCATGTTTAAGAACCTCTTCGCTTTCCTCTCCTCCCCCTCCGACGCGCCATCGACTGACTTCGAGCGCATATTCTTCGACCACATCGAGTCGTTCGCCTTCTACGGCGCCCTCGACGCAGCCTGCCGCAAGAACGCCGGCGCAGGCGTACGCGAGCTTATCGCCGCGGGGCAGTATAAGGCCGTAGTGGAGAACCTACTCGAGGCACGCGGGCTGAACTACGGCGCGCTGCCCAAGGGGCTGTTGCTCTTCCACAACTCGGCCGACGGCCCGCGCACGGCGCTTGAGGAGCATCTTGTGGAGGGCACCCTCTACGCCCGCAACCACGCCGGCCACGTAAACATCCACCTCACCGTATCGCCTGAGCATCAGTCGCTCTTCGAGCAGCTCGTCCGGCGCGTTGTGCCTGCTTACGAACAGCGGTTTGGGGTGCATTACGACATCACCTTCAGCACGCAGCAACCCGCGACCGACACCGTGGCTGTGGACATGCAGAACCACCCCTTCCGCGAGGCCGACGGCACCATCCTCTTCCGCCCGGGCGGCCACGGCGCACTGATCGGCAACCTCAACGCGATGGACGCCGATGTGGTCTTCATTAAAAACATCGACAACGTGGTGCCTGACCGCATGAAGCCGGAGACGGTGACTTACAAGCAGCTGCTGGCCGGCATCCTCGTAGACCTCCACGCGCGCATCGGCGCCTACGTCCGGCTGATCGACAGCGGCGCTTGCACGGTGGCACAGGTGGACGAGATCGACCGCTTCGTCCGCGAGGAGCTGTGTGTGCGCAACCCCGCCATGCCTACCGAACCGAAGGCACGCCTCGACTACCTGCGCCGCAAGCTGATGCGCCCCTTGCGCGTCTGCGGCATGGTGAAGAACATCGGCGAACCCGGCGGCGGACCTTTCTTCGCTGTCGACCCGGACGGGACGGTCTCGTTGCAGATCCTTGAGAGCTCGCAGATCGATATGCAGAACGCCGCCGCGCGCCGCCTCTTCGAGCAGGGTACACACTTCAACCCCGTCGATTTGGTCTGCGCCCTCCGCGATCCCTACGGCCGCAAGTTCAACCTGCCTGACTTCGTCGACCGCAAGACGGGCTTCATCTCCCGCAAGAGCAAGGACGGCCGCGAGCTGAAGGCCCTCGAGCTGCCCGGCCTCTGGAATGGCGCGATGAGCGACTGGAACACGGTCTTCGTGGAGGTACCCATCGAGACTTTCAACCCGGTCAAGACCGTCAACGACCTGCTTCGGCCGGAGCATAAGGGGTGAGCGATTAGGCGTATCCCTAATGTTGATGGTCGATAATAACAGTCTCGCCCGACTATTATTTATATGGATAGTCGAAAATAACAACCAGCATGCATTGCGGCTAATAATTCCAACAGGAAATAATAACCAGCGCACGTTAGGGTTAATATTCCCAATAGGAAATGATAACCGACACGCTCCTATG
The DNA here is from genome assembly GCA_963515435.1 of uncultured Tannerella sp. GTDB lineage: Bacteria > Bacteroidota > Bacteroidia > Bacteroidales > Tannerellaceae > Tannerella. The sequence goes on along the minus strand of CAUPYF010000103.1, from coordinate 1,574 downwards.
AGTGCCCTTCCCCCATTCCGCAAGGCGGAACACCGGGAGGTCCCCCCCCCCCGCTACCGCACCTCCGTCCGGCAATTGAGCGGCGCCTTGAGGCGGACGGCGCTGCGGAAGTAGACCTCCGCGTAGCCGATCTTCAGCTTCGAGCGGATCTTGATAGGGAGGAAGTTTTCATCGTCGCCCACCCAGAGCTCCGCGGCCGAACGCGTCTGGGTGAAGGCGTCGTCGTGGATGTCGATCGAGAAGCGGTGCGTGCGATAACGCGCCTTGCCATGCTCCACGATGTCGGGGCCGTGGTAACGCAGGTTCACCTTCACCAAGTCGCGGCCCACGGCGATGATGGCCGGGAAGACGTCGCCCGCCCGGAGGCTGGCGCGGGAGAGCGTGCGGAGGAAGTAGGTGGCGCCGAGCATGTCGAAGGCGCAGCCGGAGCGGACGTAGAGCGTGGTGTCAATCTTCATCTCCTTCGGCGTGTAGCGGCGCGAGTGGATGGTGGTGCGGCTTTTGGTGGGGTAGTAGAAGGTGAGCTCGTCGGTCAGGCGGTAGTCATTTTCGTTGGAGTGCTTTGCGCTGTAGATCAGGGCGCCTTCGGGCGTGTAGTAGCAGTCGATGGTGTCGCGCATGCGGTAGATGGATTCGAAGATCTTGATCGTGCGGAAGGTCATGCGGTAGCGGCGGGCATCGGCGCTGCGGAAGCGCGTGGCGTTGTACGAGATTGTGGCCTCGCCGGCGCGCGACATGATGACGCCCCACTTGAAGTAGAGGTCGTAGTAGACTGATTCGCCCGTGTTCAGCGGCATGTTGGCCGGTGGGCACTGGGCGCGGGCTGCGGAGAGGGCCAGCAGCAGGGCGCAGAGGATGGCCGCAGCGCGGCGCAGGTCAGAACGGCAAGCCGCCGCTTCGGTTGCGATTGCCGGAGCGGCCTTCGTCTTTGTAGTTGCGTTTCTTCGGGGTCTCATCTTTGGGTTTATTTTTTGTGATGGCAATAGGCTTCTGTCGGTCTAAGGGCAGCGCGGCGGGCACCCAGGTCTCCTCGATCTCCCAGTTGGCGCGGATGTCGTAGGCTTTGGGGGAATAATAGACGGTCTCGGGCTGGCGCCGTGTGGCGTAATCGCCCGTGTCCCAGCGGCCGTTGCCGTTCGTGTCGAGGGTGAGGCGGGCGTAGTAGGTGGCGGGCTGTAGGTTGGCAAAGAGTACGCCGCCATCCTTGACGCAGACGCGACGCAGGGGTTCGTCGGAGGCGTTGAGCAGCTCCACGAAGGCCGTCGTGTCGATGCCGTTAATGTTGATATAGAGGTGGCCGTACTCCTCGCGTTTGCGGATGCTGAAGGCTGACTCGTAGGCGTCGTTCGTGTGGCCGTAGATGCTGTGGAGGCGCGCTGAGTCGATGGCTACGCGGTAGCTGGCGCCGTATGCCCAGGGGTGGCGCAGGTTGTATTTCAGCAGGTCTAAGCTGTCTTGTTCAAGGGTAAAGTCAATGGGCGTCCAGGTGGTGTCTTGCTGTTGCTCTAATCGGAAATCCTCACGGCGGAGGTCGGTCATGGGTTCCTCGAAAAGGAAGGCCACCGTATCCGTCA
>CAUPYF010000102.1:0-6157 GCA_963515435.1 uncultured Tannerella sp. | reverse complement strand
CACGTCTAACTCTGAACGTCCGCGTGCTCAAGTCGCAACCCATTTTTTGATTGACGAGAACAGTTGGGAGAGCCTCCCTCGGACGTTTCGACGTAAATCGTCTGCGTGGGGAAGGCGAAGGAGAGGCCAGCGGCGTTGAAATGGGTGAGGATGTCGAAGTTCACCTTCGACTGGGTCTCGAAGATGTCGGCTGACTTACGGATGAAGTAGATAAAGCGGATGACGAGCGCTGAGTCGGCAAACTGAAGGAAGGCAGCTGTGATTCCCGAGTCGATCTCCGTCACCCGGCCGGGCATGGCACGGAGGATGGCGATGGCTTCCTGCATTTTCTCGGGCGACGTGTCGTAAGTCAAACCCAGATCGGCGACGACGCGGCGGCCGGGCTCGGAGGAGATGTTGGTCACGACGGCGTCGATCAGCTGCGAGTTGGGGATGATCACGAGCCGGAGGTCGTAAGTGCGGATGCGTGTGCTGCGCAGACCAATGTCGACGACGGTGCCTTCGGCGTCTTCTATACGGATCACGTCGCCGATCTGGAATGTGCCGTCGATGAAGATGGTGATGCCGCCGAAGATGTTCTTGATCGTGTCCTGCGAGGCCAGTGCGAAGGCCATGCCGCCGATGCCGAGCGTGCCCATGAGCGTGGTGACAGTGACGCCAACGTTATGCAGCGCTGTGATAGTGCCGATAGTCCACACGACGATCAGCACGCCGCGCTTGATGAGCGGTAAGAGGCGACTGTTGATGTTGAGTCGCCTTGACGAACCGTCGCCGTTAACCAAGCCGGCTTCGATGAAGCGTGAGAAGAGGCGCGCGAAAAGCCAGGTAAGATTGAGCGTAAACATTACCTCGCAAGCCATGCGAAGGATGTCGTGAAACTTCGCTCCGAGCTGTAGGCGGCTGAGCGAGATCCATAGGGCGCAGAGCATCACGCCGAGCAGCACGGGCGGCTCGAGGGCGACGGAGAGGATGTCGTCGATGCGGGTGCGGCTGCGAGCCGTCAGCCGACGGATGAGGCGGCGGTTGATGAGCGAAATGAGCTTATTGACAAGCAGCGCGCCGACGATGATGGCAAACGAGATGCACCAGTCGCGGAGCGAGTTGCCGTAGTAGAGGGTGTTCCACATGGGTAGTTACGAGTTACGGGTTACGAGTTACGGATGCAGAGATGCTGCACGACGAGGCTGGCTAAGGTGAAGCCGAAGATGGCTGTGGTGTGGGCTATGGTGCCGTTGATGCGTGCCTTGCGGACGTCCCAGACGGAGGCGTCGGTGTCGGAGGGCAGCGTGCCGCGATTCTTGAGCACCTCGTCGCTATAGACGCAGAGAAAGTCGTGCGCTGGAGGCTCGCCCTGCTTCAGCCGCCGACGCAGCGCCGCCGCTAACGGACAGCCGGCCACACGACTGAACGGCGCTACGCGTATCCGTTGCGGGTCGAGTTTGAGCGCTGCGCCCATGCTGGAGAAGAAGGTGGCGCAGGGCTGTGCGGTGGCTGTGCGGATCAGATGCACCTTCTCGCTGAGGCTGTCGATGGCGTCGAGGATGTAGTTGTACGTCTCAAGGCGGAACGCGTCGGACGTCTCGGCGTTGTACGCGCTGGCCACAGCCTCGATCTCGGCCTCGGGATTGATCTCCATGAATCGCTCGCGGAGGACGTCCACCTTCTGCCGGCCCACGGTACATGTCGTGGCGGGCAGTTGGCGATTGATGTTCGTCGGGCTGACGCAATCGGAGTCCACGAAGGTCAGGCGGCGGATGCCCGACCGCACCAAGCTCTCGGCGCACCAGCTGCCCACGCCGCCGACACCGAACAGGATGACGCGTGCGCATTGCAAACGATCCATCGCCTCGCGGCCGATGAGTAGCTCCGTGCGGGAGAAGCGGAGGGTGCGATCCATGTGCACTTATTTCAGCACGATCTCGTCGCGGTTGATCTTGTGTTCGCAGTAGCGGCATTTCACCGTGCCTGCGGCCTTGTCGGTGACGTAGAAGTGCGACTTCATCGGCTCGTTGTTTGTGATGCACTTCGGGTTGTTGCAGCGGATGATGTCCGTCAGTTCGTCGGGCAGCTCCACGCGCCGCTTGTCCACCACCTCATAGTCGCGGATCGTGTTCAGCACCACGTTGGGCGCCACGACGGCGATGCGGTTGATCTCGTCTTCCTCAAAAAACTTATCGGCGATCTTGATCACCCCCTTGCGGCCCATCTTGGCGCTCTTGAGGTTGTTGCCGATCGTGATGCGGTGATCCATGCGCTCGAGGCCGAGCAGCTGCGCCACCTTAAAGAGTTGTTCGGGGGGGATATGGTCGAGCGCTGAGCCGTTCTCGAGCGCGGCCACCTGCAGTTCGGTTCTTTTTTTCGGTTCTGACATGGTCTTGTTGATGTATATATAAATGTATAGGGCGGGTCAGTCAGTGACTTCGATGCCGAGCACATCGCAGATGATGGCTTCGCGGGTGAAGAGGCCGTTGCGGGCCTGCTGGATGTAGTAGGCTTTGGGGCTGTCGTCCACGTCGTAGGCGATCTCGTTGACGCGGGGCAGGGGGTGCAGCACGCGCAGGTTCTCCCGCGAGCCGTCGAGCATGCGACGGTGCAGGATGTAAACGTTCTTGACGCGTTCATACTCCATCGGGTCGGTGAAGCGCTCGCGTTGCACGCGGGTCATGTAGAGGATATCCGTCTCATTGATGATCTCTTCGGAGAAGACCGTGTGCTCGTGAAACGTGATACCGTGCGAGCGGCAGAATTGCTTCTGCTCCTCGGGCATGGCCAGCTCGTGGGGGGCGACGAAGTGGAACGTGGGCTGGAAGTGCGACAAGCCGACGATGAGCGAGTGGACGGTGCGCCCGTACTTCAGGTCGCCGACCATCGTCACGGTCAGATTGTCTAACCGTCCCTGCGTTTTCTGGATCGAGTAGAGGTCGAGGAGCGTTTGCGAGGGGTGCTGGTTGGCGCCGTCGCCGGCGTTGATCAGGGGCACGTTGGTCACCTCGGAGGCGTAGCGGACGGCACCTTCCAAGTAGTGCCGCATAATGATCACGTCGGCGTAATTGCTCACCATAAGGATGGTGTCCTTGAGCGTCTCGCCTTTGGTGGAGCTGGTTGTGGAGGCGTCTTGAAATCCGATGACACGCCCACCGAGGCGGTTGACGGACGTCTCGAAGCTGAGGCGGGTGCGTGTGGACGGCTCGAAAAAGAGCGTGGCCGCCACCTTGTCCCGCAGCAAGTCGCGATTCGGGCGCGCCTCAAAGCGTGCCGCGTTGCCGATGATGCGCAGGATGTCCGCTTTCGTACATTGATCGATGGATACTAAACTTTTATTCAGCATAAGGCAGGTGGATTTTTTTACTGCGGCAAAAGTAGGAGACATGCGCGAAGTGCTGCCTATCTCCCTTCTGTGCCGCTGTTTTAGCTGCTCAGGTGCCGGGCGGCAAACGGCGGCAACCCTGCCGGTGGCATCGTGCTTCTGCATCGAACCGTAATGTTCGTTTTTTCTTTCCGGGTAAAAAGGCTCTATCTTTGCGCCAACGATTTGAGACGGTGATTTCAGAACGTTTCAATGCGTTGAAAACCAAATAAACTATACATCATTTTTATGGGATTGATAAAAGAATTCAAGGAATTCGCCATGCGCGGCAATGTGCTCGACATGGCCGTGGGCATTGTGATCGGCGGCGCCTTTGGAAAGATCGTCTCTTCGTTCGTGGAGGACATTCTCATGCCGCCCATCGGCATACTGTTGGGCGGGGTGAATTTCTCCGACCTGAAGATCGTCTTCAAGCAGGCCGTCATGGAGGGCGAAAACGTCATCTCGCCCGAGGTGGCGCTTCGCTACGGCAACTTTATCCAAGTCATCTTCGACTTCTTGATCATCGCCTTCGCCATCTTTATGTTGCTCAAGGCCGTGAACAGGTTTAATAAGAAGAAAAAGGAAGAAGCGCCGGCGCCCGAAGCCCCCGCCGATCCGCCGGCAGACGTGCAATTGCTGACGGAGATCAGGGATCTATTGAAAAAACAGAATTAAACGAAGTGGAAACCGGGGTCTTTTCCCGGTTTTCTCATATATGGACATAAGTGATCAGATAAACACACGACAAACAAAATGGAACAGAAAATTCAAGCTGTTGAAGGACGCATGGCCGTCCTGATCATAGGCGTGGGCGGAGCTGTTTCCACCACGATGATTGCCGGCGTACTGGCCGCCCGACGGGGGCTGGCCAAGCCGATCGGATCCGTCACACAGATGGGCCGAATGAAATTGCAAAACGGCTGCGTGAAGCCGATCAAAGACATCGTCCCCCTGGCCGACCTCGGCGACCTCGTCTTCGGTGGGTGGGACATCTTTCCCGACAACGCCCTCGAGGCCGCCCGCTGCGCCGAGGTGTTGACCGAAAAGGATCTGAAGGGTGTGGCTGACGAGCTCGCCGCCATTCGACCCATGCCCGCCGCCTTCGACCCCCGCTGGGCCAAGCGCCTGCACGGCACACACACCATGCAGGGCGCCACGCGACGCGAAATGATCGATCGCCTGCGCACCGACATCCGCCGCTTCATGGCCGACAACCACTGCGCCCGCGCCGTCGTCCTTTGGGCCGCCAGCACGGAGATCTTCCTCCCCATGAGCGACGAGCACCGCTCGCTTGAGGCGCTCGACCGCGCCATCGATGCCAACAACACAGAAACCATCTCCCCCAGTATGTGCTATGCCTACGCCGCCCTGTCCGAGGGTGTACCTTTCATCATGGGCGCCCCGAACCTCTGCGTCGACATCCCCGCCATGTGGGAGCTGGCCGCCCAGAAGCGTGTGCCCATCGCCGGTAAGGACTTTAAGAGCGGGCAGACGCTGATGAAGACCGTCCTGGCACCCATGTTCAAGACGCGCCTCCTGGGCGTCAGCGGCTGGTTCTCCACCAACATCCTCGGCAATCGCGACGGCGAGGTCTTGGACGACCCAGACAACTTCAAAACCAAGGAGGTGAGTAAGCTCTCCGTCATCGAAAGCATCCTCGACGCCGACGAGCAGCCCGACCTCTACGGCGACATCTACCACAAAGTCCGCATCAATTACTACCCGCCGCGCAAGGACAACAAGGAGGCGTGGGACAACATCGACATCTTCGGCTGGATGGGCTACCCGATGGAGATCAAAGTGAACTTCCTCTGCCGAGACTCCATCCTGGCCGCGCCCATCGCCCTCGACCTCGTCCTCTTCAGCGACCTGGCCGCGCGCGCCGGCATGAGCGGCATCCAGACGTGGCTCTCCTTCTTCTGCAAAAGCCCGATGCACGACTTCGAGCATGTGCCCGAGCACGACCTCTTCACCCAGTGGCGCATCGTCAAGCAGACGCTCCGCGCCTTGGTGGGCGAGCGTGAGCCGGACTACCTGAGCTGAGCCGTTGAGCTAACAGCTAAAAGTCCTGCCGGCAGAGGTGCAGGGGCGTATCGCATACGCCCTTTCCCCCCGCGTCCGGCAGGACTTTTGGTTTTTAGGTTTTCGTTTTTCACTTATCGAACAGCCGGCGCTCGGCCAGCGCCTCGTAGCGCGTCCCCGGCCGGCCGTAGGTGCAGAGCGGGTGGATGCTGATGCCGCCGCGCGGTGTGAACAGGCCCCGCACCTCGATGTATTTCGGATCCATGAGCCGGATCAGATCCTTCATGATCAGGTTCACGCAATCCTCGTGAAAGGCGCCGTGGTTGCGGAAGCTGAAGAGGTAGAGCTTCAGACTCTTACTCTCCACCATCTTCACGTCCGGGATGTAGTCGATCGTGATCGTGGCAAAATCCGGCTGCCCCGTGATGGGGCAAAGGCTGGTGAACTCCGGGCAGTCGAAATGTACGCGGTAATCGTGCTCCGGGTGGCGGTTCGTGAACGTCTCTAACACCTCGGGCGCATAATCTTGACGGTATTCCGTCTTCTTACCTAACAGGGTCAATTCTTGTTTTTCCATACCGCAAAAGTAGATCGTGACATCTCGGCACGCGGCGTGCCGACGCCTTTTCGGGAATTTTTGTTCCGTCACGCCGTGTACCGATGCCATTTCCGCCTTCTAATCATCCCTCTTTTTTTTATGGCTCTGTAACGAATCGTGTGGGGGCAGGTTGATGAAGGGCACAGAGAGTAAATCGGCCGCGGAAAACGTTTTTCTGAAAAAAAGCC
>CAUPYF010000101.1:0-6332 GCA_963515435.1 uncultured Tannerella sp. | reverse complement strand
TACCTGCTTTTGCACCATCGTTACCTACCACCAGACAGGGTAACGGTTTGGTAACTGAACTCTTGCCCGGATCCACACTTTTCTGCCTTTTACGCTCGACGCTACCGAAAGCATATCGTTCCCTTTCCGCCTAAAAATCAGTCCACTTACTCCGAAATCGGGGCTTCTGCTTTTGAGGGGAATAGTTGGTTCCGGACGTAGTCTCGATAGGTTCGGGACGTACCCTCGATAGGTTCCGAAGTCCCTGTTTCTATTCTGAATACTCAATCATTACGGTCCGCATAACCGAATCGTTACGATTGGTGGACCGCAAATTCGGGGTTGTACTACCCCGATGGAGGATTTATGTAACCTGAACTGAGGTATTTGGAACCTTGACAACGGAGTCATACTCTCGAAGTGAAAGGCTTGCGAACGAGTTAGATAAAACGAAAACATCTTTGCCTCCAATATGTCACTCAAAACGTATAGAAATGTTGTGCAAACGTCAGCTTCCACCCTCCATTTCCAACCGCTTCATAAAACAATCATCCAATAAATTCAAAACAGCTTCTTATTTTTTCGATTTTCACTGCTCCATGATCCGCTTCATTCTTTCCGTTTATGACTTCTTCACCCGCCGGCGGGCACTGCTCTTCGTGCTGCTATTTGTGCTTACTGCCGGCTGTCTTTTCTCCGCTTTCCGGTTGGGGTTTAAGGAGGACATCGCGCGCTTCCTGCCCAGCGATCGGGAGAATGAGCGAATCAACAATGCCTATCGGGATGTAGTGCTATCGAACCGGATAACCGTCTACTGTAGCGCCACGGATACGACCGACGAGGCGCGCGCACGGCAGGTGGAAGCCGTCGATGCGTTGGCTGAACGGCTACGGACGATGCCCGGTGCTGACCGTATGAAAAACATGCGTTACCGTGTCGACCCGACTGAGATGATGGCCGTGGCTGAGTTTGTGACTGACCACATGCCCTACTTCCTTACTGACGCCGATTACCGGCGCATCGACTCCCTGCTCACCCCCGCAATCATCGCGCGCCGCATCGAGGCTGACCGCGACATCCTCACCTCCTCCGTCGGCATGATCCTTCGGCCCCAGCTGCTGGCTGACCCGCTCCGGCTCTCCGAGGGCGCCGTCGATCGGCTCCGAAACATGCAGGCCGGCGGACGCTTCAGCCTCTTTCAAGATCACATCTTCGCTGACGACGGTCGCGCGATCCTCATTATAGAGTGCAGCATTCCTGCCAGCGAAACGTCGGCCAACGAGGCATTCATCCGGCACCTCAAGGCGTGCATGGCAGAGACGGAGCGGGAGTTCACAGGGATAGCATTTCACAGCTTCGGCGCCGTCGAGGTGGCCCTCTCCAATGCAGACCGCATTCGGAGCGACGCGCTGTTCACAGGCCTCCTCTCTGCCATGATCGTGCTCGCACTCCTTGTCTACTCGTTCCGCAGCGCTCGAGAGATCGGGCTCATCTTCGCCGCCGTTCTCTTCGGCGGACTTTTTGCGCTGGCGCTGCTGCACCTCATTCGCGGCGAAGCCTCCACCATCGCCGTGGGCGTCAGCAGCATCATCTTCGGCATCGCCGTCAACTATCCGCTCCATTTCATCGGGCACCATCACCACACACCCAACCCGCGCGACGTGATCAAGGACATCGTCCGGCCCCTCACCGTGGGCAACATCACCACCGTAAGCGCCTTCATGAGCCTCGTCTTCATCAACTCTGACGCCATGCGCGACCTCGGTTGGTTCGCCTCCCTGCTGCTCGTGGGCACCATCCTCTTTGTCCTCCTTTTCCTGCCCCACTTCCTGCCCCATCGCACGGCGCCGCGCGCGGATTACTCACCTTTCCGCCGGTTCACGAATCATCCCTTCGGGGGTAACCGACTGATCGTAGCCATCGTCCTGCTGCTCACACTCGTACTGAGCTTCTTCGCCGGCGACTCGTCCTTCGAGGCGGACATGCGCAACATCAATTATATGACCGACGCACAGAAGGCGGATTTCGCTCGGCTGCGGGCGATGATGAATGATAATCGGCATGTGCTTTACTACGTCACCGAGGGTGCTACCCCCGATTCTGCATTGGAGGCGAACGAACACAGCCTCGCCGCACTCTCTGACCTGATGCACCGCGGCGACATCGCCCGCGTGGGGGGGATCGACGGCATTCTGCCTTCCCGAGCACGTCAGGCAGAACGCATCCGTCGTTGGGAAGATTTCTGGCGCGGGCGGCGTGACGCGGTGCTCACCACGCTGCGCACGGAATCCGTGCGGTTAGGCTTCCGCGACGACGCCTTCAGCGCGTTTGAGGAGGCAGTGAACAAAACCTGGCAGCCCGAAGCGCTCGACTTCTTCGCCCCGCTACGTGAGTCCGTGGCCGGCAATTACATCTTCGAGCGCCCTGACAAGACGATGGTGGTCAACCTTCTATACTTAGACGCCGACCACGCGCCGGAGGTGGAACGCATCCTCAACGACCGCCATACCGCCTCCATCGCCTTCGATGCTGAATCGATGACGCGCCGCATGATCGCCTCCCTGTCAGACAACTTCAACTATGTGCTCTACGTCTGTGGCTTCATCGTCTTCGTCTTCCTGCTTTTCTCGATGGGGCGCGCGGAGCTTAGCCTGATCGCCTTCGTGCCGCTGGCGCTGAGCTGGGTTTGGATCCTTGGGCTGATGAGCATCTTCGATATGAAATTCAATATCGTGAACATCATCCTGGCCACATTCATCTTCGGCCAGGGCGATGACTACACCATCTTCATGACCGAGGGGCTGATTTATGAATACACCTACCGGCGGCGTGCGCTGGCGTCGTATAAGGACAGCATTGCACTCTCGGCCGCGATCATGTTCGTGGGCATGGGCACGATGATCTTCGCCCGCCATCCGGCGCTGCGTTCATTAGGTGAAGTCACGGTCATAGGCATGCTCTCCGTGGTGGTGATGGCCTACCTCTTTCCGCCGTTCCTCTTCGGCTTCCTGACTTCTACGGGAGGCCGGCTGCGCCGTATGCCCGTCACACTGCGCAACCTGTTAGTGAGCCTTTACGCCTTCGCATTCTTCCTCATAGCGGGCTTCAGCATTACGCTCGTCGGATGGATGATGTTTGGTTTGAGTAAACCTACGCGACGCAAAAAGGCGGCCTATCACCACATGCTTTGCGGCGTGGCTCGCTTCACGATGCGCCACTTCCCGCAGGTGCGCACCACGGTAGAGAATATCTCCGGAGAGAATTTCCGCAGGCCAGCCGTGATCCTCTGCAACCACCAGTCGCACTTAGACCTGATGTGCCTGATGATGCTCACGCCGAAGCTGATCGTGCTGACGAACGACTGGGCGTGGCATTCACCCTTCTACGGCCGACTGATCCGTTACGCCGACTTCTTCCCCGTCACCGACGGCCTCGACCGCACGCTGGATCACCTGCGCAACGCCATCCGCCGCGGCTACTCCATTGCCGTCTTCCCCGAGGGCACGCGTTCAGCCGACCGCTCCATCCTGCGCTTCCGGCGGGGCGCCTTCTATTTGGCCGAACGGCTCGGCATAGACCTGCTTCCCGTCGTCCTGCACGGCACGGGACACGTGTTGCCCAAGCAAGACTTTATGCTACGTCGCGGGAGCATTCACGTGCGTATCCTACCCCGCATCACCCCCTCTGACATGCGTTTCGGAACTGATCACCTCACCCGCGCCCGCGAGCTTCGGAAACTCTATTGCGAAGAATACGCAGCCCTCTGCCGTCGCATAGAGACGCCGGATTACTTCGCCGATTTAGTAGTCCACAATTACATTTATAAAGGTCCGGCCGTGGAGCGAGCCGTGCGCACGTCCCTACGCCGCCATGCGAACTATGCCACAGAGATCGCTGCCCTGCCCGATCATGGGACGGTGACGATACGCAACACAGGCTACGGTGAGCGAGCGTTGCTTATGGCGCTCGTGAAGCCGGAGTTACAGATCAGGGCCATAGAGCCAGACGACGATCGCCGTGCCATAGCCACAAACTGCGCCGCCATTCCGGAGAATTTGCGATATGTGGAGAATGAATAACGATCAATGATGAATTGTCAATGATTAGGGAGGCGGTGATTTACCGCCAAGGGGTGTGGGGATGAACCTACAAGCCTGACGATCCATTCCCCCATTATAGTCGAATGAAAATGGTTTGCGAATTACTCCGGAGTGGGGAAGATGCTTCCCTCGGTGCGGGGAAATTCGCAAACCTATTTTGTTCGACTCTAACACACAAAAAGAGGATGCGCCCCACGGGGGCACATCCTCTTCTTGCATTATGCACGGAGCGCTTATTACTTCTTCTGTTTGCTGTAATACTCCAGCCCAGCCTGAACGTTTTTCGTCAGCGCACCGGAAGAGAGCGTGGCGCCCGTCACAGCGTCGGGAGCCTCCTTCGCGGCCTTGTCCACCGCCTTGCCGTCCCAGAAGGTGAGGAGTGCCTTTGCACGCTCGAAGAACTTCGGCGTCTCTTGGTTGGCCAGCGCCTCGACACGTACCACCTTGTTCTGCTTGATGAAGATCTTCACGGGCGTTGCGCCCTTGTATCCCTTCACGTCCTTCGTCAGCTCTGTGGTGTTGACCACCGTCATGCCATCCTCTTTCGTAATCACATCGTCGCCGGTCGTTGCGGCAGTCAGCAGCATCACCGATACGACCGCAGCCGCTATCATCGGCCGGATCTGTTTCCATTCTCTTTGGTTCATCTTCATTTCTTCTTGTTGTATATAAAATAAGTAGTTAAGGGTAGTTATGCGCCTAAATGTGCGGTAGCTATAGGTAGTTATTAGGGGTAGGAGTGGAGCTATTTCTATCTACTTCTCGCTACCTCAAACTACTTCCGACTATTTCTTTTCCTCACTTAATAATTTGTCGAAATAAGCGATGGTTTTCTTCAGGCCCTCCTCTAATCGAACGGTGGGCTGCCAGCCGCCGAGCTTTTCGTAGGCCAGCGCGATGTCCGGCTTGCGCTGCTTGGGGTCGTCCTCAGGCAGCGGTGCGAAGACGATTCGGGAGCGCGACCCTGTGAGCCGGATCACTTCGTGCGCCAGCTCTAACATGGAGAACTCGCCGGGGTTGCCGATGTTGACCGGGCCGTTGAAGTCGTCTGGTGTATCCATCATGCGCATCATGCCCTCGATCAGGTCGTCGACATACTGGAAGCTGCGCGTCTGGGTGCCGTCGCCGTAGATGGTGATGTCGCGGCCGGTGAGCGCTTGCACGATGAAGTTGGAGACTACGCGCCCGTCGTGTTTGTCCATGCGCGGCCCGTAGGTGTTGAAGATGCGGATGATCTTCACGCGGATGCCGTGCTGCCGGTGGTAATCCATGCAGAGCGTTTCGGCGGCGCGTTTGCCCTCGTCGTAGCAGGAGCGGACACCGATGGGGTTAACGTTGCCCCAGTACGTCTCCGGCTGTGGGTGGAGGGTTGGGTCGCCGTAGACCTCGCTTGTTGAGGCGTGCAGCAGTTTGGCATGCACGCGCTTGGCGAGGCCGAGCATATTGAGCGTACCGTAGATGGAGGTCTTCAGCGTTTTGATCGGGTTATATTGGTAATACACCGGCGAGGCGGGGCAGGCTAAGTTGTAGACCTTGTCCACTTCGGCGTAGTAAGGCGTGGTCACATCGTGGCGCACGGCCTCGAAGCGGTCGCTGCCCAGCAGGTGGCGAATGTTGTCTTTGCTGCCGGTGAAATAATTATCCACACAAATCACATCGTTGCCCTCCATCACCAAGCGTTCGCAGAGATGCGAACCGATGAATCCGGCCCCCCCGGTCACTAAGATTCTTTCCATGTTGTGTTACGTGTTTGATTGAATTGCGCACAAAAGTAGGCATGAAAGTTTTTTCGCCCTTTCCGGCCCTCGGCTGGGCATTGCCTCCGATCCCCCATCTTCTTTTCTTTCCTTGATGAGAGACAAGAAGTCAAAAGAAAATCAAGGCGATGATCGTCATCCGGTTTGCTGGGTACGTGAATAATTAACGTGAGTTCGATGTAAGCAATTCATTCGCCGATATAGGGATGGGACGCCCTTGCACGATGCCTGCAAGCATGCTTTGCGCCACTCACAACGCACGCTTTGTTTGTAAGCCATTGGGAAGGGCGTCTTCCTCGCTGCGGGGAAGGTGCTTCCCCCGAGGCGGGGAGATGGATTTCTTACGTCGAACTCACGCCTCCGGAGGTCTCCTGCAAGTTGCGGGAAGCCTCCGTACGCCTCCGGAAGGTTCCTGCAAGTTGCGGGAAGCCTCCGTACGCATCCGGAAGGTTCCTGCAAGTTGCGGGAAGCCTCCGTACGCCTCCGGAAGGTTCCT
>CAUPYF010000100.1:0-6355 GCA_963515435.1 uncultured Tannerella sp. | reverse complement strand
TTGGTCGCTCATTATTGTTTTGTCTTCTGAGGGTAGACGTTTTCTGCGGTGTTTTAGGATCTCTTCTCAGAGAGCTCGTCGTCTTGCGGGCGGGGGCAGGTTTTGTCGCAGGTTTCGCGGTAGTTTTTGCGACGGGTGCCTTGGCCTTAACGGCAGCAACCGCGGGTTTCTTCATCTGCGATGCGCGTCGCTTTGGATTCGCTGTCTTGGTGGTGGAAGTGGCATTCGGCTTCTTCGACGAGGCCACCAACTTCCCGTTTTTCTTCGGTGCTGCGACTGGCTTCTTCGCAGCAGTCTGCGGAGCGACCTTCTTCGGGGCAACCGGTTTTTTGGCATTAGCCAACACCTGTTTCTTGGGTGCGGTCGCGGATTTCTTTTCTGCGGCTGCTTGTTTGGTCGGTGCGGGCTTCTTCGCGACGGCTATTTTGGGCTTCGCGTCCGTCGGCTTCTTGGCTGCTATCTGTTGCGTAGGCGCAGGCTTCTTTGCTGGATCAGCCTTAGGAGCAGCCGGGGCCTGTTTCTTAGCAGCGAGAGCAACACTCTTTTTAGTGGCCGTTTCTTTCGTCCCTTGGGCCGCGATTTTCTTTTGAGCTTTCTGGCTATCCGGTTCCGGCTTCGCCTTTTTGAGGGCTTTGATGCCGTGTGCCGTCGGTTTTCTGCCCGGCCCTTTCTTCACAACGGCCATCTCTTTTTTCGGATCGAGTACCGCCTTTTTCACTGGTCTCTCGGTGGACGTTTGCTTCTTCTCCGGCGCCGCTGCGGAGGTTGCCTTTTTAGGCTTACTCGGTGCGATCGGTTCGGATGTCACCTTGGCCAAATCGTAGGTGTGCAATTGATAACGCTCGATCAGCTCGATCAATTTGCCGGCATACTTGGGATCGGTGGCGTATCCGTACTTCTTCAATCCGTGTGCCCAGCCCACATAATCGGTTGGCTTAAGGTCGAAGAGGGCTTTGTAATGATCGCGTTCGGCGATGAAGCGCGAATGATCTTCAAACGATTGTTCGACGGAGGCATACTTGCGGAAGCGCTCTAAGCGTCCGTCATCGTGTTTATAGAGGAAGTCGCCGGTCCAATTCCCGCATTTGATGCCGAAATGGTTATTCCCTTCGACGGCTAAATAACTTTTTCCCGCACTCGATTCGAGGATCCCCTGAGCCAGAGTAATACTTGCCGGTATGCGGTGTTTGTGTTGCTGTCGGATAGCAGCCCGGTAATAATTTTGGATATACTCTTCGCAGGCATCCAACTTTCGGACTTCAGCCTTTCCGGCCTTCATGCCTTCGGTCAGAAGGAGGCCGCCAGCGAGCGTAAGACAGCCTATAATAATGGCAAGACGATATATGATAATATGGGGGCGCATCATGTATGTAAGTTCGATTATCTGAGTCTGAGTGTCTCTCCCTCTCTCGGGACATAGCCTTGCTCTTTCTCGTTTAAGGTGTACAACGTGTTTACTTGTATGCCGTAATACTGAGAAATGCTGTGCATAGATTCCCCGACCTGTACCTGATGATAGAGGTTGGGCATATCGGCGCGTTTCTTCTTTTTCTCGAGGTAGACGACGTCCCCTTTCCGCAGGGAGAAGTTCTCCGGCGATTCGTTGTATCGTGCCAGTTCGCGGGCGGTAAAGCCCAAGTCGCGAGCAATGCGATCGAAGGAGTCGTCGTATCGAGCAATGGTATAGAGTAAACCGCCCGTCTTATAGACGTCACGGTTGAGCTTCTTATCATTTTGCGAAGGGGATGCATTCTGTTGTCTCGTCTTCTTTTTGCCGAACAGGCGTTCAAAGAAAGAGCCCCTCTTTTTCTTTTCAGCAGGGGCGGTGAGGCCTTGGGAGCGTTCGGCTTTCGATTTGCCCTTTTCGCGTAATGTCTTTTCGTCTGTGTCGAACAGATACAGTTCATAGTCTTCGATCAGTTTGATCAGCTTATTGGCATAAGCGCGATCCGTGGCATATCCGCATTCTTGGAGGCCTTTGGCCCATCCGTGGTAATCGGTTTTTTGAAGGAGGAAAAGCTTGCTGTAACGCGCTTTGCCTACTAAAAAGCGGGAATGGTCTTCATAGGATTCGGCGACAGTCTTGTATTTACGGAAGCATTCGTCTTTGAGGTCGTCGTCCCAATAGGTACGACCGCCGTCCCAGTCTTTGTGGCATTTGATGCCGAAATGATTGTTTGACTCTATCGAGAGACGGGAGAGGCCGGCGCCGGATTCGTGGAGTGCTTGTGCGAGGGTAATGCTGGGGGGGATGTGGTATCGATCGCCCTGCTGTACGGCGATGTAACCGTATTGGGTGATATATTTTTCGTAGGCAGGATGTCTTTTTCGTTCAGCATGTCCCGCGGCCACGATTGCAAAACTGAGATAGAGAATGAATATAAAATGTCGGATACAATAAAGATTCATCGGACCGTCTTTTTTAGAACTCGGGGCAAAGATAGAAAATAAGGAGCACGCAATTAACCTATTAAAAAACGTGTTACCTTCGTTTTCAAACCAATAACCGAAGAAAAATGAAAGAAGAAATGATCGAAATACGCCTCCGAAAAGGGCGTATAGAAGAGCTCTCGGCATCGGAACGCCGGGGGATGGAAATGGCTCTCGCTGCGGCTGAAAAGGCCTACGCACCGTATTCGGGATTTCACGTCGGGGCAGCTGCGGAATTAGAAGACGGTACGCTGGTGCCGGGGAGCAATCAGGAAAATGCGGCCTACCCGTCGGGGCTGTGTGCCGAACGGACGGCGCTGTTCACGGCCGGTGCGCAGTATCCGGACGTAGCCGTGCGGGCGCTCTACGTGGTGGCCATGAAAGACGGCGTGGTGCAGGACAAGATCAGTCCGTGCGGAGGCTGTCGGCAAGTGATCTCAGAGGTGGAGCATCGCTACGGGCAACCGATCCGCGTGTGGCTGTGCGGACGGACGGAATTCTGTTGGGTGGAATCGGCCGATGAACTGCTGCCACTGTCGTTCGGAAGCGATGACTTGTAAGTAGAGAAAAGAGGCTTTTCATCGGTGAGTAGATCACGCGATAAAAAGCCTCTTTCTCTTGTCCGCTTCGGACATTCTTTGGGGGCTAACTCTCCTTCTTCTTGTTTTTCTATCCGTTCTCCTCGAGTTTGTTTTTCAGCGCCTGTCGGGCGAAGAAGATGCGGCTTTTGACCGTCCCGAGGGGGATGTGGAGCGCGTCCGCGATCTCGTTGTAGTGGTATCCGCTGACGTACATGGTGAAGGGTATGCGCAGTTCGTCGTTGAGTTCGCTGATGGCTTTTGTGATCTCCTGCATTCGGCAGGCACTTTCGGGCGTTTCGATGCTCGACTCGGTGGTCGCTTCTAAATTGTAGAGGTCGATTTCCTGTTCCACGACCGTCTGCGAGCGCAGGACGCGCCGATAATTGTTGATGAATATGTTACGCATCACGGTGAGGACCCACCCTTTGAAGTTGCGGTTGTCCGTGTATTTCTCCCTGTTGTCTAAGACGCGGAGGGACGTCTCCTGCGTCAGATCCAGGGCGTCGTCGCGGTCGGCTGTGAGGGTCATGGCAAAGCTCATCATGTAGCTCTGCAGGCTCAGTAACTTCTTCTGGAACTGTGATGTATTCATAAAAGTGATATCTCGTTGTGAGGCGCAAACATAGATATTCAACCGAACAATGAATAACTATACCCCCGAACAGATAGGAGGATTATGAGAATCTGGAGGTATCCCGGGACGCGGCCTGTAGGGGTTACTTTCTCATGTTTTACGTAAGCGACACTCTTTCTTAAATAATTCGCCGGGTACTTTTCCCTGGGTTTCGCTCCGGCTATCATCCAGTGGCCCATCAGGCCGTACCGGATACATTTATGATTCGCAATCCTTTTTTGTTTGGGTATAATATACATCGAAATGAGTATTTAATATACATGAAAGCAGTATTTATCCCCAAACAGAAATAGTCCCCACGAAGATTGGAGATATCCCCCGCCCCGCGCGCGTATACACCCCATTCCCCGGGGTTTCCCCCGGACTATTGTCCGGGAGCCCTACAGGCCGCATCACAGGCCACATCGGGGTACAAAAATGCCGGGCACCTCGCGATCGGAGCACCTGGCATAACCATTAATCATTAAGAATTAACCATTGCGCCCCCCCCCACTCGTTACTTCCTGTTTTACCCGCGTTGTTTAACTTTGCAGTTAAACAACCGAGTTAATTATGAAGACAGAGAAGCAAAACATCGAACAAACCATCTTGGAAGCAGCCGAGAGGCTCTTCTTGGCGCAAGGCTTCATGAAGACGACCACGGCGCAAATAGCCCGAGAAGCCGGCTGCAACTCCGCCATGGTGCACTATTACTATCGCACCAAGGAGCAACTCTTCGAACGCATCTATGGCGAGAAGCTCGGGCTCGTGATCAAGAACCTCTCATCCGTCAGCGGCTCCACGGGCACCCCCGAGGAGCGCATCGGCCGGCTCATCGACGTCTATTTCGACTTCCTCAGCCGCAACCCGAAGCTGCCCGCCTTCCTGCTCTACGAGGCCCGCCAATCGTCCGCCGTCAGCGAGCACATCAACAACCGCCTGCGGGAGGCACTGCAAGGCATCGTCACGCCGATCGATAAAGACCTGCAAGTGGCCATCGCCGAGGGCCAAATCCGCCCCATTGCAGCCGTCGACTTGTTCATGACCGTCCTCACGCTCTGCATCGGCTCGTTCCTCATCGTCCCCGTCTTCCGCGACGTGTGGGATCTGACCGACGCGCAGTTTGCTGACCTCATGCGTCGTCGGCGCGAGGAGATTAAGGAGACCACCTTATCCAGAATCAAGCCGTGATGCATACCCTATATATATACGCCACGCGCAGGCTATGGGCGGCGGCACTCCTCCTCCTCTGCCTGCCGACGCTCACAGCGCAAGAGGCCGTGCCAGCGCTGTCGTTAGATAGCTGTCATGCCTGGGCACAAAGCAGGCATCCCACAGCCGGGCGGTACGCATTGACGGATCAAAGCGAAGCTGACGCGGCGAGCAATGCAGCCAAGGGCGCCCTGCCACAGCTCATGATGGCTGGGCAGGCCACGCTGCAATCGGCCTCTACACACATCCCTTTCACCCTGCCCGGCATCGACCTGCCAGAGATAGCCAAGGATCAATACAGGCTTTACGCCGAGGCCGTGCAACCGCTTACTGACCTGCTGACGGTGCGCGACAATGTGCGTCTGGCTCACGCCGATGCAGCCGCTGAGCGCAGTCGGGTAGACGTGGAGATGCACAGCCTGAAGGCACGCGTCAACAGCCTCTTCTTCGGCATACTCGCCGTCGATGAGCAGGCGCGACTGGCCGCATCGCTCTGTGACGATCTGCGTGCAGGCATCGGTCGGGCAGACACGGCCGCAGCGCATGGCGTGGCGCTGCGAAGCGCAGGCGATGCACTGCGTGCGGAACTGCTCGGAGCCGAACAACGCATCGCAGAGCTACAAGCCACACGTCGCACCTACGTGGCCATGCTCGCCCTGCTGATCGGGCGGAAGCTGACGGACGATGTACGCCTCGATCGGCCTGTGGAGCCGTCAGCCATAGGCACCGAGGAGATCCGACGGCCGGAGCTGCGGCTGTTTGAATCGCAAAAGGCAGCGCTCGGTGTGCGTCGGCGGCTGCTGACGGATGCGAATCTGCCGCATGTGAGCCTCTTTGTGCAAGGCGGTTATGGTCGGCCGGCACTGAATATGCTCGACAATGACTTTAAGCCGTATGCCATCGGTGGCGTACGCCTAAGCTGGAACATCGCGGGGCTATACACCTATCGCAAGCAGCGGCGCCTGCTCGATGTGAACGCCCGCACGGTCGATGTGCAGCGCGACGCCTTCCTCCTCGAGACACGCATGACCCTGACCCGACAGACAACGGAGATGGAGAAGCTGCGTCGGCTCATCGCGTCGGATGCGGAGATCATCCGGCTGCGCGAACACGTGAAAGAGAGCGCCCGCAACCAGTTACAGTTTGGCACAGCCACTGCGAACGACTTTATCCAATACACCAACGCCGAGCACCGCGCACGGCTGAACATGGCGCTGCATGAATTGCAGCTGCTTTGGGAGGCGCATAACCATCGGACGACGTTAGGTGAATAGGCTCGCTGTAGGGGTGTATCGCATACGCCTACGACACCAATCGATATTGAACAATGCATTATGAATAAGAAAAGAAGAATCCTTTCCCTGCCGGCCATTGCGGTGCTCCTTCTGGCTGGCGCATGCAAGAGCGAACAAACCTTCGATGCCTCGGGCGCTTTCGAGGCTGAGGAGACCGTCATCTCGTCCCAGGCACAAGGCGTCATCCTGCATTTGAATGTGGAGGAGGGCGACGTGTTGGACAG
>CAUPYF010000099.1:0-6361 GCA_963515435.1 uncultured Tannerella sp. | reverse complement strand
GTTGAAATGCCGAATCTACAGTGTAGGTCGGCGCTTTTCAGAGTTGAAAGCCAAAACTACAGTGTAGGTCGGTGCTTTAACTGGTTCCACGAATAATTCGGAACCTCCGGATCGGCCCTTCCAGAGACGCTCTGAGCCTCCTCCCATTTTTCGTAATCCATTTTTGTTTGGGTATAAATGAGGTCAGCTAAGGTGTTGGGGGGCTGCTCCTCTCAGCACTTTTTTTTACGTCTCAGAAGCCATCCTCATCTGCGCCCCACCCGTATCCATAACTCGTAATTACTTACACCATCATGAAAATCGTTGTCGCCGGCCTCAGAGGATTCCCCGGCATACAAGGCGGAGTAGAAACCCATTGCGAAGAATTATGCCCCCGGATCGCCGCCTTGGGATGTGACATCACCGTGACCCGACGCAAGCCCTTCATCAAAGAAGATCCGCCCTACACCACCTATCAAGGCGTCAAGTTCAAAGACCTCAACGCCCCCCGGCAGAGCGGTTTCGAGGCTGCCGTGCACACCTTCCGCAGCGTCTGGTACGCCCGTCGCACCAAGGCCGACGCCATCCATATCCAAGCCATCGGCCCCTGCATCGCCATCCCCTTAGCCAAGCTGCTCGGCCTGAAAGTCGTGGCCACACACCACGGCCCCGATTACGACCGCAAGAAGTGGGGACGGATAGCCAAATTCATCCTGCGCACTGGAGAGCTTTTTGCCGCCCGATGGGCCGACGAACTGATCGTCATCTCCACCGTCATCCGCGACATCATTGAAAAGAAGTACCACCGGACGAACGTCCACCTGATTTACAACGGCGTCACCCCGCCCCCCCCACACACACATCGACTCCACTGAGCACCACCGCAAGTGGGGGCTGACGCCCGGTAGATACATCCTGGCCGTCGGGCGCTTCGTAGAAGAAAAAAACTTCGACAAGTTGGTGGCCGCCTTTTCCCAAGCCCGTCTGCCAACGGATTACCGGTTAGTGATAGCCGGTGATGCCGATCACGAGACCCCCTATTCCAAGTCGCTCAAAGCGCAAGCCGCCGAGCAGGGTGTCGTCCTAACTGGCATGATCAAGGGGCTCCCCTTGCAAGAGTTGTACGCCCACGCCGGTCTCTTCATCCTCCCCTCCTCACACGAAGGGCTGCCCATCACGCTGCTGGAGGCCATGAGCCACCAAGTACCCGTATTAGTCAGCGACATTCCAGCCAACAAAGCAGTAGGTCTCCCCGCCGACTGTTACTTCCACTACAACGAAGCGGATTGCGTCACGAATTTAAGTCAGGTGATCGAAGCCAAACTCCATCACGGGGTCACACAAACCTACGACCTGACACGCTATGATTGGGATCACATCGCCCGACAGACGTATGAGGTTTATCTCCAAGCCATCCAGTGCAAATAATCCTGATCTCACCTCCTCTGTGCGGGGGGGGGCCGGGAGATAATAAATGCCTTCTTGCCGCGTTGTAACAAGGAATTTCGCGGAGATTAAGTGCCCGAAGGACGGGTTGATTTATCTCTATCTTTGCGACCCATTAAAAAATAAGAACAAGAATGAAGGGTAAATTATTACCGATCATGTGCCTGCTGGCCTTGTTAGGGGCCTGCGCCGTGCCGAAGGATGTGACCTACTTCCAAGGTATCGACCGGCTGACGGAAGCCGATTGGAAACGAATGAACCGGACGTATTCGGCCACCGTCGCAGAGGATGATTTGCTGACGATCACCGTCACGGCATGGAACCCCTCCGTAGTGACGCCGTTCAATCCCCCCCCCTATGCTTACATGACGCAGGGAGAAACGGGCGTCTCGTCTGACACGAAGCTCCGCACCTACTTGGTGGACAAGGAGGGAAACATCAATTTCCCCGTCCTGGGCAAAATGCACGTCGCCGGACTGACCAAGGAACAACTCACCGAAGAACTTCAGAAACAAATCCGCCAATATGTGGATGGCGCGATGGTGCATGTCCAGATCGTGAATTATAAAGTCACCGTCCTCGGCGAAGTCTCCCGCCCAGGTAGCATCAACGTCCGCAACGACCGCATCTCCATCCTCGACGCTATCGGCATGGTGGGCGACCTGACGATCAACGCCAACCGGAAGAACATCCTCATTGTGCGCGACAACAACGGGCACAAGGAATACGGCCGCATCGACATGACGAACCCCGAACTTTTCGCTTCGCCTTATTTTTACCTCAAACAAAACGACGTGGTATATGTTGAGCCAAACAAAGCCAAGAAGCGCAACGCCAACTACAGCGCGGCTCAGCAATACAACCTGACCATTTTATCGACCATCCTCACGGCGGCCTCGGTGATTACCTCCGTCGTAGTGGCACTCAGAAGGAAGTGATGGAAATAAACAACGAATTCGATCGGGAGGCCGTCCGGCCTGCCGTGAGCGACGCGGACGACCGCGAGGCCGTCGGGCTGCGTCCGATCATCGCCAGCTATTTGCGGCAACGCACAGTGATCCTCATCTCCGCCGCCATCTCACTCGTGGCAGCCATTCTCTATTTGGTACTTTACCCCAAGACCTACGAAGTCATGGCCCGCATACAAATACAGGACGATGCCAGCATGATGGCCTCCGGAAGCATCGGGCTGGGCGACGCTGCGGGGCTGATGAAGACCTTCGGGCTGGGCGGGCTGAGCAGCGGGAACGGTGTTAGCATCGACGATGAGATCTCCACCCTGCGCTCCAACAGCCTCATGCGGAAAATGGTCGTGCGGCTCGGGCTGTATGCCGAATATCGACGACCGTACTCCTTCCTGACGCTCTACAACGAAGCGCCCGTGCGCGTGACCTGCGATTCGGCCACTCTCGCCACCTTAGATGATAAGGTGGAGTTCAGCCTCACCGTCTCCGACCACGGCGAGGTGACGATCAAGGCCAAGGCCGACGGCACGAAGCAAACTTTCCGCTTCGACCGACTGCCCGCCGTGGTGAAGCTGCGTGACAAGACCTTCCGCTTCGTCCGGACCGCCAATGCCGCCGCGAAGTCTGACGCCGTGAAGCTCGACATCGACGTCTATCCCCCCAGCTGGGTGGCTGAGAAAACCGCCGACGATTTCCTGATCGAGGACTACTCCAAGTCGGCCAACATCATTGAGCTCTCTTGCTCCGACTACAAGCGCCGGCGCGCCAAGGACATGCTCAACGTGCTCATCGAATATTATAACCAAGAGGCCTACGATTACAAGAAAGCACAGAGCGACGTCTCCCTTGTCTTCCTCAACGAACGCATCACACACGTCATGGACGAGTTAGAGAAGGTGGAACGAAACATCGAGCGTTACAAGGCCGCAAACAAGATCACGGACGTTGAGTACGACATCCAGTATTACGCCGAATACATGCGTGACTTGAAGGGACGCATGATCGAGGCGGAGATGCAGGCCAACATGATCGCCACGATGGACGCCTTCATCAAGGACCCCGCCAACCGCTACAAGCTCGTCCCCTCGCTCCTCACCTCTGTGGCCGCCGAGACCGAGGGCAGCCCCATCTATCTCTACAACCAAGCCCTCTTAAACCGTGAGAAAGCCATCCGTAACTCCAACGAGAGCAACCCCATGGTAGCCTCGCTCACCACACAAGTCGACCGCCTCCGCGAGACCGTCTTCCAGAGCATCGACAACGCCCAGCAGAGCATGCAGCAGACCCGCCGCACCTTGGAGAAACAGGAGCGCGAGCTGCTTGAGCGCATGGGGTCCATCCCCGTGCAGGAGCGCGTCTACGTAGACTATAAACGCCAGCAGGAAATCCTCCAAGGCGTCTACCTCATCCTGCTTCAGAAGCGCGAAGAGATCAGCCTTGCCCTCGGGCAGAAGACGGACCGCGCCAAGATCGTCGACACCGCCTTCGTCAAGGCCAAACCCCTTGCCCCGCGCAAGGTCTTCGCCTTAGTCGGATTCATCGTCCTGACCCTGCTGCTCTCCATCTGCTGGATCGTCTGCCGAGACCAATACCGCCTCCTGCGGAAAGAGATGCGCAAAGGCGACGCTGCTTAAAAGCTCCCACCCCATCCGGACATGTTCGGCAAATACGGCCTCGTACTCAAAAACGCCTCCTACCTGACCCTCTTTGAGGTCATGCGCATGGTCATGCCTTTCATTGCCCTGCCTTACCTCTTTCGCGTCGTAGGCGAGGAACACTACGGCACCGTCGTCTTCGCTCAGGCCATCGTCGCCCTCTTCACCATCTTCATCAACTTCGGCCTCGACATCTCCGCCGTCCGCGACGTCTCCATCCACCGCAACGATCCGCAGCGGATGAACCGCATCTTCTCCTCCGTCATCCTCATCAAGTCCGCTCTGGCCCTCGTCGTAGCCGCCGTCCTATCCCTCATGATCCACTTCATCCCCGCCCTCGGCGCCATCTCTACGCTACTCGCCTTCGCCTTCCTCTCCTGCCTTTCGGACATCTGGCTTCCCGTCTGGTACTATCAGGGACGGGAAAACATGAAAATCCTCACCATCGTTCGCTTCCTCTCCATCGCCTTCTATACCGTCACCCTCTTCCTCTTCATCCGCCGCGCCGACGACTATCCCTACATCGCCCTTCTCCAGTCCCTCGGCCTCATCCTCTCCGCCGCCGTCTCCTGCTACTACGTCTTCGTCCGCGACGGCATCCGCCTCTGCCTCCCTCCCTCCGCCTACCTCCGCCACACCTTCCGCGCCAGCATCCCCTTCTTCGCCTCCCGCGCCTCGTTGGCCATCAACGCCTACATGGCCAAGATCATGAGCGGCATCTACCTCTCAGGCGCCGAAGTAGCCGCCTTCGACGTGGCCCAGAAAGTCATCAACGGCGGCATGGTCCCCATCCAAATGCTCAACCAGGCGCTCTACCCCAACCTCTCCCGCTCGCGCGACCGCACCATGCTCCCCTCCATCCTCCGCATCGTGACACTGCTCATCGTCGGCGTCACTATCGTGCTCTTCACCTTCTCCAGCCCCATCGTCCGCATCCTCTCCCACGGCGAGCTCAGGGAAGCCGCCTCCCTGCTGCGCCTCCTCTGTCTTGACCTCTTCTTCTCCGGCTTCTCCGTCTTCCTCGGCACCTCTGTCCTCGTCGCCTTTGGCCGGCAGCGCCCCTTTAACGTCAGCGTCATTTGCTCCACCGTGGCCCTCCTCATCTGCTACTCGGTGATGATCTACTTCCGCCTCAACAGCATTTACCTCTACGCCTCGGCCCTGATCATAGCCGAGATCGTCGTCCTCTTCTACCGCACCTACTTCGCCCGCCGCTACAAGCTGATCTGAGAGGTAAGTGTGTATGTGTATCCGGCACAGCCTGAAGGGCTGGCGAACTATAGATAATCCCCCCCGCCGGGCCGGCGATCTATTAAAATATTTAGGAACTTAACTGTCGACAGCAGTCGGAGTTATTACAAAATACATTTTTCAGCCCATTGACAGTAGTCAGAGGTATTGCAAATCATGTTTTTCTGCTCATTGACAGAGGTCGGAGGTATTGCAAAACATGTCTTTACGCCAATTGACAGCAGTCAGAGGCATTGCAAAACATATTTTTCTACCCGTTGATAGTAGTCAGAGTTATCTAAAATATACTTTTCCATCCATTGATAGCAGTCGGAGGTGTCTAAAACTTGCTTTTACACCCGTTGATAGCAGTCAGAAGTAGCTAAAACATATTTTTTTAGTCCTCTGACTACTGTCAACGCCCTTTTTCCCCTCTTCCCCCCCCCCCGAAAAAAAAAGGTGTTAGAGCGCAGGGCTGATGTATAATCACTTTTAGGCATCAGAGATTCCGTTTACTTCGTCCCATCAAAAACGAGAAATCGCTCCCCAAACAGCTCTATAAAACAATCATCCAATAAAATTCAAAACAGCTTCTTAGCCTCATGACATCCAACCGCACCTTCCGCCCCCGGCGCAATGCGCAACGGGACGAGCGTCAACCGCGCGGCCGACGCCTCACAGTGAAAACACCAACCCCCCTTCTGCCCTTCCTCTTCGACCTGCTGACAGACCGCAGCCGGAGCGCCGTCAAAAGCCTGCTCCGCCACGGGCAGATATGGGTCAACGGGCGCGTCACGACCCACTTCGACACGCCCCTCACCCCCGGCGACACCGTCCTCATCAGCCACGAGCGCGGCCGCCCCGCCTTTAATAGCCCCTACCTGCGCATCGTCTGGGAGGACGACTCGCTCATCGTCATCGACAAGCGTGACGGCCTCCTCTCTGTTTCGGATTCCGTCGCGCAGGAGCGTACCGCATGGGCCATCCTCTCCACCTACGTCCGCGAACAAGACCCGAGGAACCGCCTCTTCGTCCTCCACCGCCTCGACCGCGGCACGTCCGGCCTGATGATGTTCGCCCGCAACA
>CAUPYF010000098.1:0-6516 GCA_963515435.1 uncultured Tannerella sp. | reverse complement strand
ATCCGCGACCCCAACCTTGGCAAGGTTGTGCTCTACCAACTGAGCTACTTCCGCATATTTTGTGTCGCTCTCTCTCGATTGACGGGCGCAAAGATATACCCCTTTTCTAAACGTCCAAACGTCGTGCTATTATTTTTTTGTGTGCCTGCAAGTGCAAACGGAGGCGTGCATATGTTATTTCCTTCATTCTAAAAGCGTGTGGGGTGATGCTTCCGGATAGAGATCGATCCATTCGTAGGCGTTTCCGGTGTGGTCCATGAAGCGGATGAAGTCTCCGCACGTGAGAGTGAGCGAGGCGCTATTGACGCAGGGATGGAAGCTGAGGCGGGGGGCGTGGCGGAGGTTTTGGTCGAGGAAGAGGCGGACGTGGTGCTCGGTGTCATGGATGAGGCCGAAGGGAGTGACGGAACCGGGCATGACACCGAGATAGCGCTGCATGCGTCGCTCGGAAGCGAAGGTGAGCTTGCCTTCGCGGAGGCGATGCTCGATGGCGTGGATGTCCATCGAGCTGTCGCCGGCGAGGATGATGAGGTAGTGGCGGTTGCCTTTGTGGTTGCGGAAGAAGAGGTTCTTGCAGAGATTGACGTTGCGGCCGCGGAGGTATTGCTGAGCTACGTCGAGGGTGGGGAGGGGCGGATGTTCGATGTAATCGAAAGGGATGCAGAGCTGGCGAAGGAGGGCGTAGAGTTGGGGTGGGCCGATCATGGGAAGGACGCTATTCGGTGCGTTCGATGAGGGTGGTGAAGAGGCGGGTCATGATGTCGGTGGCACGATTGGCAGCACGGACGACTTCGTCGGCGTCGTTGACGAAATCGTCGGCGAAGTGGTAGCCTTCGTTGGTGATGACGGACATGCCGAAGACGCGGATGCCGGCGTGGCGGGCGACGATGACTTCGGGGACGGTGCTCATGCCGACGGCGTCGCCGCCGAGACGGCCGTAGGCGGCGTATTCGGCGGGGGTCTCGTAGGAGGGGCCGGTGAGGCCGACGTAGACGCCTTTTCGGAGTGTAATACCTTGCTCCTGGGCGATGGTTTCGGCGGTGCGGATGAGGTCGCGGTCGTAGGCGCGGGTCATGTCGGGGAAACGGGGGCCGAAGCGTTCGTCGTTGGGGCCGATGAGGGGGTTGGGCATCATGTTGATGTGGTCGCGAATGATCATGAGGTCACCGACGTGGAAGGTGTTGTTGATGCCTCCGGCGGCGTTGGAGACGAGGAGGCGGCGGACGCCGAGGAGGGCCATGACGCGGATGGGGAAGGTGACTTGCGGCATGGTGTATCCTTCATAATAATGGAAGCGTCCTTGCATGGCCATGACGAGGCGGCTGCCAAGGCGTCCGAAGAGGAGGTTGCCTTTGTGTCCGACGGCGGTGGAGCGGGCGAAGTGTGGTATGGCGGCGTAGGGGATGATGGTGGCGTCGGTGATGCGGTCGGCGAGGGCGCCGAGGCCGCTGCCGAGGATGATGGCGGTTTGAGGTGTTTCGCCTATAAGGTCGGCGAGATAGTCGGCGGCTTCGCGGTAAGTGGATTGTGTCGTTTTCATTTTCTGCAGGTAGTTAGAAGTAGTTTTTGGGGGAGTATGGTTGCGCTGAAGAAGGAAAATGTAGGGGCGAAGATTTTTCGTCCCTACGAGGGGGGGGCTATTCAATTATCAATTAAGAATGATCGGCCGGGCACACGCTGAGGGGGCATGTACCCGGCATAATCACATTGATCATTAATAATTGAACATCGAAGCCTTATTCTTCCGGCAGGTGGATGTCGTCGCCGTCGTCAGGCTTGGGCTTCTTGGGATCCTTCGGCTTCTCGTCGGGCTTTTTGGGATCCTCCGGCTTCTTATCGCCCGGTTTCTTAGGATCTTCGGGCTGCTTCGGGTCTTTCGGATCCTTGGGCTGCTTCGGGTCTTTCGGGTCCTTCGGCTTCTTGGGTTCCTTCGGCTGACGGGGGACGACGAGGTTGCGCTGCATGATTTTGAAAGCCTCAGAGGTCGCATTCATGCGGTCGACGAGCTGCTCTAAGAGGGCTTTGTCGTCAGCTGTTGCAGCGGTGATGTAGGCCACTTGTATATACTGGCAGACGACCTCCAGGGCGGCGTCGGTCTGCGGGCGAACCACGGAGATCAGGGGGAGCTTCGCGTCCGTGTTTTCCACGCGACGCCCGACGTGCAGTTTTTCAAACTCGTCGTTGAGCTTAAAGAGGTTTTCAAACTCATCGCCGAGGCCCAGCGTGGCGACCTCAGCCGTTCGCTTGGTCAAGTCGTGCTTCATGCCTTCGAGGAGTCCGCTTTCCATTTCATACGCCTTCGTTTGGATGCTTTCGTACGGGCTGAGCGTGTCGGAGAGGCGGATGGCGGCTTCGCGGATGTTGGCCTTATGTGAATGCCGCTGGGCGCGAATGATGCCGAAGATGTTCGTCAGCTGTTCGTCGCGCTTCTCATCCATGTCTTTCAGCTTGGCCGTCTCGGATGAGATGGCAGACTCTCGGACGAGCATGGTCTCGTAAGAGATGCCTTTGTCCCACGTTTCCGGCAGCCCGACGGGGAGCTTCAGCTTCGCCTTGTCCACGGCCGTAACTAACTCATACTGTTTGCGATGATACTGTGCGTGAAGGGCGTTGTTCAATCTTGCGCTATTCACTTTAGTGAAGATCATCACGCGAGGAATGTCTAATTTGAATTCTTCCATAGGGGTTTGCGTTTTTATGATTAATCTATCTTCTTTATTGAAATGCGCGGCGAAACTACCTATTTTTTACAATTCAGAAAGGCTGTGATTTCAGTCTCTTTACACTCTCTCGCGGCTCATTGTATCGTACAATTGCATGAAAAAAAGGCCTCTGCCGAGGCCGAGGAAGTTTGGCCAGGTACGGAATAAGATTTCAGCCCATTGATTGAGTCAATCGCTTGAAAAAAACTTTTTCAGCCCATTGATTGAGTCAATCGCTTGAAAAAAACTTTTTCGGCTCATTGATTGAGTCAATCGCTTGAAAAAAACTTTTTCGGCTCATTGACTGAGTCAATCGCATGAAAAAAACTTTTTCGGCCGATTGATTGAATCAATCGCACGGAAAACGGGGCACGCCTGTAGAGGCGAATGATTTTTCGCCCCTATGAGACTTTGGGTTGGGATGGCCTGCGATCCATCTCTGTGTGACTATATGACACGCTCGCCCGCTACTTTCGCGCCCGGAAAAACAACCGCCCCCTTATGAAGTATCTCAACACGCTCCCCGAAGAAGAAATCAAGAACCGGATCCGCTGCGATTATTTCAGCGACTACGAGGCCGAGCCCATCCTGGGCAAGATCGACTTTGCCGTGGCCATCCCCCCGCTGCCCTTGCAGGAGGGCGCGGAAACACCCGCCGAAAGGATCTACCTGCTCTGGGCCGAAGCCAAGAAGGGCACCTCGCACGACATCGACGAGTCGCTCGTGCAGCTGATCCTGACCATCGGCCGGGCGCGCACCTTCGATCAATACATGCCGCCCGCCTTCCTCGGCGCCTTCGATGCGGAGAAGATCGCCTTCGTGCCCTACGACGACGTCCGCGACATCTTCTACCAAAACGATTTCAACTGGAACGTCAAGCCCTCTGACCATAAAACGCGCGAGTTCCGGCTCCTCATGGACACCGTCCGCCACACACTCGAGCAGGGTGCGCTCCGCTTCCGCTTCGACACGGACGACGAGGAGCTGCGCCTCTTTATCCGCAAAAACTTCGTCCTCAACAAGACCGGCCTCTCGAAGCTGCCCATCAACAAGACCAACTTCACGGCCGTCTATGCCCGCTGGCGCGACGCCGTCCGCCCCTCCATCGCCGTGAACTGGGAGATAACCAAACGCCGCGGCATCATCGACGCCGACTTCTTCCTGGCCGACCTGCTCTCGGAGCAAGACTTCACCCTGCGGGAGAAGCTCTACGTCCTGCTCCGGAAGAACCACTACGAGTTAGACAGGAAGATCGACGACATGGGCCTCTGGGATTCCAAGCGGGCGCAATTCAACGACGAAGGCCGGGCGCACAGCCGCTTCTGGAACCGCTATGAGCGCCCGCCCCGGCGCGAGTATTGGGACTACATCGTGGCCCGCCGCGACCTGCTCGTGCCGCAAGACGTGCGCGAACGCAAAGGCTCCTACTTCACGCCGCGCCAGTGGGTGGAGCTCTCGCAGCAATACCTCGCCGACGAGCTTGGCGAGGATTGGCAGGAGGAATACGACATCTGGGACTGCTGCGCGGGCACGGGCAACCTGCTCGCCGGCCTGACGAACAAGTATCGCATCTGGGCCTCCACGCTCGACCAAAGCGATGTCGACGTGATGCACGACCGCATCGCCAACGGCGCCAACCTGCTCGACAGCCACGTCTTCCGCTTCGACTTCCTCAACGACTCCTTCGACCTCCTCCCCGACGGCCTCCGCCAGATTATCAACTCCCCCGAACGCCGCCGCAAGCTGGTCATCTATATTAATCCGCCATATGCGGAAGCCAGTAATGCTCGGACAATAACCGGTACTGGGACAAACAGAGAAGGCTTATCAGAAACATCTATCAAGACAAAGTATAAGAACGAACTCGGGCGTGCTGGGAACGAATTGTTTGCGCAATTCTATGTCAGGGTGCTACGCGAAATACCCTCCTCGGTGCTGGCAGAATTTACACCTATCAAAATTCTGCACCCACCGAACTTCCGTGATTTCCGGAAGAAATACCGAGCGAAGCTCGGTCGAATTTTTTTGGTTCCGGCCAATACGTTCGATAATGTGAAAGGACAGTTCCCCATCGGATTCAAAGTATGGAATACAGCCATTCAGGAAGAGTTTGAGCAGATCACAGCTGATGTCTACGACGAGAAAGGGGACTTCCAAGAGGAGAAAAACGTCTATTCATACAGTGGACATAAGTATATCATCGATTGGCTGCGTCTCTTCTACGATAAACAAGGAGATCGGATTGCCTACTTAAGAATGTTGGGCACGGATTTCCAAAACAACAATGGCGTATTTGTCACTCTATCTCCATCAAAAGCAGATATAGAGCAAGTGAAGGGTACTTGGATCACACAGAAAAACTTTTTAGAAGCCTCCATCTACTTCGCTGTCCGCCTTTGCATCCCTATGACCTGGCTCAACGATCGCGACCAGTTCCTCTACCCCAACGACGGCTGGGCGAGCGACACGGAGTTTCAAAACGATTGCCTTGTCTTCACCCTCTTCCACGGGCAAAACCGTATCAGCAGCGCGCACGGCATCAACCACTGGATCCCCTTCTCAGAGGCGGAGGTGGGCGCACAAGACGCCTTCAAAAGCCATTTCATGTACGACTTTATCCGCGGTAAGCTGCCCAAGGCAGATGCCGCATCGGAAAGCCAGCTCCACATATTCCACTCCGAAGCCATCCGTCCGCGCGGCGAAGCGCTCACCTTCTCCCCCGAGGCCACCGCAGCGATGGACGCCGGCCGCGCCCTCTGGCAGTACTACCACAGCCAGCCCGGCGCCCTCCCCGACGCCTCGCTCTACGACATCCGCCTCCACTTCCAAGGCGTCAAGACGAACAAGAGCGGCAAGACGCAGATGAATACCGACAGCTCAGACGCCACCTACACCACGCGAATCAAAGCCCTCCGCGCCCGCGTCGCCGCCCTGGCCCGCAAGATTGAACCGAAAGTCTACGCCTACGGATTCCTGAAGTAAGGACAACGCACCTATGTGTCCGCCTGTTGCCTTCCGCGGCGCCATAGCTGGTAACTGTTGATGATGTTTTGCCAGAGGATGTAGCCCGACGGAGCGACAGCCGTCAGCGGGTGGAGGTAGGTCTGCGCCATCCAAATGGCGAGGATCGTGTTCTTCTGCCCGAGGCCTTGGCCGGACGAGACCGCATCGCCGTAATGCCTACCAATGCGCCGCCCGACAAGGAACTGCGCCACGCACAGCACAAGCGACACAAGGAGCAGCCCTGCGACGGCCCGCGGATTCTCCCCGCCGTGATTGATGAGAAAACGGACGGTGATGCCCGTTACGATGGTCAGTGAGACGGCCCAGAGGTAGAACGGCAGGTGCGGTACACGCAGCAGTGCGCCGTGCGTGCGGGGCATCCATCGGCGCATGGCCAAGGCCACGAACAGGGGCAGGACAAGCAGCGGGAAGACGTGGCTACAGACGTACCACAGCGACTGCCCAAAGCTGAGCGCCTCGCCGTAGACGCCGATCAGGGTGAAGGCGACCGGCGCAACCACGGCCACGGCCACGTTGCAGGCCAAGACGTAAGTCGTGAGGAAGCCCACATTGCCGCCTAACATGCCCGTAATGACGGCTGCTGCGGTAGCTGTCGGGGTGAGCACGCACAGCATGGCGCCCGCAGCAATGATGGGATCGAAGGGGCGCAGCAGCAGGTAGACGCCGCCGCTGCCGATCAGCTGGATGAGCAACAGCCACACCTGGGCCAGGTGGAAACGCAAGTCGCCCGGCTCAATCTTGCTGAAGGTGAAGAGCAGCATGGCGAAGATCAAGTACGGCGTCAGGAAGG
>CAUPYF010000097.1:0-6672 GCA_963515435.1 uncultured Tannerella sp. | reverse complement strand
GCTTCGGGGAGAGGGGGTTGTTTTGCGTCAGGGCATTGGGGCCTGAGAGGCGAGCGCTTCAAATAAGGGGTAATGATTAATTATCCATTACCCATGATTACCCCCGGAAACATGGCAGAATGGTACTGCCCCACCATTAATCATTGACTATTACTTGGCCCGTTGAAGCGTTCGAGAGCATGAAACAAGTCTGTGACGGTTCGTCGCTGTGTATTTTGAGGCCTGTTCGGATTGAATTGAAAACGGGTGTCTGGATGATATGCTCCTACAACCGGGGGAGGAGAAAGAAATGCCGGGTACACGTGATGGGGCAGCCTCATCACGTGTACCCGGTATAATCATTAACAATTAAACACTAAGCCGTTATCCAACGGCTGCTCCCTGCGTGAGCCGCCGATGGTGGCAGACGAGGAGGCGGCCGTCGGCGTCGTGGAGGTGCATGCCGTTGCCCTCGCAGTAGCGGAAGAGCTTGCAGTCAGCACAGGCGTCGCGGCGGGCCCATTCGCGGTCGCGGTAGGGGCGGAAACGGTGTTCCCAGACGTCCATAAAGCGGTCGCGATAGATGTTTCCCTGGTAGTAATTGGCGCGGATGCTGGGGCAGCCTGAGATGGATCCGTCAGCCAGGACGGAGGCGGTGGAGATGCCGGCGCTGCACTCGTAGAAGTGGTCGCGGACATCCATCTCGTAGCCGCCGAGGAAGCCCTCGCAGCCGTAGGAGACGTCGATCTGGCCCTCGCGGCGCAAGGAGCGGATGAAGTGCATCAGGCGGACGAACTGCGCGTCGGTGAGTTGCAGCTCGGGGACGCGGGCGGCGCGCCCGACGGGGAAGACGGTGAAGATGCGCCAGTGGCGGACGCCGAGGTCGATCAGGTACTGCTTGAAGCGGGGGAGGTGGTCGAAGTTGCGACGGTTGGCGCAGGTGACGACGTCCCAGTTCACGTCCTCCGTCCGGGCCAGTGCACGGATGGAGGCGGTAGCGTGTCGGAAGCTGTTTCGGTGGCCGCGCATCCAGTTGTGCTCGTCCTCAAAGCCATCGAGACTGATCGTGGCCGAGCGCATGCCTGCGGCCAGTAGGCCTGGCAGCCGTTCGGCGAAGAGCAGTCCGTTGGAGACGATGCCCCAGGGGAACTCGCGTCGGTAGAGCTCGCGTCCGCAGGCCTCGATGTCAGGCCGGACAAGCGCCTCGCCGCCGGTGAAGATGACGAGTACCTTGTGCGGGTCGACGTGCGGACGGATCTCGTCCACCACGCGGAGGAAGTCCTGTATGGGCATGTCGGGAAGCAACGAGGAGACGCGACAGTCGCTGCCGCAGTGGCGACAGGCCACGTTGCAGCGCAGCGTGCACTCCCAAAAGAGTGTCCGCAGCTCGTGCAGCTTGACGCGATTGCGGTGCAGGCGGCGGAAGGTCTCTAACGCCAGCCGCTTCTTGAGGCTGATCGTTGCGTCGTTCATTGTTGTGGATTATTTCCTTCGTTTCAGCTTCACGTCGATCCGCTTCTCCGCCTCGCCGCGATGCCAGCTCTTGTCGCCGCCCTGCAGGTCGCGCTTGGAGAACCCAACGGAGAGGCTGTCCGACTCGTAAGCGGACGGCGTGGCGGAGTCTTCAAACTTCATGTTGATGTAGACCGAATCCGAGGGGAAGACGCTGTAGCGCCCGGCGAAGGTGCCGTCGGAGGCGGTGTAGGTCGTGTCGTACAGGAGGCTGGTGTTGCGTTGGTCGGAGTCTTTACCCCAAATCGTCGTCGCGTTTGGCGCTACGACACGGACGCCTGCGAGGGGCTCGCCCTGCTCGTTCGTCACGCGCCCCAAGACTTTGAAGGTGGCGTGCGGCACCCCATACTCTACTCTCATCTCACCGCCGTCGTCGTTGCCCTCTTTTCCGCATCCGGTGAAGCCCAACAGCGACAGCAGCCCCGCCAGCGCCCAGTTGGTGCCGCGGATCAGCTTGCGATTCAATTTCTTCATGTCGGTGTTCCTTTCTATTATTATGTCTAACGAGATGTTGCTTTCTCTTCTTGTTGTGACTATATAGATGTCGCATCGACATCAAACGCTGCACGGATGCTAATCTTCTTTAATTTTGGCACTCCTATTTGTTTTTAATACACACCTAAAGAAACTGCATGATGAATAAGGATGATCTGAGAATAATCTTCATGGGCACACCCGAGTTTGCCTGCGCCTCCCTTGCGGCCCTCGTTGCGGGCGGATACCAAGTCGTGGGCGTGGTGACGATGCCCGACAAACCGATAGGCCGTCACGGCAGTGTGCTGCAAGCATCGCCCGTCAAGCAGTACGCCGTGGAAAACAACCTCCCCGTGCTGCAACCCGTGAGCCTTCGCGATCCCGCCTTCCTCGACACCCTGCGTACACTTGGCGCCGATCTGCAAATCGTTGTCGCCTTCCGCATGTTGCCTCTGGCCGTCTGGGAAATGCCGCGCTTGGGCACATTCAACTTGCACGCCTCCCTCCTGCCGCAGTATCGCGGCGCGGCGCCGATCAATTGGGCCGTGATCAATGGTGAAAAAGAAACAGGCGTAACGACCTTCTTTCTCCGCCATGAGATCGACACCGGCCGCATCATTATGCAACGCCGCCTGCCTGTGGCCGAGACCGACGACGCAGGCGCGGTACATGACCGACTGATGGCCCTCGGCGCGGAGCTCGTGACGGAGACGGTAGACCGGATCCTCGACGGCGACGGGTGCGTGGAGACCATCGAGCAGGAGGCGCTCGTCACGGACAACATCTCGCTGCGCGAGGCTCCGAAGATTTTCCGAGACACGTGCCGCATCGACTGGAATCAACCCACCGAGTGCGTCTACAACTTCATCCGCGGATTGGCGCCTTACCCCGCGGCGTGGACCGAAATCCTCTCGGCCGACGGGCGGCGGATGGCGCTGAAAATCTTCCGCAGTGAGCGCCTCACCGAGCAGCCCGACCTCTCGCCCGGCGCCATCCACACCGATGGCCGACGCCACTTGGATGTAGCCACTGGGGACGGATACCTCCGTCTCCTCGAGGTGCAGCTCGCCGGCAAACGCCGCATGACCGCAGACCAGTACCTCAACGGCACGGACGTCTCCGCCTGCTGCATGGTGTAAACGACATTGATCCACCTTCAAAAGCACGATAAGCGATGAATACATCAGACCGCTGTTTGTAGTCTTTCAATCCGAAGCGGGTATTCCCTTCAGGATACATTTATACAGCCTCTTACCTTTGTCATGGCATCGATTTTCGATGCCGCGAATCATCAAAAAGTATGAACCCCTAACACTATCGAATCATGAAAAAAAGAAATGTCATCATCATCGGAGCCGCGGGGCGGGACTTCCACAACTTCAACACGTTCTTCCGTGGCAACAGCGACTATCACGTCGTGGCTTTTACGGCCAATCAAATCCCTGACATCGACGGGCGCCGTTACCCGACTGAGCTGGCCGGCGAGGCGTATCCCGAGGGAATCCCCATCGTGGCCGAACGCGAGCTTCCGGAGCTGATCCGCAAGGAGGCAGTGGATGTATGTGTGTTTGCTTATTCCGATGTGCCCTACGCCCGCGTGATGGGCGTCAGCGCCATCGTGAACGCGGCCGGAGCAGACTTCTGGCTGTTAGGGACGAAGGAGACGATGATCAAGTCCACCAAACCGGTCATCGCTATCGGCGCTGTGCGCACGGGCTGCGGCAAGTCGCAGACGTCGCGCCGCGTGATCGAGATCCTCGTCGAGAAGGGGCTCAAGCCGGTGGCCGTGCGTCACCCGATGCCCTACGGCGACCTTGTGCGGCAGCGTGTGCAGCGCTTCGCCACGGTGGACGACCTGAAAAAGCATGATTGCACCATCGAGGAGATGGAGGAGTATGAGCCGCACGTAGTCACGCGCCGCAACGTGATCTACGCCGGCGTGGACTATGAGGCTATCCTGCGCGAGGCGGAGCGCGACCCGGACGGCTGCGATGTGATCGTGTGGGACGGCGGCAACAACGACTTCCCCTTCTACGTGCCCGACCTCACCATCGGCGTGGTCGACCCACTCCGGCCCGGCGCTGAGGTCTCCTATTACCCCGGCGAGGTGGTGGCTCGCATGGCCGACGTGATCTGCATCAACAAGATCGACTCGGCCTCTTTAGAGGACATCCAAACCGTGCGGCAGAACATCGCGCGCATCAATCCGAAGGCCACGGTGGTAGACGCCGCGTCGTACCTCACCGTCGATCGGCCGGAGCTGATCCGTGGGCGGCGTGTGCTTGTAGTTGAGGATGGCCCGACGTTGACGCACGGCGAGATGAAGATCGGCGCGGGCACCGTGGCAGCGGGCAAGTTTGGCGCCGCCGAACTGATCGATCCGCGGCCGTATGCCGTCGGCAAGTTGCAAGACACCTTCCGCACCTATCCCGGCATCGGCACGCTGCTGCCGGCTATGGGTTACGGCGAGCAACAGGTGCGCGACCTTGAGGCAACGATTGCCGCTACACCGTGCGACGCCGTCGTCATCGCCACGCCGATCGACCTCTGCCGCATCGTCCGCATCACGCAGCCGACGGTGAAGGTGGGTTACGAGTTGCAGGAGATCGGTCGGCCGAACCTTGAGGACATCCTCGATGAGTTCTGCCAGAAGCATCATCTCGGGCGCTGATCGGGCGGCCGGACAGACGTAGGGGCGGATGATTATTCGCCCCTACCCTTATCCATCTAAACAGTATTCAAACAGCATTCAAAACAGATATGAAGACAAAGAATCACGGCCTACTCTTCCTCCTCTTGGTCGCTTGGGCAACGACCTTTAGTTGCACCTCGAAAGTCGCCGGTGAGAACCGCATCACCCTGCGCGTCCGCAAGGGGCAGACAATCAAACTCAGCTTCAAAGCCGATGCGCCCAGCCAACCGATGCGTGTGCTTTGCGGCCGCATCGACACCACCTTCCTCGCCGACGACAGCGAGTCTGGGACACACTGTGAGTTACCCGCTCAAGCCTCCACGATGACGGTCTACGGTGACATCGTGGAGTTCGATTGCGGGGATAATTACGTGCCCAGTAAGGATTGGGAATACGGGGATTACCGCCTGATGCTTGAGGCGGGTGGTTATGAACCAAACATTTACGCGGTGGACATCAGTGGCAATGCGGTGCTGAAGAGGCTGTCGTGCGAACACAACAAGTTGCCGACGCTCGACCTAAGCCACAACCCCGCCTTAGAGCGCTTGGACTGCTACGGGAACAATCTGACGGCGCTTGACCTCAGCCATAACCCGGCGCTGAAATGGCTGAGTTGCTACGGGAACAGCCTGTCGGCGCTTGACCTCAGTCGCAACCCGGCACTGACGGATTTGTACTGCTCCGGGAATAGTTTGACCCGGCTCGACCTCAGCCGCAATCCGGCACTGACGGATTTGGACTGCACCGAGAATGAGTTGACCCGCCTCGACGTCAGCCACAACCCCGAGCTGAAGAGCTTGGCTTGTGACAGAAGCAAGCTGCCGGCGCTCGACCTCAGCCATAACCCGAAATTGAAAGTGCTGTACTGTTGGGATGGTGAGTTGATGACGCCCGAGGTACTGGATCGCCTTTATTGCAAGCTGCCCGATCGCTCGGGGCAGGAAGAGGCGGGATCGCTCATCCTCTTCGACGATCCCCCCGGCAAAGAGGGCTTGGAGTTGCTATCGAAAACGACCGGAGGGAATGCCCAAAGGAGGGGCTGGAAGATCTGCTACAGCAACCGCTTCGGTGAGTGGTTCGATGCCTCCGAAAAGGTCGAAGCCTACCACGGGACGCACGTCTGCGAATGAGCGAAAAACGAAGCTGGGTACACGCCGGGGGGAACTAAAATGCCGGGTACATGATGGAGTTGCTCTATGCGTGTACCCGGCTTTTTCATTTTTCGTTTTTAGTGCTCATGGATGCCATCCACAGCCCGAGGAAGGTGAGGGCGCCGTTGATCATCAGCATCTCGTAGCCGAAGCGATAACCGGTGCAGTGGAGCGTGAGGCGCTCGAGGGCGTAGCAGACGAGGGGCGAGGCGAGGCAGATGTAGGGCACGGCGCGGTCGGTGGGGCGTAGGCGGGTGAAGAGACCAAAGGCGAAGAGCCCCAAGAGCGGGCCGTAGGTATAAGAAGCGATCACGTAGATGGCGTCGATCACGCTGCGGTCGTTGACGGCTTTGAACACCATGATGATGGCAGCAAAGAGCACCGAGATGAGGACGTGAACCATCATGCGTGTCCGTTTGGCGTGTGTCGCTTGGTTGCGCTCGATACCGAGGATGTCGACGCAGAAGGAGGTGGTGAGCGCCGTCAACGCGGAGTCGGCGCTGCTGAAAGCGGCTGCGATGATGCCGATGGTGAAGAAGACGACGATCGTTTGCCCCAATATGCCCGAGGTGCAGAACATGGGCAGGATGTCGTCGCCGGAGGTGGGCAGCGTGATGCCGAGTTGCCCCGCCAGCGTGATGAGCAGGATGCCAAGCGAGAGGAAGAGGAAGTTGATCGGCGTGAAGGCTAAGCCGTAGGAATACATGTTCTTCTGCGCGTCGCGGAGGCTGCGGCAGGAGAGGTTCTTCTGCATCATGTCTTGATCGAGCCCGGTCATGACGATGGTGATGAAGATGCCGCTCAGGAACTGCTTCACGAAGTGCTGCTTGCTCGACCAATCGCTCCACTCGAAGAGGCGGAAGT
>CAUPYF010000096.1:0-6693 GCA_963515435.1 uncultured Tannerella sp. | reverse complement strand
GGAGAGGAGTGCATCGTGGGCGGTATTTCGAGGGGGTGAGACCGGCTTGCGGGTCAGGTGTGCGGAGGATGTTGACGAGGGGAGCATGGGTCTTCGC
The DNA here is from genome assembly GCA_963515435.1 of uncultured Tannerella sp. GTDB lineage: Bacteria > Bacteroidota > Bacteroidia > Bacteroidales > Tannerellaceae > Tannerella. The sequence goes on along the minus strand of CAUPYF010000096.1, from coordinate 6,596 downwards.
CTCGTAGCGGCTGACGATGCGCAGGCCGATCCATTCGCCGATATGCCCGGGGAGGCCGGGGGAGAGAAAGTCGGCGGGGAGGGTGCGGAAGTAGCGCTCGGTGGCGATACGATCGGGGGTGTAGAGGGCGCGGCGGCCGACGATGGTGCGCCAAATGATGGCTTCCTCGCGCTCGCATCGGCTGAGCTCGTCGGGGGTCCAGCCGAAGAGGGTGGAGAGAGGCAGGTCAGGCAGGGCGCGGAGGATGAGGCAGTCGATGGCGCCTTCGTAAATCATGCGGTCGAGGAGGACGGCGTCGTTGCCGCGGAAGGGGTATTCGGACTTGAGGAGGGCCTCGAGGATGTGGGGAACAACGTGTGCGGGGGTCATCTCGCGGCGGGCGTGCGCAGGGAGGAGGTCGGCATAGAGGGGATAGTCGGTGCCGAGGTACTTGTCGATGGAGAGGGAGAGGAGGCTGTCGCGGACGAGGACGTTTTGGTAGAGGCCGGAGACGTGGAAACAGATGGCGGGCACGGGGAGGTCAGGGCTGTCGGTGCGGAGGCGGGCTAAGGCGGCGCGGAGAACGCAGGCAAGGGAGTCGGCGGTAGGGTCGGGGTAGCGGCCGACGGCATCGAGGTAGAGCTGATGGAGGTGGGGCTCGTTGTAATAATCGGCGGCCCAGAGGAGGAAGGTGTCGAGGGTGAGCGTGTCGGGGCGTTCGATGAGGGAGCGCTGGAGCATGCGTAAGAGCTCGGGGTAGTCGCTTCGGAGGGCGTCAGCGAGGGCTGGCGCGTGGGTGCTGTCGGCATCGATGTAGGCGAGGAGGGCGCGGTCGAAGCGATGGATAGTGAGCGGGGGCACGTCGGTAGCGTCGTCGGTTGTCCGGGTAGTGTGGCAGGCGGACATGAGGAGTAATAAGAAAAAAGAAGAGAGGAGGAGGAGAATGAGGTGTCGGGTCATCTTTTTATGAGTACGGTGATGCGTAGGGAGAGGTCGAAGAAGATCATTTTGGCGCTGCCGTTTTGAGCGATGTGTCGCTCGGCGTCGGAGAATTCGCCTATGAGGTCGAAGACGTTGCGCTCGTTGACGAAGGGGGAGAAGCGGGCGGAGAAGGCGGCCTCGTCGGGACGGAGGTAGTTGAGATCGTCAGAGTGGAAGCGGCGGACGAAGTTCTCACGGATGAGGTGTTGGCAATAGGCAAGGTAGGCGCGCTGCTGCTCGCGGGTGAGTGCGGCCAGCTCATCGGCAGTGTGTTTCATCTCGCGGACGTTTCGCGCCCAGGCGTTGCGCATGGTGCGGATGAAGAAGTCGAGGTAGAGGCGCTGGTGCTCGTCGTCGTTGCGGAGGCGTTCGGCTGCGAGCAGGTCGCCGTGGGCGAGGTGGGCTATGCGTTGGGCCTCGTCGGGGGGCAACCCATTTCGTTGCTCGAGGGCGCGAGCCAAGGCGTCGGGCATGATGGGCCGGACATCGAGGCGCTGGGCGCGGGAGAGGATGGTGCCAAGGATGCGATCGGGGGCGTCGGAGACGAGGAGGATGACGGTGCGCGCGGGAGGTTCTTCGATGAGCTTGAGCAGCTTGTTAGCGCAGGCGGCGTGCATGCGCTCGGGCATCCAGACGAGAAGGATGCGATACTCGGCTTCGTAAATGCGGAGGGAGGTTTTGCGGATGATCTGATCGCTCTCTTCGGCATAGATGAGGGCTTGCTTGCCGGAGGTCTCCATGTAGTCGAGCCAGAGGTCGATGTCAAAGTAGGTGCGCTCGCGGAGCAGGGCGCGCCACTCGTCGAGGTAGTCGTCGCAGACGGTCTTCTTGTGTTTCTTGTCGGAGACGATGGGAAAGACGAAGTGGAGGTCGGGGTGGGCCAGCTCGTTGAACTGTAGGCAGGATCGGCAATAGCCGCAGGCGTCGGTGTCGGAGCGGTGGGTGCAATTGAGGTAGCGGGCGTAGGCGAGGGCCAGGGGGAAGGTGCCAGTGCCCGTGCACCCGGCGAAGAGTTGGGCGTGAGGGACGATGCCGCGGCGCGCCGTCTCGGTGAGGCGCGCCTTGAGTTCGTCTTGCCCGATGATGTCGTGGAAATACATTTCAATAGATCGCTCGGGCCACGCGGCGAATGCTGTCGGAGGCCATGAGGGTGTAGAAATGAATGCTGGGGACGCCGTGGGCAATCAGGTCGCGACATTGTACGGTACACCATTCAACGCCGACCTCCACGGCCTCCTTGTCCGTACGGCAACGGCCGAGCTCGGCGGCAAAATCCGCCGGGAAGGTGCAGTGGAAGATGCGAGGAATATCCGCTAACTGATTGCAGAGGACGATTGGCTTGATGCCCGGGATGATGGGTACCATGACGCCCTCGGCCCGCATGCGATCGACGAAGGCGTAATACTTCGAGTTATCGAAGAACATCTGCGTGACGAGGTACTCCGCGCCCTGCTCCACCTTCATCTTGGCGTAGCGGATGTCGTCCTCCATCGATGTAGCGTCCTCGTGCATCTCCGGATAGCAAGCCATGCCGTAAGAGAAGGGCGTCTCGATGTCCGCGATCGCCGATCCATCGAGGGCGATGCCGCGGTTGAAGTCATTCACCTGGCGCTGTAGGTCGGTGGCGTGGGCATGATAAAGCACCGGATCGTCCGGCTCGCGGAGGCGCTTCACATCGCCGCGGAGCAGCAGCAGGTTATTTACCTCGAGAAAGTTCAGGTCGATGAGCCCATATTCCGTCTCGTCTTTGGTGAAGCCCTTGCAGACAAGGTGCGGCACGGCGGCAATGCCATAGCGGTTCTGTATGGCCGACGCGATGGCCACCGACCCGGGCCGCTTACGCAGGTTGACGGTGCGCACCGTGCCGTCGGCGCCGCGCACCTCGATGGCCTCGCCGTGATGCGAGGTGATGTTGATGTACTTCGGGTCAAACTCGCGCAGCTTATCGATCACGCGGTAGACGCTTCGGATGCTGTTGCCCTTGAGCGGCGGCAGGATCTCGAACGAGAAAGCCGTGCCGCGGCTGCGGTTGATTAAATCGATTACTCTTTCCATTGGGTTATAGGCTGTGGTTGCAGGGGCAAAAGTAAGCAGTGGCGGCTGGTGTATGCTTGGGGGAATCAATGATCAACCCGGATCGGTCGTTAGAAGTAATCGGGCTTTCTGTCGGCAGGTGGTAGGGGGCGTATCGCATACGCCCCACATGTACCCGGCTGCCTGATCATTCGCCCCTGTCAGGATGTTTGGCGTATGCGATACGCCCCACCCTCTCGGCCGATTTAAACCGAGATATACGTCTCTAACAACTTCGCGCCGCTGGGGGCGGGCGTGAGCGTGACCGAACGCGTCGTGGCGGGCAGGAGCACCGTTTGGCCGCGGCGAAGCGTGCACTCCCGGCCGTCATCGTCGCGGATGGTCGCTGCGCCCTCCATGCAGATGTAAATGACGAAGGAGTCCAGCCGGGCGAAGTCGCGCGTCATGGGCTGCGACGTGAGGTCGATGAGGTGGGTGGTGAAGTAAGGGCAGTGGGCCAGCTCGACGGCGCTGTCGGGGTGGGGTGTGTAGTGCGTGCGATGGTCGGGCAGGTAGGTGTAGTCGATGGCATCGAGGGCTTGGGCAACGTGGAGCTCGCGCGGGCGGCCGTTGGCGTCGCGGCGATCGTAATCATAGATGCGGTAGGTGACGTCGCTCGTCTGCTGGATCTCGGCCACGAAGCAGCCGGCACCAATGGCGTGCACACGTCCGGCAGGCAGGAAGAAGACATCGCCGGGGCAAACCTCGTAGCGGCGAAGCACCTCCATGATCGTGCCCTCCTTCACGCGGCGGCGAAACTCATCGGCGTCGATCGGCCGCGAGAAGCCGCTGTAGAGCGCGGCGCCGGGGGTGGCTTGGACGACGTACCACATCTCCGTCTTGCCGAACGAGTCGTGGCGCTGGCGTGCCAATTCGTCGTCGGGGTGGACTTGCACGGAGAGGTCGTCACGGGCATCAATGAACTTGATGAGGAGCGGGAAGCGCTGGCCGAACCGCTCCATCACACTGCGACCGACGAGATCAGCGCCATGCCTTCGGATCAGTTCGTCGAGGGGCATGCCCGATTCGGAGCCGCCCGACACAACGGAACGCCGGCCTTCCACATCAGACACTTCCCAACTCTCGCCTATCCTCCGCGGATCGGAGGGCAGGCCTTTGAAGGGGCAAATGGCAGCGCCGCCCCAAAGCACTTCTTTCAGAATAGGGTGGAATAGATACATAGTTACGAGTTACAAGTGACAAGTGATCGGCAGGCCTTGTAGGGGCGTATCACATACGCCCCACATATCGGTATTTGCAGGGGTGAAAGATTCCCCCTACAGATAGATTCATTTTTTCGTCCTCCGCCACCCATTCTCCGGGCTCTTCACTTTACGCAACACCATCGCCGTGCGAGCGGGCAGGTAGAGCTTGAGCCACCCCTTGCCTTCGGAGGCGTAGAGGGGATCGGGCTGAGTGAGGTGCTCGACGGTATCGTCGGTGAGCCCGTTGCCGCCGAAGCGCGGATCGTCAGTGTTGAGCACGACGCGATAGCTGCCTTCGGGCGTGAGCAAGCCATAGTCGGTAAAGGACTGCATAGGGCTGAAGTTGAAGACGAAGACGAGGTCACCGCGCATGTAGGCCAAGACCTGATCGCCGTCGTTGTCCCACACCTTTTGCAGGGGCAGGGCCTGGAAGCTGCGGACGCTGTGGATGAGCTCGAGCATGGCCCGGTCGAAGTCGCCGAGGAAGTGATACTTCAGATCTTGATTGTCGACGAGGCTCCACTGCCGGCGCGCGTACTTATACGACCAGCCGTTGCCCTCGCGAGGGAAGTCGATCCACTCCGGATGGCCGAATTCGTTGCCCATGAAGTTCAGGTAGCCGCCGTTGATGGTGGTGGCCGTCACGAGGCGGATCATCTTGTGCAGGGCTAATCCGCGCTCCACCGTGAGGTTGCGGTCAGACGTCTGCATGTGCCAATACATGTCTGCATCGATGAGCCAAAAGATGATCGTCTTATCGCCCACGAGTGCCTGGTCGTGGCTCTCGGCATAACTGATCGTCTTCTCGTCGGCGCGGCGGTTCGTAGTCTCCCACCAGATGGCCGACGGGTGCCAGTCTTCGTCCTTTTTCTCCTTGAGCGTCTTGATCCAGAAGTCGGGGATGTTCATGGCCATGCGGTAATCGAAGCCATAGCCACCGTCTTCGAAGCGTGCGGCAAGTCCGGGCATGCCGCTGACCTCTTCGGCGATGGTGACGGCGTGCGGATTGACCTCATGGATCAGCTTGTTGGCGAGCGTGAGGTAGACGATAGCGTCGTTGTCCTGATGTCCGTTGTAATAATCGCCGTAGTTGCTGAAGGCTTCGCCAAGGCCGTGGCTGTAGTAGAGCATGGAAGTGACGCCGTCGAAGCGGAAGCCGTCGAAGCGGTACTCGTCGAGCCAAAACTTGCAGTTGGATAGCAGGAAGTGGAGCACTTCGTTGCGGCCGTAGTCGAAGCAGAGCGAATCCCAAGCCTGATGTTCGCGACGCTCGCCGATGTGGAAATACTGGTGATAGGAGCCGTCGAAGCGTCCAAGGCCTTCGGCTTCGTTCTTAACGGCATGGCTGTGGACGATGTCCATGATGACGGCCAGCCCAAGCGCATGAGCGTCGTCGATGAGGCGTTTCAGTTCTTCGGGCGTGCCGAAGCGCGACGAGGCGGCGAAGAAACTGCTGACGTGGTAGCCGAACGATCCGTAGTAGGGGTGCTCCTGGATGGCCATGATCTGAATGGCGTTGTATCCGTCGCGAGCCACGCGCGGCAGAACGTTCGTGCGAAACTCCTCGTACGTACCCGTGCGCTCCGCCTCGGTGGCCATGCCGATGTGGCACTCATAGATGAGCAACGGATCAGTGTTCGGTCGAAAGTTGTTCACGCGAAAGTGGTAGGCCTCCTCGGGCGCCCAAACTTGTGCAGAGAAGATCTTCGTCTGTTCGTCTTGCACCACGCGCCTGCACCAAGCCGGGATACGCTCACCGGCGCCCCCTTCCCACTCCATGCGGAGCTTGTAGAGTTCACCGTGGTGGAGCGCGTCAGTGGGCAGTACGATTTCCCAGTTGCCCGCCTCACCCTCCAAGCGCTGCAGACGGTAATCCTCTCGTTTTTTCCAGCCGTTAAAGTCGCCGACTAAGTAAAGGGCCGTGGCATTCGGTGCCCATTCGCGGAACACCCAGCGGCCGTCCACCATGCGATGTAGACCGAAATAGAGATATCCGGAGGCGAAGTCCGAGAGGCTTTGCTGTCCGTTTTGTGTCAGGTCGTTTTCCTTCCTGATCACGTCGTTGTGTCGCCCTTCGATGGCCTCGGCGTACGGCTCGAGCCACGGGTCGTTCTGGATCAGCACCGGTTTGTTCATCATCTTATTCATTGATTAAAAGTGGCGGGGACAAAGGTAAGGGGCCGTTCTAATTTACCGGAAGGCGGCAGACCTCCGTCCTGGTGCTCCCAAATCAGCCGATTGCTAAGTCAAGCAGAAATGGATTGCAAATAGAACTGGAATTTCGCCCGAACTACACTGTAGTTTCGGTCTCACAAGAATTGTAAGGCCCGAACTACACTGTAGTTTCTTCCTCACACG
>CAUPYF010000095.1:0-6751 GCA_963515435.1 uncultured Tannerella sp. | reverse complement strand
TGCGGGGAAGGTGTTTCCCTCGGTGCGGGGAAGGTGTTTCCCTCGGTGCGGGGAAGGTGTTTCCCTCGGTGCGGGGAAAGGGTTTCCCTCGGTGCAGAGAAGGCGCTTCCCCCGAGGCAGGGAAGATGGATTTCTTACGTCGGATTTACATTATTCAACCTCCGCACCTTTTCGGCCACCTCCTCCATGAGCCACTTGGGCGTGGAGGTGGCGCCGCAGACGCCGACGCTGTGCACACCGGGCGGGAGCGGCTCGGTGATCTCCTCCGCACCGGAGATGAAAACGGAGTGCGGGTTGGCCTGCCGACATTGCTCATAGAGCATCTGGCCGTTGGAGCTCTTCTTGCCGGCCACGAAGTAGATGCGGTCGTGGTGCGCGGCAAAGTCGCGGATGGTGGAGAGGCGATTGGAGACTTGGCGGCAGATGGTGTCGAAGTAGCGGAAGCGGGCAGTGGGTGCGATGCGCATACGGATGAGGTCGACGACACGTCCGAATCCCTCGAGTGATTTGGTGGTTTGGGAGAAGAGGTAGATGTCGTGCGTGAAGTCGAGGTGTTCGGCCTCTTCGGGGTGCTCGATGACGATGGCCGTGCCCTCAGTCTGGCCTACGAGGCCATTCACCTCGGCGTGGCCCTTCTTGCCATAGATGACGAGCTGCGCTGAGGTGCCCTTGATCTCGTTGTAGCAGCGGTGAATGCGGCGCTGGAGTTGCAGGACGACGGGGCAGGTGGCGTCGATGATGCGGATGCGGTGCTCGCGGGCGGCGCGATAGGTGGAGGGCGGCTCGCCGTGGGCGCGCAACAGGACGGTTCGCCCCTCAATGTGCGCCAGGTCAGCATGCTCGATGGTGTGTAGGCCGATGGATTGGAGCCGATCCACCTCTAAGCTGTTGTGCACAATGTCGCCGAGGCTGTAGAGCTCGTCCGTGCGGCTAAGCTCGCGCTCAGCGCTGCGGATGGCGTTGACAACGCCAAAGCAGAAGCCCGAATCTGGGTCAATGGTTACGTCTACCATGTGCTTGGTCAGTCAGCTCTCCGTAGCCCGGCGAAAGAGGCGGAGCAACAGGGCGCGTTGCTCCGGGATCGTCAGGTGGGTGTTGTCTAATTCGATGGCGTCGTCAGCGCGACGCAGAGGGCTCTCGGCGCGCTCCATGTCGAGGCGGTCGCGCTCGCGGACGTTGCGGAGCACCTCCTCTATCGATACGTCTGTGCCCTTAGCCCGCAGTTCGTCTACACGTCGCTGCGCGCGCACCTCGTCCGTGGCAGTGACGAAGATCTTCAGCTCGGCCTCGGGGAAGACGACCGTGCCGATGTCGCGCCCATCCATCACGAGTCCTTTCTGTCGACCCATCGCCTGCTGCTGCGCCACCAATGCACGCCGCACGAAGGGGAGCGACGCGATCCGACTGACCTGCGCTGACACTTCCATGCCGCGAATGGCCGCTTCCACTTGTTCGCCGTTGAGGCAGGTCTCTGATCGCCCCGTCGTGGGGTTGACGCGGAAGGTGATGCGGATGTCGCCCATCTGCTTTTCTAACGCCGCGGTGTCGATCTGCCCGTCTGACGCAAGCAGTCCGTGGCGCAGGGCGTAGAGGGTCACGGCGCGATACATGGCGCCGGTATCTATATAGGTATAGCCGACCTCCTGGGCCAGCTCGCGCGCCATCGTGCTCTTGCCGCACGACGACAGCCCGTCGATCGCTACGATGATCTTCTTCATAGAGGGGGGGAGTTAGAAGTAGTAGAAGTAGTTAGAGGTAGAGAGACTTTAGAGAGCGGTGCAGATGCAAGGCGTCCGAGACCGAAGGCGAAGGGAGTATGCCGAAGCATATGACCGAGCCTGAGAGTCGATGGCAACGCAGCAGATGCGCCGCTTTCTAAAGTCTCTCAGGGGGTTTCTTCATTCAATGATATAGCCACGCCCAACATCAGCGACATGGCGGAGGGATGGTAACGCGCTGCGGAGACGCTGACGTCGAACCGCGAGACGTGCAGCCCCGCGCCTGCGGAGAATCCGCCTAACCGATTGCCGCCCTCCTTCAGCTTCATGTCCATGCCCGCCTTGGGGTTATAACCGATTCCGACCCAGAAGTTGCGCGAGGGCACAAAGTCGACTCCGAAGACGAGGTGCTTGGCCAGCGTTGCGACGAAGCTGTCGCCGGCATCGCGCTCCGTGAGTGTCTCATCTACGTATTTGAACTTCCATTGATTGAGGTACATCGCCGTGACCGAAAGGCGGATCGGCGCATGAGCCATGCGCTTGGTGAAACCCATTTGAACGTCCCACGGGAGGCGCTCGCGGCGTGAATCATAAGCCTTCAGCTGCGCCCCGATGTTCTTCAGCACAATGCCGAAGGAGAAGTCTGACTCCTCGTCGAAGTAGCTCAGTCCCGCGTCAGCAGCCAGCCCGAAGGCTGTGTATTCAGCGATGTGTGAATAGAGCAGCTTCATCGAAAGCCCGCCCCGCCAGCGGTCGGAGAGGTCGTAGGAGTAGGTGGCGTTCAGCCCTGCGTCCATGGCCGAGAAGTTGCCCGTGAGGTTGCGTTGTGCGTCGGCCTCCTTCATGCTCCCATAGTTGATGTAGGAGATCCCGACGGCCCAAGCGCCGCGTTCGCCATGCGTGCGGGCATAGATGGCGTTGCCCACATGGATGCCGGAGATGTAATTCATATAGCCCAGCCCCACCATGCCGTTCATCTCGCCCCCCAAGAGCGCGGGATTGTGAAAGACCAGCGCCGGGTCGGCCTCCACGAGCGAGACCGTATGCCCCCCCAGCGCACCCGCCCGCACCGACGTGGGGAAACGTAAAAACCGGAATACTTCGTTGCCATTTTGGGCCGCAAGGCAGGCGGGAAAGAGGCACAAAAGCCCGATCAACCGTATAATCTTCATCTTGTTCTATAATAAAAAAGGTAGGCAAAAGTAGGACAAAAGCCCCCGGGCTTACCAAAGCCGCCTCACCCATAACGGGCAAACACGCCGTAAGGTATTTCCCGCATCTAAAAAAGTACGTCGGCAAGTGGTTCTCCAGACTTTCACAAGTAAAGCACACTCTCATTCCCCATGTTGAAGAGCAAGTCAACAATGCTGAGGTCGGGCAGGAAGCTGTGCTTGTGCCCAAACACCTGATAATACGCGCGCGGCGGTGGCAAGCAGGGGAGGGTGTGGCACGGCTGGCGCGGTGTGAAGGCGCTGCGCAGATCGTCTTCCGCCTCAGGAGCGTATGCCTCAGTCAGGCTGACCGTCGGATGGATGTCAAGCAGGTCACAGACGAGCGATTGCAGCGCCAGGTTGTAATCGAGCAGGAACTCATAATGCCGCTCGTAGAAGGGCGCGAAGTCGTCTGCGTAATACGCGAAAAAGGGGCTCATGCCATAGGCCGATGTGAGGGCGTGCCAGTGGAGGCGTTGCCAGTGGCCGTGGTCAGAGATGCGGATGTCGCGCGTGGGTGTCTTGGGATTGTCCGGCTTGACGACGGGCACGGTGAGCGCCTGCACCCCGCCTGCCGTGGCGATCAGGCAACGGTTGCGGAGCGTCTGTTTCGGGTAGTGTTCCCACGCCTCGATCTGCACGCTGGCTGTGCGTAGGAGCAAGCTATAGTAAGGGATGGGGGCGAGGTAGGCCGTGGAGAGAAGCATTGGGGCGGGTGAGCGATAAGGGTTGCGGGCCGAAAAAAGAAAGAGCGCCCGAACGCATGTCCGGACACTCTTCTCTCTTTTCTCAGTCAATAAAAATGACTCGCGGTGCGGTGGTGGCAATCATGCTTCCGAGATCACCTCGAAAGGAATATCCACCGACACTTCCTTGTGCAGCCTCACTGTGGCGTTGTACGAGCCGACCTCCTTCACAGAGTCCTCCTTGATGCGGATGATCTTGCGGTCGATCTCGAAGCCCAGCTTAGCCAGTTCTTCTGCTATTTGAATATTCGTCACTGATCCGAAAATTGTACCCGTAGAACTGGTCTTGGCACCGATGGTCAGCGATACGCCCTTCATTTTGTTGGCCAGTGCCTGCGCTTCTTCCTTGATCTTGGCAATCTTATGTGCCCGTTGTTTCAGCACTTCAGCCAGCATTTTCTTCGCGGACTCTGAGGCAATCACAGCCTTCCCCTGCGGGATCAGAAAGTTGCGTCCGTATCCGTCTTTCACGTGTACGATATCGTCCTTGTAGCCCAAATTGGGCACGTCTTCTTTCAATATTACTTGCATATTCTGTTTCGCTTTAGTGGGGGTTATTTCATCAAATCGGTTACGTAAGGCAGCAAGGCCAAGTGGCGGGCACGCTTGACGGCCTGTGCCACGCGACGCTGAAACTTCAGCGAAGTTCCGGTGATGCGCCGAGGAAGGATCTTGCCCTGTTCGTTGAGGAACTTCTTCAGGAATTCGGGATCCTTGTAATCGATGTATTTGATTCCGCTCTTCTTGAAACGGCAGTATTTCTTCTTCTTGATGTCCTTCGACATCGGGGTCAGGTATCGGAGTTCAGATTGATTGCCTGTTACGTTTGTCGTTGCCATGTGTTTAATTCTCCTTCTTTACTGATTCTTTCTCTTTGGATGCCTTCAGGTTTCTCCGCTTGGCCGCATACTCAGCGGCGAATTTGTCCTGACGGAAGGTCAGGAAGCGGATCACGCGCTCGTCGCGTCGGAGCTGGGTCTCCAGCACATCCACAGCTTCGGGCACGGCCTTAAACTCAAGCAGCCAATAGAAGCCCGTCGTCTTCTTGTCGATCGGATAAGCCAGTTTACGCAAGCCCCAATTCTCTTCGTTCACAATCTCTGCCTTCACTGTCGCCAGTGCGGCTTTCACCTTGTCTACCGCTTCCTTCATCTGCGCATCAGATAAAACGGGAGTTAAAATGAAAACGGTTTCGTAATTGTTCATATATGTATTACTACGCTTAAAAATTTACGGCCGCAAAGATAGATATTCCACTTACCCGCACAACTCTCAATCTATCGTGCCGACATGAAGCCTCTGTCATAGATTTGCCACCCGTTATACTCGTCCATTATTTTCGATTATGAACGCTATCCCCACCCGTTACCTCCTTATGATTGTCGCCCTTATGATCGGCCTGCATGCCTATGCCGCGGAAGAAGACGACTCACGCTCTGCTGCCCTGTCCCCCCCTTCTTATACCTTATATTATATGTCATTCTCCGGCAGCGTTGCCGCCGGACAGACGCCCTTTTGGATGGCAAGCCATACGTACGGACGGATGCCCTCGAATATCTCCGGCGTCGGGGGATATATGCAGACAGGAGTGCAACACGTAGGGCGAATTTTCGACCGTTGGAGATGGGAGGCGGGATTGAGCCTCGTGGCCGCCACGCCACGCCTCCATCACCACGTCTTCGTGCAGGAGGCCTACACAGAGCTATCCTACCGCGACCGAATCGCGCTGAGTATCGGTAGTCGCGAAGCGAACAGCGATAAGGCGTTGGGCTGTCCCGCCGGCCCCGACCCTGAGTTGAGCAGTGGCGACTTACTCCTCTCGCCCAACGCGCGACCTATCCCCGAAATCAATGTCTACACACCGCGCTTCATGACCGTCCCGCTGACGGGCGGGTGGTTGCAGGCGGGGGGAAACTTCGCCGTGGGGCGCTCTTTCGATACCGACTATCTGCGTGCCACCATCACCCCCGACCGACATTATGTGCGTAATGTCCTCTGGCACCGCAAAGCATTCTACTTACGCATCCGCGATCCGCGCTTTGCGTCCTCTCCACTCACCTTCACCCTCGGCATCCGCCATGTGGCGCAATGGGGCGGCATATCTACACAGCCAAAGATGGGCCGACAACCGCAGTCGTTGAAAGACTTCGCACGCATCGTCCTCGGACAGGCGGGGGGAAGTGATGCGACGGTTTCGGATCAGATCAATGTGCTCGGTAATCATTACGGCACCTACGACTTCCATCTCAACTACACCGGCCGACACTTCACCGCAACGGCCTATTATCAGCACTTCTGGGAGGATCGCTCCGGCATCGAGTGGTACAATGGCTTGGATGGCCTCGTGGGCCTCCGCATTGACCTGCACACGTTTCCCTACGCCAATCGCCTCGTCGTCGAGCATCTCTCGACAATGGATCAGAGCGGTCCCTTCCACTTCATCCAGTATAACCACAAGAAATATCCTGGCTATGGCGGCGGGGCGGACAATTATTATAACAACGGCGAGTACACCACGGGCGCGTCCTACTTCGGCCGCGCGATCGGCTCGCCGCTCCTCATCTCGCCCACGTATAACACAGACGGCGCACCGAGTTTTCGCCATAACCGCGTCCGCGCATGGCACTTCGGTGCCGAGGGACGCATCGCCGGGCCATGGGCGTGGCGTGCTAAACTCACCACCATCCGCAGCTTCGGAACGCCCTACGCCCCCACGCTGAAACCACTCGACGATACCTCTGTGCGCGTCGATCTGCGCTACGTCCTCCCCGACCGACACACTGCGCCGACGTCCGGTTGGGAGCTTACCGCAACGTGGGCAATGGACCGCGGTGATCTGCTCGGCCGTCACAACGGCTTCGGACTGACGGTGCGAAAGAGCGGATTGCTATTCCGCTAAAAATTATACCCAAACAAAATGGATTACGAAAAATGGGAGGTGCCTCAGAGCGTCTGGAAGGGCCAATCCGGGGAGTCCGAGTTATTTGTGAAACCAGTTAAAGCGTCGACCTACACTGTAGATTTGGCTTTCAACTCTGAAAAGCGCCGACCTACACTGTAGATTCGGCATTTCAAC
>CAUPYF010000094.1:0-6846 GCA_963515435.1 uncultured Tannerella sp. | reverse complement strand
CATTAATCAAACCAATAACACCATCATGAACTTTCCATCAGAACTGAAGTACACGAAGGATCACGAATGGATCCGCGTGGAAGGCGACACCGCCTTCGTAGGTATCACCGATTATGCACAGCAGGAGCTGGGCGAGATCGTATTCGTTGACATCGCCACCGAGGGCGAGACGCTGGCCAAGGACGAGGCCTTTGGCTCCGTTGAGGCTGTCAAGACCGTCTCTGACCTGCTCATGCCCGTAGCTGGCGAGGTGCTCGAAGTGAATCCCGAACTTGAGGATCAGCCCGAGCTGGTCAACTCCGATCCGTACGGACAAGGCTGGCTGATCAAGGTCAAACCCGCTAATGTGGCAGATGTAGAAGGCCTCCTTTCGGCCGACGACTACAAAAAGCTCATCGGATGACCCCACAAGTCAGCATCATCATGGGCAGCGTCTCTGACCTGCCCGTGATGAATAAAGCCGCCCAATTCCTCGATGAGATGGAGATCCCGTTCGAAATGAACGCCCTCTCCGCCCATCGTACCCCGGAGGAAGTGGAGCGATTCGCCCGAGGCGCCGAGGGACGTGGCATCCGCGTCATCATCGCCGCTGCTGGCATGGCCGCACACCTCTGCGGTGTCATCGCTTCCATGACCACCCTGCCCGTCGTCGGCGTGCCCATCGCCGCCTCACTCGACGGCATCGACGCCCTTCTGGCCATCGTGCAAATGCCTCCCGGCATCCCCGTGGCCACCGTCGGCATTAACGGCGCACAGAACGCTGCCATCCTGGCCGCTCAAATGCTCGCCCTCAGCGACGAGGCGCTGGCCCGTCGACTGGCCGACTATAAGGAGGGACTCAAAAAGAAAATCGTCAAGGCCAACGAAGAGTTGGCCAGCGTCCAATTCAAATTCAAGACAAATTGAAACGACGACCTACCTCGGTAGTCGCCATTGGTAACACCCCGCTGGGCGGGGATTACCCCGTACGCATCCAGTCCATGGCCAACGTATCGACCATGGACACGGATGCGTCCGTCGTTCAGGCGATCAGCATGGCACGCGCCGGCGCCGAATACATCCGCTTCACCGCCCAGGGCGTACGTGAGGCCCGTAACCTCGGCCTCATCCGCCGTCGACTCAACGAACTGGGCTGCCACACGCCCCTCGTGGCCGACATCCACTTCAACCCGAAAGCCGCCGACGTGGCCGCAGAGTTTGTGGAGAAAGTGCGCATCAATCCGGGCAACTACGTCGATGGCGCACGTACCTTCCGCGCCGACTACACCGACGAAGACTTCGCCGAGGGCGTCCGCAAGATCCGCGAGCGCTTCGTCCCCTTCCTCCGCCTCTGCCGTGCACATGGCACCGCCATCCGTATCGGCGTCAACCACGGCTCCCTCTCGGACCGCATCATGTCGCGCTTTGGTGACACGCCCGAGGGCATGACCGAGTCCTGCATGGAGTTCCTCCGCCTCTGCCGCGAGGAGCAGTTTGACAACGTCGTCATCTCCATTAAAGCATCCAACACCGTCGTCATGGTGCGCACCGTCCGCCTGCTTGTCCGCACGATGGATCGCGAGGGCATGCACTATCCGCTTCACCTTGGCGTCACCGAGGCGGGCAACGACGAGGACGGACGCATCAAGAGTGCCGTCGGCATCGGCGCCCTACTCACGGACGGCATCGGCGACACCATCCGCGTCTCCCTCAGCGAACCACCCGAGGCTGAGATCCCCGTAGCCCGTGAGCTCATCGACCATATCAACCGCACGCGCGCAGAAGAATACGCGCCCATGCCTGCTGATTTCGAGGGCACGGAGACGGACTACTTCCGTCGCACGCGCATGGTAGGCGACATCGGAGGCGGTCGCCAGCCCGTCGTCTTGGCGGAGTACACCAACGGCGAAGAGCCCGACGAAACCCTCCGCCCGGACTACCTCCGCCACCTGCCTGACGGCACATTCACGTCCACAAAGGACAAACGTCGCACAGTCCCCGCGCCCCACTTCGTGGAGCTGACACCGGACGAGCTGACCGACTCTCGCCTCGAGGCCCTCAACGCAGACGAATCCTCCGTGATCATCCTCCGCAGCGTGCACACGGACAGCGTCAACGAGACACGCGCCGCCATCCTGCGCCTCCGCGCCGCAGCGTGCCAAGCGCCCGTCATCCTACGCCGCGACTACCACGAGGCGGATCTCGATCGCCTGCGCATCGCTGCCTCGGCCGACCTTGGCGTCCTGCTCATCGACGGCATCGCCGACGGCCTCCTCCTCACCCAGGGCGGCCACAGCACGCCCGACACCGATCGCCTGGCCTTCGGCATCCTCCAGGCCACACGCCGCCGCATGAGTCGCACGGAGTACATCTCCTGCCCCGGCTGCGGCCGCACGCTCTACGATCTGCACCAGACGATCTCCCGCATCAAGGCCGCCACGGGCCACCTCCGGGGCGTCAAAATCGGCATCATGGGCTGCATCGTCAACGGCCCTGGCGAGATGGCCGATGCCGATTACGGCTACGTCGGTGCCGGCCCGGGGCGCGTCAGTCTCTACCGCGGCAAGGAGTGCGTCCTGCGCAACATCCCCGAATCCGAAGCCGTCGATCGCCTCCTCGAGCTCATCGCCTCGGATCGCAAGTAATCGCCCGTCAGCACACACGTTAGGCCAACCTCCGCCCGGGGGCTGGCCTTCTTTTTTTGAGATAAATCCATGACGCGCCAGCAACAACAAGCTCATGTGCCACTGAATTTTGCTCGCGCGTGAGCAAAAAATGCTCGTGTGCCAGCAAAAAAAGCTCGCGCATGAGTAAAAATCACTCGTCCACCAGCAAAAAAAGCTCGCGCATGAGCAAAAATCACTCGTCCACCAGCAAAAAAAGCTCGCGTATAGCTTGTTGTGCCTCAGAAGTCCGGCATGGTGACGACTGTAAGTGGCGTATATATTTATTAGGTACAGGAAGGCGGGGCGCATTGGTAAACGGTGCGTCCCGTATTGCTTTTGGGGGGAATTGGAGCGGGTGAGAAGTTGTCCGATGCAGGTAGCCGGGTCGGCTTAGGGGTATAACAAAAAAGGCGATCGAATATTCGATCGCCTCGCTGCTCTTCCTCTTGGACTTGAACCAAGGACCCTCTGATTAACAGTCAGATGCTCTAACCAACTGAGCTAAGGAAGAAGATTTTCGCCCCTCAAAAAGACGCCGCAAATATACAGGCGGATTGCAGACATGCAATACTTTTGCCAAAAAATAAAGAGATAGACATGAGAATTATCGGAATAGGAAACGCGCTGCTCGACGTGCTGCTCAGGCTCAAGAGCGACGCGACGCTGCAAGCGATGGGAATGAAAAAAGGCGTCATGGAATTGGTGGACGAACGTACAATGCGCACCATCCAACAAGAACAATCGGGCCTCGAACGATCAGACGCCCCGGGCGGATCCGTCTGCAACACCATGCGGGCGCTGGCGCTCTTAGGCGCCTCGGTCGGTTACGTGGGCAAGGTGGGGACGGACGCGAACGGTGCTACTTATGAGACGGCCATCCGCGATGCGGGCGTGACGCCACACATCGTGCGGGCAGAGGGAATCTCGGGCTGTTGCACCGTGCTCATGTCGCCGGACAGCGAGCGCACGATGGCCACCTTCCTCGGCCCCGCCGCCACGCTTACTACCGACGAGATCGCCGACGAGACGCTCCGCGCTTACGACTGCATCTACGTGGAGGGCTACCTCATCTCCAACGCCTCAAACGACCGGCTCTTCCTCCCCATCCTCCGCCGCGCCCATGCGCTCGGGCTGCGGGTGGCGCTGGATCTGTCGAACTTCAATATCGTCAACGGCTTTAGCGACATGCTCCACCGGGCCATCCCGGAGTATGTCGACATCCTCTTCTCCAATGAGACCGAAGCGGAGGCCTATACCGGCAAGCCAGCCAAAGAAGCGATCGGCGAGATCATGAAAGAGGTGGAATACGCCGTCGTCACCGTCGGGAAGGACGGAGCCCTGGCGGGACATGCCGGCGAAACAGTACATGTGCCGGCCGTAAGCAATCGGCCGGTGGACACTACGGGCGCGGGCGACAACTTCGCCGCGGGATTCCTCTACGGTTATTCGCGCGGGGCATCGCTCCGGCAATCGGCTGAAATCGGTGCGCTGATGGCAGGCAACGTCGTGGAGACGGTGGGGCCGCAGATCGCACCTGAGCGCTGGGAGCAAATCACATCGAAGGTTAGCCGCATCCTGGATTGATCGTTTCTTGTAACCCCATACACCTTTATATATATGTCACAACGAAAGAAAGCCCCGGCCCTCCTTTGGGCCGTCGCGCTAAGCATCGGCGTGCTGCCGCTGCGGGCGCAGCAAGCGCAGACGGAGAATCGCTTCGAGGTAAGCAAACAGTTGGAGATCCTGAACGCCCTCGTGAAAGAGGTCGAGATGTTTTATGTCGATTCGGTGGAGACCGAAAAGATGGTGCGCCGCGGCATCGACGCCATGCTGAGAGGCCTCGACCCCTACACGGAGTATTATCCCGAACAGGAGTCGGACAACATGAAACTGCTCGTGACGGGCGAATACGGCGGCGTGGGTGCATATATCCGGGCACGCGACGGCGGCGTGATCATCACCGAACCGTTCGAGGGGATGCCGGCCGCTAAAGCCGGATTGAAGGCAGGCGACCGCATCCTGATGATCGACACGGTGGACGTCAGGAAGGCAACAACAGAGCGCGTCAGCGAGCTGCTGAAGGGTACGCCAAACTCTAAAGTCATGCTCAAAATCGAACGGAAAGGAGAGAAGAAACCGCTCAAGGTGGAAGTCACACGTAAGCAGGTGGCCTTGAAACAAGTCGTCCATTACGGCGTCTACGGCGACCATACGGGCTACATCTATTTGGACGGATTCAAGGAGCGAAGCGCCGATGAGGTGCTGGCAGCTCTGGAAGACTTGAAGAAGAACCACCACATCACCTCACTCATCCTCGACCTGCGCGACAACGGCGGCGGCTTGCTCTCGAGCGCCGTGCAGATCGTCAACCTGTTCGTGCCCAAGGGGCGAGAGGTGCTCTCCACCCGCGGTAAGATGAAGCTATGGGATCGCACTTACCGCACAGCGCTCGACCCGATCGACTCAGTGATCCCGCTCGTTGTGCTCATCAATGGAAACTCCGCCTCATCGGCCGAGATCGTCAGCGGCGCATTGCAGGATATGGATCGTGCTGTGCTGATCGGAAACCGCTCCTTCGGCAAAGGCTTAGTGCAGACGCCGCGCGAATTGCCCTACGACGGTCAGATAAAGATCACCACCAGCAAATATTACATCCCCAGCGGCCGCTGCATCCAGCAGTTGGACTATTCGCACCGCAACGCCGACGGCTCGGTGTCGGCCATTCCCGACAGCCTCACCTCCGTCTTCTACACGGCTAACGGCCGACCTGTACGCGACGGCGGAGGCATCCGCCCCGACTTTGAAATAGAGGAAAAGAAGGCGCCCACGATGCTCTTTTACCTCTTAAATGGCTATGTGCTCTTCGACTACGTCACGGACTGGGTGCGGGCGCACCCCACAATTGCACCGGCCAAAGACTTCGTCTTCTCCGACGCTGACTACGAGGCTTTCAAGAAGCATGTCAAAGACGCCGGGGTCACCTACGATCGCCAGAGCGAAAAGGCGATGAAGAACCTCAAGGAGGTGGCTGAATTAGAAGGCTACCTGACTGAAGACTCCGCCGCCTTCGTCGCCCTCGAGGCACGCCTGAAACCGGACTTAGACCGCGACTTGGATCGGTATAAAGAAGACATCAAGAAGCTGATCGCGACGGAGATCGTCAAGCGGTATTACTACCAAGAGGGCGAGCTGATCGAGAGCCTCAAAGGCGACAAGACGCTCCAGAAGGCCCTCGAGGTGTTGGCCGACCGGGAACTCTACAAGAAGACCCTGAGCCGACCGGAAGAGAAAAATCAACCAGCGAAATGAAAAATCCGAGATAAATACAATACATATACCAGGCTCTTTGTATATTTGTGTCGTTAACAATTCAAGATTTAAGCATTATGAACAGATTACTGATTAGGCTATCTGCCGCCTTGATCTTTTTATCGGCTGTGCTTGTGTCTTGTAATAAAGATGATGAGCCGAAGCCGGAATTAGGCAGAAATGATGTGAGAGAAGAGTTCTCTCTTGGAAAGTATACCATTGAGCCGGTAGCTGTATTAAGGAACGGGGCTGTGGGTGAGAACTCTTCTGAGTTGACGTTTTACACCACAACTGGAGAAAAGGGGCTCTCTGTCTATTTGAAAACAGAGGGAGCGTACGTTCAGTGTGATGTGGATAAAGATGGTTGCCCGGATTTTTTTATGACGACAAAGGCTGTTTCGGCTAATGAAACTGAGCTTACTTATTACAATAAGGAAAAGACGCCATTGCAGACCGTCCTTATTAGGATAAGCGATGCGAGGGCAACGGTGGATGTGATTAAAGTATACCCTGCAAATGCGACCGAGGAGCATGCAAAAGCAGAACTGCGTGCTTGGTTCGGAGGGGGTAATGAGAGTTGGTCTGATTGCTTTTCTCGAAGAATGTCATCTCCTTTAGGAATAGGTATGTCTATTATTTCCAGTGCGGCCAAAGGGGGAGTGGCAGCTGTAGGAGTTGGAGCTGCTCTTAGTTGTGTTATATACAACCCGTTTTAGAATAATGAAAAGGACACTCCCTAAATCTATCATCGTTGCTCTTCGTATAATCTTGGTAAGTGCAACCGTATTTATTGCGGTGAATGTGTTCTTTGATAATGATCCAGCGAATGCAGGCTGGAGAATCTTCTTTGCGTTTTGCTGTGTGGGAATAATTCGTTATTGGAAAGACATGC
>CAUPYF010000093.1:0-6928 GCA_963515435.1 uncultured Tannerella sp. | reverse complement strand
CAGGGTTTCGCCCCGGGCTATGATTCGGCGGCCCTTCAGGCCGCACCGGATACACATTCGTGGAACCATTTCTGTTCTATTATAAGCCTGCTTTGTCTGTGAGTGACATTGGGAAGGGTGCTTTCCCCCGATGCGGTTGTAGAGGCGAATGATTATTCGCCCCTACGAGGCCTTGGGTTGGGATGGTCTGCAATCTGTTTTTGTGTGACTATAATAAGCCTTAACTACACGATTCATTATAGAGCCAAAGAACAATCCCCCGGGTGATGGCTGACAAGGCCTTCGCTTGGGGGATTGTTGTTGATGGTGGGAATAGCTGCCGAGGATGGTTTACTTTTGTTTCGTTAATTAAAGTCGAATGAGTATGAAAGCAAAGCAGTTTTTTATCACCATTCTGGCGGTGCTCCTTGCGGGGCTCTTTACCGCCGGATCTTGTAGCAAACTGGTCTCCAAGCAGACCTACGAATCCGTCGAGGGCGATCCGCTCAAGACGCGCATCTACACACTCGAGAACGGCCTGAAGGTCTACATGAGTGTCAACAAAGAAGCCCCACGCATCCAGACGTACATCGCCGTGCGCGTGGGTGGGAAGAACGACCCGGCCGAGACGACCGGGCTGGCACACTACTTCGAACATCTCATGTTCAAGGGCACGACCCACTTTGGAACGTCGAACTATGAGGCTGAGAAGCCCTTGCTCGACGAGATCGAGCGCCTCTTCGAGGTCTATCGGCAGACGACCGACGAGGCCGAACGCAAGGCCATCTATCGCCAGATCGACAGCGTCAGCAACATGGCATCGAAGTATGCCATCCCCAACGAGTACGACAAGCTGATGGCTGCCATCGGTGCGATAGGGACAAACGCCTACACCAACTTCGATGTCACGTGTTACACTGAAGACATCCCCTCGAACCAAATCGAGAACTGGGCTAAGATCCAGGCTGACCGCTTCCAGAACAACGTCATCCGCGGCTTCCACACCGAATTAGAGGCCGTCTACGAAGAGTATAACATGGGGCTGGCGCACGACGCGCGCACCGTGATCGACACGCTCCGCTCCATGCTCTTCCACAACCACCCCTACGGCACGCAGTCCGTCATCGGCACGCAGCAGCACCTCAAAAACCCCTCGATCACGAACATCAAACGCTATTACGAGACGTGGTATGTGCCCAACAACATGGCCATCTGCCTCTCTGGCGACTTTGACCCAGACGAGATGATCGCCATCATCAAGAAGTATTTCGGCGACATGAGGCCAAACGACAGCCTGCCCACGCCCTCCTTCAAGGACGAGGTGCCGATCACTGCGCCCGTGACGAAAGAAGTGACCGGCGTAGAGGCAGCCAATGTGAGTCTGGCATGGCGCCTCAACGGACCCAGCTCGCCCGAGCATGACATGGCCGTACTCGCTGCCAACCTGCTTTACAACGACCAGGCAGGCCTCATCGACCTCGACCTCAATCAAGCGCAGAAGCTGCTCTCCGCTTACTGTTACCCCTACATGTTCGCCGACTACGGCATGTTCCTCCTCAACGCCCGACCCAAGGCGGGGCAGACGCTCGAAGAGGCGCGCGACCTGCTGCTGGCTGAGGTGGATAAGCTGCGCAAGGGCGACTTCGACGAATCGCTGCTGCGTGCCGTGGTGGCCAACTTCAAGTTGGAGATGATGCAGGAGTATGACTCCAACAGCGGTCGCGCCAGTGCGTATGTCGACGCCTTCGTCAACGGCATCGAGTGGGCCGATAGGGTGCATCAGATCGAACGCTTGGAGAAGATCACGAAGGCTGACATTGTCAAGTTTGCCAACGAGAAGCTCGCCCCCGAGGCCTACGCGCTCGTCTATAAACGCGAGGGGCAGTCGAACTACAAGAAGATCGAGAAGCCCGAGATCACACCTATCGCCACGAACCGCGACACCTCCAGCGCCTTCCTCCGTGAGATCCAACTGGCCGAGGTGAAGCCCATCGAGCCGGCCTTTACGGACTTCAAGAAGGACATGAGCACCGCGCAGCTGAAGAACGGCCTGCCGCTGCTCTACAAGAAGAATGAGACGACGGACGTGTTCCAACTCATGTACGTCTTCGACATGGGTCGCAGCAACGACGCTACCCTCAACACGGCCTTCTCCTACCTCAATTACCTCGGCACAAGCAAGATGTCGCCCGCGGAAGTCAAGCGTGCCTTCTACAACATCGCTTGCTACTTCAGCACCACCGTCACCGACGAGCGCTGCTACGTCTCCGTCAGCGGCCTCCGCGAGAACATGCCCAAGGCAATGGAGCTCATGGAGGCGCTCCTGGCCGACGCCAAGCCGGACGAGAACGTGCTCAGCAACCTCAAGGCCGACAAGATCAAGGAGCGTGCCGACGCGAAGCTCAACCAAGGCCGCAACTTCGGCGCCCTGCGCAACTACGTCATGTATGGCCCCGAGCACATCAAGGCTACGACGCTGACGAACGACGCGCTCAAGGCCCTCACCTCCGACACGCTCCTGGCTAAGGTGCGCGACCTGAGCGCGAAGCAGCACTCCGTGCTCTACTACGGCCCCGACGCCGAAGCTGATGTCCTCAAAAACATCGACCTGCTCCACCGCATGGCCGACAAGCCCGCGCCGATCACGAAGACGCCCGCCATCCCCCTGCGCACGCCGGACAACCAAGTCTTCCTGGCCGAGTATGACGCCAAGCAGATCTACTACCTGCAATACTCCAACCGCGGCGAGCCCTTCGACGTGGCCAACGACCCCGGCGTGGCGCTCTACAACGAGTATTTCGGCGGCAGCATGAACGCCATCGTCTTTCAAGAGATGCGCGAATCGCGCGGCCTGGCCTACTCCGCCAACGCCGTCCTGATCAACCCCTCCGACAAGGCGCGCCCCTACGCCTTCCAGGCTTTCGTGGCCACGCAGAACGACAAGATGCCGCAGGCCATCGACGCCTTCATGGAGATCATCAACAACATGCCCGAGAGCGAGGCCGCATTCAAGATCGCCAAAGACGCCATCCTGGCCCGCCTCCGCACCGATCGCGCGGTGAAGAGCGAAGTGCTCTGGAAGTACCTCCACGCCAAGGACATGGGCGTGGACTACGACCGCAACAAGGCCATCTTCGAGCAGGTGCAGAAGATGACCCTGGCCGACGTCAAAGCCTTCCAAGAGAAGTGGGTCAAGGGGCGGACGTATCACTACGCCGTCCTCGGTAATTCCAAGGACATCGACCTCAACAAGCTCCGTTCGCTCGGTGAAATCAAGTTCCTCACCCCACAAGACATCTTCGGGTATTGATCGTATCGTTTTTTGAACAGTAATGGTTTGCGAGCCACGCTGGCAGACCTCGTAGGGGCACCCCTTGTGGGTGCCCTTTTTTAGTTCATCAGAAACGGCTTACGCGAATAGGCGTGTATCCGGCACGGCCCTTCAGGTCGCTGGGGGGGGCGATGTGGTCATTGACCACCTATAGGCTCCTCGTTCCCTTCACTGCAGGCAGTGAAAGGGGCGAGAAGCCTGCGCGCATACACACCCACTAACCCATGTGGCTGACACCCACCTGGGTTAGGAGGCTCGACCATCCTAAGCTAAGAGGGATACCCCTCTTAAGCTATGTGGGCCGACATTCCTAATCCATGTGGCTGATACCCACCTGAGTTAATGGGTGTATTAGCGCGCATACAACAAGACCACCTCACAGCAACGTGTAAGGTGGTCTGATCCACCCAGGGTTTCGCCCTGGGCTATCATCCCCCGGGCCTACAGCCCGGATTAATGTACCCGGTGCGGCCTGTAGGGCCGCCGGATGATAGCCCGGGGCCGTCGGATGATAGCCCGCCAGCGAAACCCCGGGGGTG
Source organism: uncultured Tannerella sp. (assembly GCA_963515435.1). Classification (GTDB taxonomy): domain Bacteria; phylum Bacteroidota; class Bacteroidia; order Bacteroidales; family Tannerellaceae; genus Tannerella. Next base: position 3,079 of record CAUPYF010000093.1, on the reverse strand, counting down.
GTTGGGGAGAATGTTCCCACGAATAAATGGGAAGCACCCTCCCCAATGGCTCACAAACAAAGTATGCGTTGTGAGTGACACAAAGCATGCTTGCAGGCATCGTGCAAGTGAGTCCCATCCCTATCTCGATGAATGAATTCCTTACATCGAACTCATGTTAGATTATTAATAATTAATGGTGGGGCGGTGCCATTCTGCCATGTCTCCGGGGTAGCCAATAGGGATTAGTTTTGTTTGCGTTGCTAACGTGATGCGCCTCCTGCGCAAGGAGGCGAACATTTATTGATTGCAGCTGATATGAATTACGATAAAGCACGAAAGAATCCAACCCTATTGATTAATCGAGCGGTGCCTCGCATTGTGCATGAATCATCCATTCATTGCACTGGGGCTGTAGGAGTGAAAGATTTTTCGCCCCTACAATATATGTAGGTGCCTCCCCCGCACCTGGTCGGTCGTTCTGCCTGCTTTTGCGGATTGTTTCCTTTGCGCCTCCTTATATAGTGAAATTATGGCCGACAATTATTTAGAGAAACGATTCGCGCAATACGAGGCGCGAAAGGCGGCCGGCACCAAGCCGCGCCGACGTGCCGCCGACAACCCGCCTACCGTGCAGATCGACACCGTGCACCGCATCATCCTGGCTTCCCACTCGCCCCGCCGACGCGAACTCCTGCGCGGACTCGGGTTGCACTTCGACGTGCGCATCATCCCCGACATCGACGAGTCCTACCCCCCGACGCTTCCGCCCGCTGACGTGCCCCTGCACATCGCCCGCACCAAAGCTCGCACTTACCTGCCCACGCTGGCAAAGGACGAGCTGCTGATCACGGCCGACACGGTCGTCCTTTTAGACGGCGACATCCTCGGCAAGCCTCGCGCTGCGGACGATGCGCACCGGATGCTCCGCCACCTCTCCGGCCGTCGCCACACCGTCATCACAGGTGTGGTGCTCACCCCCGGCGACCCCGATTTTTCCGCTCAGCGCGCCTTCGCCGTCGCCTCCGAGGTCGACTTCGCCCCCCTCACCGATGCCGAAATCGCAACCTATATCGATCGCTGCCGCCCCTTCGACAAGGCCGGCGCCTACGGCATACAGGAATGGATCGGCTTCGTCGGTGTGCGTGGCATCACAGGCTCCTTCTACAATGTCATGGGCCTGCCCGTCAGCCGACTCTACGAGGAGCTCCGCGACATGCACGAACTCTGCTGATATACCATAATAAGAGGGGAGCGCTCCACCATCACACCGCAAGCGCATGCCTACCCATTTACATTCCGTTCGTACTTTTACGGGCACAAAAACAAACTTTTATATCGATGAAAAGAGAAATAGCCGCATGTACCATGATCGCCATGATGGCATGCAACACAACAGATCAGAAGAAGGACGGCGCCACGGATCAGACCGTGATCGGTGCGCCAGAAGTGAAGATTGAGAACGGACAGATGACACCTGAAGTGCTTTGGGCTTTCGGTCGCGTGGGCAACGTCAGCGTATCGCCCGACGGCAAGCAGATCGCCTACACTGTGACCTACTACAGTATCTCCGAAAACCGTGGTAACGCCGACCTCTACGTCATGGATGCCGACGGCACGAACAAGAAACAACTCACCCGTACCGCTGCCAGCGAGAGTGCCGTGGCTTGGACACCCTCCGGCAAGGCCATCGCCTACCTGCGTGAGGGCAAACTCTGGAACATCGCCCCCGACGGCAGCTCGGAGAAGCAGGTGTCTGACATCGAGCAATCGATCGAAGGCTTCCTCTACGCCCCGGCTGGCGACAAGATCTTGCTTGTCATCCCCACCAAGATCGAGAAGTGCATGAACAGCGACATCTATGAGGATCTCGACAAAGCCAAGGCCTACGTCTACGACGACCTCATGTATCGCCATTGGGACACGTGGAAGGACGGCAACTACAGCCACCTCTACCTCGCCGACGTGAAGGACGACAAGGTGAAGGCCGTGGAAGACATCATGCCCGGCGAACCCTTCGACTCGCCCGTGAAGCCCTTCGGCGGTACGGAGCAGATCGCTTGGAGTCCCGACGGATCCGTGATCGTCTACACCTGCAAGAAGCTCTCCGGCCGCGACTATGCCTTCCAGACGAACTCCAACCTCTACGCCTATACCTTGACCGATAAGCAGACGCGCCTCCTGACGCCTGACATGCCGGGCTATGACCAGAACCCGCAATTCTCGCCCGACGGCAAGAAGCTGCTTTGGTCCAGCATGCGCCGCGGCGGTTATGAGGCGGACAAGGAGCGGATGATGATGATGGATTGGCCCAACGGACAGATGACGGACGTCTCCGATTCGCTCGACGCCAGCCCTTCGTCGCTGCAGTGGACACCCGACGGCAAGACGATCTACCTCACCGCGCCGATCAAGGAGGCTTATCAGCTCTTCGCCTTCGACGTGGCCGCCCGCACCTTCCGCCAGCTTACCGACGGCAACCAGGATTATCAGCATGTGCAGCTGGCTGGCGATAAGCTCATCGTCACCCGCACCACGCTTGTTGATCCGGCCGAGATCTACAGTGTCGACCCGGCTACGGGCAAAGGCACCGATCTCTCGCAGGTGAACAAGGATTTGCTGAGCAAGCTCAACCTGCCGACGTTCGAGAAGCGCTTCGTGACGACCACGGACAACAAGCAGATGGTGACTTGGGTAGTCTACCCGCCGAAGTTTGACGCCACGAAGAAGTACCCCATCCTGCTCATGTGCACCGGTGGTCCGCAAGGCGTGCTCAGCCCGTCGTTCAGCTACCGCTGGAGCTATATGTTGATGGCTGCACAGGGTTACGTAGTTGTTGTGCCTGCTCGTCGTGGTACGTCTGGTTCGGGTCAGGAGTGGGCTGATGCCATCTCGAAGAATCACGGTACGCAGGATGAGCAGGATCTGCTCTCTGCCATCGATGAGATCTGCAAGGAGCCATGGGCAGACAAGGATCACGTCGGCGCTATGGGTGCCAGCTACGGCGGCTACTCCATTTTCCACTTAGCCGGCACGCACAAAGGGCGCTTCAAAGCCTTCTTGGCGCACTGCGGCATCTTCAACTCGGAGTTCATGTATC
>CAUPYF010000092.1:0-6950 GCA_963515435.1 uncultured Tannerella sp. | reverse complement strand
TCGGTGAATGAATTGCTCCCGTCGAACTCACGTATTCTTACATCGAACTCACGTTGTTTTAGGACGCGCAAACGTAGAGAGAAAAGCCCCCGCTTTCATTGGCTGCATGTGTCCCGGCGCCACTTTTGCTTTTTACGAAAAGCAATACTTTTACCTTCAGAAAAGAGAAACATAGCACAGTATGCCCAAAAAGAAAAAAACGAGCGTCCCCCAGAACCGTAAAGAGGAGGAAGCCCGACGATATAACATCTACAAAAAGCGCGTCTTCGCCCTGCTGCGCGAGATGGGCTGTGGCGATGCCGTACAGTACGTTGACAGGAACATGCTCCGCGTTCTTTACGCCGCGCGCCCTACGCTCATCCGCATAGATGCCTCGGAAATGACCGTCTTCAGCAGCGAAGATCTCACCTTCATCAAACGCGAGTTTTACGTTTATATGCAGCAGGACAAGCTGCCCTTCACGCTGCGCGAGGGCGAAAAACGCACCATCTCACCCCTCGACTTCTACGACATTTGGATGCCCCTCTCGCTCTACCTCATGCGCGAGCCGAAGTATCCTGAAGACAAAATCTACGCCCGCATCGTAGACATCATCGAGGACAACGGCTTCACCATGCGCAGCCTCAACGATCCCTATGAGTTTTCGCCTGAGTTCGACCGCGTGCTCGTGCGCATGGAGTATCAGTACTCCATCATCCTCATGACCTACCTCTACCAACTCTCCAACCCTTGCATGCACCTGCTGTGGATCAAGAAGCACAACTTTGAAATGTTTCGCAACCGTGTAGGACGCACCGTCAGTTTCTCCTCCTGCAAGCCCCAATCCATGTGGGGAACCGACCGCAAGGGCGAACGCCGTCTCCTCTTCCGTGTCGGCTTCCCGGACATCGTCAACGACGGCCTACGCTGGCTCTCAGCCTGCATCCCAAACAACCCCTACATCCCTGAAATGGATCCCGACAGGCCCTATGACGTTTACATCCAAGAGCACGCCATCAAGCGCATGTTCGAGCGCGTCGACGGCCTCTCGCCCAACATCGTCAACACCTACATGAACTTCTGCTTCGCCGACTGGGACGCCGACTGGTACAAGGGCTCGCTGCTCATCTCCTTCAGCATCTTCAGCTACCGAGTGGGGTACTTCTTCGCCGACTTCACCCGCGACCGCAAAATCGTCATCCGCACCTTCTACTTCATCACCTACGACCACACCCCCGAGGGCGAAATCCTCTCCAGCTACGCCGGCCTCAAGGCCCTCGACAAACGCTACCTCTGCATCGACCGCCTCAGCACCTTCCTTGCCTCAGACTTCGACCATTGTTCGCGCCTGGCCACCCTCTTCCGCGAGGCCGGCTGCGAACACCTGCTCCGCCTCAACAAAATGCGCGAGCTGGCCGACCGCGATGAGAAGCTGACCAGCATCTCCAATGAGTTCATCGAAAAATACCTCTCCTCGCTCGACGACGACGTCTGACTGCTGTTGCCGAAAAGAGAATCGATTTCCTCAGGCTTTCGGTTTCTCTTTTCGTAGCGGCCCATTTTGCAAGTCATTTTCTCCACTCGGATCAAAGTCGATGATCATGCCATTTCCGGAACCAAGAACCAAAGAGTAGTCAAAGAACTTTGTCGGCTCAGAAAGAACCACTTTGTTGACAAGATCTTCTCCCTTTCGGCCGGTATCCACAATTAGAGGCTTTCCATGCGCCATTAGTAGCTATGTTTATTTAAATCCTAATGATTAATGATCAATGATCCATGCTGGCCGAAACCCGCCGGGTTTTGCTTCAAAATGAATTTCAGAGCCCGAAATGATCCCCATTTCGCTCCAAAATGAATTTTGATGGCCGAAAAGCATTGTATTTCATCTCACCCTGATAATTTTTCCCCCAACATTTTTACACATGATGATCCCTCAATGGCTGATCGGAGCAACGAACTCCGGATGCGGAAATACAACCTTCACCATCGGGCTGCTGCGCGCACTCAGGCGACGCGGCCTGGCCGTACAACCCTTCAAATGCGGGCCGGACTACATCGACTCCCGCTACCATACGCAGGCCGCCGGCCGCCAGTCAGTGAACCTCGACACGTGGCTGGCGCGGCCTGAACACATACCCTATCTATATGGCAAATACGGTGCCGAGGCTGAGGCTGATGCCTGCGTGGCGGAGGGCGTCATGGGCCTCTTCGACGGCTTCGACAAGTCGCGCGGCAGCACGGCCGAGATCGCCCGCCTGCTTGGCCTGCCCGTCATGCTGATCATCAACGCCCGCTCGACGGCCTACTCCGCAGCCGCCCTCATTCATGGCTTCACGCACTTCGACCCGTCAGTGCACGTAGCCGGTGTCGTCTTCAACTTCACCGCCTCAGCCACGCATGCCGCCTACCTGCGCGAGGCCGCAGCCGACGCCGGCGTGGCGTGCTTCGGCTGCCTGCCGCGGCTGCCTGAGATCGAGGTGCCCTCGCGCCATTTAGGCCTCACGCTCGACAGCAACTTCCGGCTTGAGCAACTCATCGACCGCGTGGCCGACGCCATCGAGACCCACATCGACCTCGACCTCCTGCTCACCGTTTGCAGTAGTCCCGCGCCCACACCTATCCCAGCCCCCACGCCCATGCGCACCCTGGGGCGCATCGCCGTGGCCGACGACGAGGCCTTTGCCTTCGTCTATCGCGAAAACATCGCCCGACTGGAACAGGCCGGCAGCCTCGTGCGCTTCAGCCCCCTGCGAGACACCGCGCTGCCCGCCGACGCAGACCTCGTCTACCTGCCCGGTGGCTACCCCGAGTTCCACCTCGAAGCCCTCAGCGCGAACGCCTCAATGCGCGCCGCCATCCGCCAGTACGCCGAGCGTGGCGGCCGCATGCTGGCCGAGTGCGGCGGCATGATGTACCTCTGCCACGCAGTGACCGGCATGGACGGCGTGACGCGCCCCATGGCCGGCGTGCTCAGGCAGGAGGCCACCATGGCGGGCATGCGCCTGCATCTCGGCTATCGCCGCTTCACCCTCGGCAGCCACGAATGGCGCGGGCACGAATTCCACTACTCCTCCGTCCTCCCCTCGCCCGACGCCCCGCCGTCCCTCGCCCAGCAATTCAACGCCAAAGGCGCCCCCGTCGACACCCCCATCTATCGCCGCCAGCAAGTCATCGCCAGCTACACCCATCTCTACTGGGGCGAGGCGGAGATCTCTGATCTCTTCTCTATTATTTAAAGGGAAATTGCTCCCGGCATGCCGCTTTGCGGGCCGCCGGGAGGTGGTGCCCCTGGTACAAGCGGCAGGCACCTCTGACAACCACCGGGCAGACACACAACCCCGCCCCCTAAGACCTATCGCCCCCCCTTAATTCTTAGATTTTAGCTTTTCAATTCTATGAGATACTTCCTTTGGCTATCCTATTTAGGCACCGCCTACTGCGGCTGGCAGCGACAGCCCAACGGCGTCAGTGTACAGCAACGCGCGGAAGAAGCCCTGGCCACCATCCTCCGACAACCCACGCCCCTGACAGCCGCCGGGCGTACGGACGCCGGCGTGCATGCCCGCCGGATGGCAGCCCATTTCGATGCCAGCCCCCTCCTCGACGCCCCTGACGCACTTCTCGGACGGCTGAACCGACTGTTGCCCGCAGACATTGCCGCCCTGCGCCTCGACACCGTCCACCCCGAGGCCCACGCACGCTTTTCAGCCACAGCCCGCACCTACGAATACACCGTGACGAACGTCAAAGATCCCTTCACTCCCGGAGGCGTACACCGCATGTCGCTGCGAGGCGTAGACTTCGACGCCATGAATCGTGCCGCCGCTACCCTCCTCGACTACACGGACTTCACCTCCTTCAGCAAGCTCCATACGGACGTGAAGACGAACAACTGCCGCATCACACGCGCCGATTGGCACCGCGACGGCCCGCGGTGGACATTCACCATCACCGCCGACCGCTTCCTGCGAAACATGGTGCGCGCCATCGTAGGCACATTGCTCGAGGTGGGGCGCGGACGGCGCAGCGAGGCCGACTTCCGTCGCGTGATCGAGGCCCTCGACCGCTGCCAGGCGGGCGATTCGGCCGCAGCCGAAGGCCTCACACTCATCGATGTGGCCTATCCGCCGGAGCTCTTCATTAGGGGAGGAGGAATATCCATCTAACGTGCCGCATCCAGCCCTCGTAAACCTCTCACTTCCCGCTCCCCATGCGGGCTTTGACTTTTGCGAGATTGCTCTACTTTTGCGCCCAGTTTAATTTTCAATAATTTACAGTATAACAGAACAAGAAGATGATTAACTCACAAGACATCAAAAAAGGTACCTGCATCCGCCTTGACGGTAAACTCTATTTCTGCATCGATTTCCTGCACGTGAAGCCAGGCAAGGGCAACACGATCATGCGCACAACACTCAAAGACGTGGTGAAAGGCAACGTGATCGAGCGCCGCTTCAACATCGGCGAGAAGCTGGAGGACGTGCGCGTGGAGCGTCGCCCCTACCAATACCTCTACCAAGAGGGCGAGGAGTTCATCTTCATGAACCAAGAAACCTTCGAGCAGATCCCCATCGCACGGGCGCTGATCAACGGCGTGGACTTCATGAAGGAGGGGCAGGTGGTAGACGTCGTCTCCGACGCCTCAACGGACACAATCCTCTTTGCCGACATGCCCATCAAGGTGCAGCTGGCCGTGACCTACACCGAGCCAGGCATCAAAGGCGACACGGCAACGAACACCCTGAAGCCAGCCAAGGTGGAGACGGGCGCCGAGGTGCGTGTGCCACTCTTCATCAACGAAGGCGACGTGATCGAAATCAATACCCAGGAAGGATCCTACACCGGGCGCGTGAAGTAGCCGAAGCCCGCCGCTCTATACCTTGATATATAGGCTACCTCGAACTACTTCTAACTACCTTTTATTACCCTCGAACTACTTCTTTTCATGGACGACAGGCTGCGCATCAAGGAGCTGGCTGAAGAAGATCGCCCGCGCGAGAAGATGCGGATCAAAGGCGCCTCGGCGCTGAGTGACGCCGAGCTGATTGCCATCCTAATCGGCTCGGGCAGCAGTCGGGAGACGGCCGTGCAGCTCGCGCAACGCATCCTTGGCACGGTGGACAACAACCTCGGCCGGCTCGGCCGCCTGACCGTCGACGAGCTGATCGCCTTTCGTGGCATCGGCGAGGCCAAGGCCATCACCATCGTGGCAGCCATGGAGCTCGGCCGACGCAAAGGCCTCTCCGACACCCCTGACCGCGACACGATCCGAAGCAGCGCCGAGGCCTATCGCCTCTTCCACCCCCTGCTCTGCGACCTACCCCACGAGGAGCTTTGGGCGGCCTTCATCAGCCGCAACGCCAAGGTGATCGCCCGGACAATGATCAGTCGCGGAGGCACGGGGCAGACCGCCGCCGATGTGCTCATCATCCTCAAGGCGGCCATCAATAACCTCTGCTCCGGCATCGTCCTCTGCCACAATCACCCCTCTGGCAACCCCCACCCGAGCCCGGAGGATGACGCCCTCACCGAGCGACTTACCCGCGCCGCCGAGCTGCTCAGCATCCAACTTATCGACCATGTCATCCTCTGCGATAAGACCTATTACAGCTACGCCGACGAAGGGCGCCTGAGGAATTAAATAGAGCCAACACCTGTAGGTGTGAAAAATCTTTCGCCCCTACGAAGGGCAACCACGACGAGGCATATACGCGTGCGCCCTTACCACACCGGGCAGACACATAGGTCCGCCCCTACACATATAAATTATGGACAATGAATTCCTGAGAATAGAAGAAGAAATCGTCAAGGTGCTGCGCACCGTCTTCGACCCCGAGATCCCGGTCAACATCTACGACCTCGGGCTGGTCTACCGCGTCGATGTGGACGACGACAAGGACGTCACCATCGACATGACCTTCACCGCCCCCAGCTGCCCCGCCGCCGACTTTATCCTCGACGATGTGCAGCACAAGGTAGAAGGCATTTCCGGCGTGCACGGCGTGACGATCAACCTCGTCTTCGAGCCCGAGTGGAACAAGGACATGATGAGCGAAGAAGCCAAGCTCGAGCTCGGACTTTTATAATTCGCCAACGCCCCCTCCTCCTCCCCCGTGAAGAAAATCTACTTCGCTTCCGACGCCCACCTCGGCAATCGCTACGCCGCTGACCCCATGGCCGACGAGCGGCGCCTCGTCCGCTGGATGGATCGCATCGCGCCCGACGCCGCAGCCATCTACTTCCTCGGCGACATGTTCGATTATTGGTACGAGTACCGCTACGTCGTCCCCCGCGGCCACGTCCGCTTCCTCGGCAAGCTCGCCGAGCTGCACGACGCCGGCGTCGAGATCCACCTCTTCATCGGCAACCACGACATCTGGATGTTCGACTACCTGCCCGCCGAAGTCGGCGCCATCATCCACCGCGGCCCGCTCGACATCGAACTCCTCGGGCGCCGCTTCTTCCTCGCTCATGGCGACGAGGTGGGCCATCAGCCTTGGAAATACCGCCTCATCCAGCGCATCTTCCGCAACCGAACCTGTCAGGTGTTCTACGCCTCGATCCACCCTCGGTGGACGTTCGGATTCGCCCGCGGATGGTCACTCAGCAGCCGCCGCAAAGGCCTCGCCGACGCGCGCCGCAAGGCCGCCCAAGAGCGCAACATCCGCTCCCTCGACGCCTTTGCCCGCAGCTACCTACAGTCGCACCCCGAGACGGATTTCTTCCTCTTCGGTCACCTCCACCTCATGCTCGACCGCCAGCTCACGCCCCGCACGCGCATGCTCGTCCTCGGCGATTGGATGCATTACTTCTCCTACGCCGTCTGGGATGGCCGCGAGCTCAAACTCCTTCAAGACGAGGGCTGACCCTTGAACGATTTACTCGTTGTCAACCTCAAGCTAACCCCGAAAAGTCTGATTTCCCATTTGCTCAGGTTGAGCAAGCACTAAAAAATTCGATTTCCCATTTGC
>CAUPYF010000091.1:0-7051 GCA_963515435.1 uncultured Tannerella sp. | reverse complement strand
TGAAGGAAGGACTGACGGAGAAAGACAAGATCCGCGGTGCGGCCATCAGCAAGGATGCAAACAATAACAACGAAGCCAAGCCATGAAGACGCTGACCCTCATCCCCGCCCTGCTCCTGGTCACTGCCTTTACCGCTTCGGCGCAGGACACAACAGCCACACGCTGGAGCCTCCAACGTTGCATCGAGCACGCCAAAGCGAACAATCTGGAGGTACGCATGCGACAGGTGGAAGTCGATCGGCAGGAGCTGACGCTCCACACGGCGCGCAGCAAACGTCTGCCCAGCCTCTCGGCCGGAGCCTCGCAACAATGGTCGTTCGGGCGATCGGCCTCAGCGGCTGACAACACGTATCAGGTGCAGACCACCTCCTCCACCGCCTGGTCGCTCTCTTCCGACGTGCCCCTCTTCACCGGCTTCGAGATCCCCAACGAGATCGCCGCCGCACGCCTCGACCTCATGGCCCTCGCCGCCGACCTCCAGAAGACGCGAGAGAATATGGAAATCACCGTCACGTCGGCCTACCTGCAAGTGCTCTTCGACAAGGAGCTGCTCGGTGTGGCCGAAAATAAGCTCGCCCTGAGCCGCACGCAGCTCGATCGCACGCGTAAGATGCACAACGCCGGACGTGCCTCCGAGGCGCAGATCTACGAGACCGAGGCGCAGGTAGCGGCCGACGAGCTCTCCGCCGTGCAGACGGCTAACGACCTGCGCATGGCCACGCTCACACTCACCCAGCTGCTCGAGCTGCCCAGCCCGGAAGGCTTCGACGTGGAGCCGCCCACGGAGGCAGACACGGCCTTCCTACTGGCGCGTCGCCCCGACGATATCTATCGCACCGCCCTCACCACGCGCGCCGCCGTCCGCGCCGAGGAGCTTCGCCTCCAGAGCAGCGAGAAGCAAGTGCGCGTGGCCCAGAGCGCCCTCTACCCCAGCCTCTCCTTCGGCGCCAGCTACAACAATGCCTTTTATCACATCTACAACAAGCCCAACACGCCCTTCGCCAACCAGATTCGCGACAACCGCGGCCTCGGCCTCGGCTTCAACCTCCGCATCCCCATCTTCAACCGTTTCGCCACACGCAACAGCATCCGCAGCGCTCGCCTCGGCCTGCGCAACCAAGAGCTGCAGCTGGAAAACACCAAGAAGGCACTCTACAAAGACATCCAGCAGGCCTACTACAGCGCCCTTTCGGCCGCCGAGCGATACCGGTCGGCCACCGCCGCGTGGCAGTCGGCCGAGAAAGCCTTCACCTTCACCGGCGACCGCTTCGAGAATGGCCGCGCCACGACCTACGAATACAACGAGGCCAAGACGAACCTCATCAAAGCCCTCTCCGACCGCACCCAAGCCAAGTACGAGTTCCTGCTGCGCAAGAAGATCCTCGAGTGCTACGAGCAGCAGTGAGCGGGGAAGCCCCCCTTCTTAAAACGAAACCGTCCTCCGGGCGATGGATGATCAATCCACAGCTCGGAGGACGGTTTCGTTTTGAGGGACTACTTTGATGAAAGGATCAGCCCGCGTCGTGATCCTCGGGGCGGAGTATCACCCAGCGTCCCGTCTTCTTGGCGCCTTCGTAGCGGATGATGCCGCGCTCCGTAAGCTCCGACAGGTCGCGCCAGATGGTGCGATCGGAGGCCTTTAATTGGGCTGCCAAATCCTTTGATGAAATCTGTGGTTGATCACGGATGATCTCCATAAGAGCAGACCATCTTTTATTCTTAGCGGAAGACTTTATTCTGCCATTTCTGCTATCATTTCTATCCTCATCATCGTTTATGGTGTCATTTATTCTGCCACCTCGCTTTATTCTGCCTTTGAACTTGTCAGGATCGTTGAGGACGCCGTCGTGCAGGAAATCCGGGTGACAAGGGATGATGATGAGAAAGTAAGAGCGGTTGTCGTCGGTCTCGATTGTGGCCGGGGGCGATCCATTGTTCCGGAGCTCCTCTTGAATGGTCGGGATGCCTGTGGCTCGCTCCTCGGAGAAGTCTAACTCCTTGAGAAAGTCGCCTAAGCGACGGTTGCGATAACGGCGTGCACGGATTAGGTGAGCCTGCTCGATGGCTTCCTTCGTGATGCTACGATCGGGGCCGGCGTAACTGAGTATGCTGATGGCATGCGGCTCCTCGCTGAACATCATCGTGGCCACATTCTTCAGCCGCCGTTGTTCTTGTGGTCCTTCGTATAGATCCAGTTGCTCCAAGACCTGTTCGAGTGTCCGGCCCGTAAAATCAGCCGTTAGCCGACTCTTTACACGCCTTAGGTAGTCCAACACAAGCACAGGCGAAAGGTCGTCGATCGCGATCTGCTCATTTCCTCGTTCATCAAACGGCACACGGTTGGCCATCTCTCGCAGCTCGTCCAGCACCTCCCCCTTGGCCTCGATGGTGCTTGAGCCGGAGCGGACGTACCAGTGCGACTTGGATTTACTGCTGAGCACGTCCTCCAAGACCTCATAGGGGCGATAACACCCCGACGGCACCCAGATAGCCAGCACATACCGTCCGTCCACCGCCTCCACCGAGGTGCGAGGCATGTAGTAGGGCTTGATTTTGTTGTTGAATCCGACCATGCTTTGCAGTATGCCGTCCAGCTTCTCCTTGGGGATCCCCACCACCGGACGTTGCGCCCGTCCGTGATCCTCCTCCACGTCTACGAGGATGTAGCCCCCGCCGATATTGTCGAAATCGTAGGCAAAGGCACAGATCGTTTGGTAGATCTTGGCCGGATTCCACCCGCGTTTGAACTCGATGCGGTTGCCCTCAATGCGCTGCCGATTGAGGAGGTCTTCTATGTTGATGGGTAATGCCATGATGCTTCGTTTAATCCCTGTTTATGAATCGTTTTTTGTGGGGACAAGATAAATGGAGGTGAAACTCGGGTGGGTTATCCTGTGTAACCTGCAAACTTGGCCGGCGCCCCTGGCGCCTTTCGGGCTTTGCACGGCGTACATACTTTTGCCCACCGATAAATGGGCGCTCGCAAGGGGCGCCTTTACTCCTAATCCTGCGGGTGGACACATGAAGCCGCCCCTACATTTATATATACCCCCTATGATCCAATTCTTTCACCTGAACGCCAGGACGGTCTATGCCGTCGAAGTTGATCACCCCCTGAACGAAGACGAACGCGCGAAGCTGGCGTGGCTCTTCGGCAACGCTACACCCATCGAGGGCGAAACCCTCAGCGGAACATTCATCGGGCCGCGCCGCGAGATGATCACACCTTGGAGTACCAACGCCGTGGAGATCACCCAGAACATGGGCCTCAGCGGCATCTCACGCATCGAGGAGTATCACCCCGCAGACGCTGACACGGACTGCGACCCCATGCTGCAACGCCGCTACGACGGCCTCGACCAGCGCCTTTTCACCACCGACCGACGGCCCGAACCCATCCTCCACGTGGACGACATCGCCGCCTACAACCAAGCCGAAGGACTGGCCTTGAGCGACGACGAGGTGCATTACTTAGACCAGCTCAGCCAACGCCTCGGCCGACGCCTCACCGACAGCGAAGTCTTCGGCTTCTCGCAGGTCAACTCCGAGCATTGCCGCCACAAGATCTTTGGCGGCACCTTCATCATCGACGGTGTGGAGCAGCCCCATTCGCTCTTCGCCATGATCAAGCGCACGTCGGCCGAAAACCCGAACAGCCTCATCTCGGCTTACAAAGACAACGTAGCCTTCAACGCCGGTCCCATTGTGGATCAGTTTGCACCCGAAGCCGGCGATCGGCCCTCCTTCTTCGCCACGCGGATGATCCCCTCCGTGCTGGCGCTGAAGGCTGAGACGCACAACTTCCCCACCACCGTGGAGCCCTTCAACGGTGCAGCTACGGGCACAGGCGGCGAGATCCGCGACAGGCTTGGCGGCGGACGGGCCTCGTTGCCGTTGGCCGGCACAGCCGTCTACATGACTGCCTACCCACGCACCGCCCCCGATCGCCCGTGGGAGGGCGTACTTGATCCGCGTCCGTGGCTCTACCAGACGCCCGCGCAGATCCTCATTAAGGCCTCCAACGGCGCCTCGGACTTCGGTAACAAGTTTGGCCAACCGCTCATCTGTGGCTCGCTGCTCACCTTCGAACATGCCGAAGATGGAGGCGGTCGGAAGTATGCGTACGACAAGGTGATCATGCTGGCTGGCGGCATGGGTTATGCCAACCGACGCGACGCGCTGAAGGGTACACCGGAGCCGGGCGAGAAGGTGGTCATCCTTGGGGGAGATAATTACCGCATCGGCATGGGCGGCGGGGCTGTCTCGTCGGTCGATACGGGGCGCTACGCTTCGGGCATCGAGCTGAACGCTGTGCAACGTGCCAACCCGGAGATGCAGAAGCGCGCAGCCAACGTGATCCGTGCGCTGGCTGAGTCAGACGATAACCCGATCGTCTCCATCCATGACCATGGCGCGGGCGGGCACCTCAATTGCCTTTCGGAGCTGGTCGAGACGACCGGCGGACACATCGACATGGAGCGTTTGCCCATTGGCGACCCGACGCTTTCGGCGCGCGAGATCATTGGCAACGAGAGCCAAGAGCGGATGGGGTTATTAATAAAGGAGGAGGACATCGACCGCGTGCGCCGCATTGCTGAGCGGGAGCGTGCGCCAATGTATGAGGTCGGGGAAACGACGGGCGACATGCGCTTCGTCTTCGAGCAGAAGGACGGCACGCGCCCCATCGACCTCCGGTTAGACGACATGTTCGGTAATCCCCCGCGCACCATCATGGAGGATCGCACCGTCCGGCAGACGTTCGCGCCACTGACGTACAAGCTGTCGGAGCTGCACACCTACTTAGAGAATGTGCTTCGATTAGAGGCCGTGGCCTGCAAAGACTGGCTGACGAATAAGGCGGATCGCAGCGTGACGGGGCGTGTGGCTCGGCAGCAATGCGTGGGCGAGCTGCAACTGCCACTGAGCGACTTCGGCGCCGTAGCGCTCGACTTCAATGGGCATAAGGGCATGGCCACCTCCATCGGTCACGCCCCGCAGGCCGCCCTGATCGACCCCGCCGCTGGCTCGCGCTTGGCTATCGCTGAGGCATTGACGAACATCGTCTTCGCACCCCTTGTCCAAGGCATCCGGAGTGTATCGCTCAGTGCCAACTGGATGTGGCCGTGCCGCAACTCGGGCGAGGATGCGCGCCTCTACCGCGCTGTGGAGGCGGCTGCGGACTTCGCCTGCGCTCTTGGCATCAACATTCCCACGGGCAAGGACTCCCTCTCCATGACGCAGAAGTATGGCGACGACAAGGTGCTGGCGCCGGGCACGGTGATCATCTCCGCCGCTGGCGAGGTGGACGACTTGGCGCGCATCGTGTCGCCCGTTGTCGTGAACGATCCCGACACGGAGATCTATTACGTGGACTTCTCTTCTGACGACCTGCGGCTCGGTGGATCGGCCTTTGCGCAGTCGCTTGGGCATGTGGGCAGCGAGGCGCCGGATGTGAAGGATGCCGACTACTTCCGCCGTGCCTTCGGCGCGGTGCAGACGGCCGTCGGTGCGGGCGTGGTGCTTGCTGGGCACGACATCTCGGCGGGCGGCATGCTCGTGTCGCTGCTTGAGATGTGCTTCGCCAACATGGAGGGCGGCATGGAGGTAGACCTCGACGCCATCCCGGAGCCTGACTTGCTGAAGATCCTCTTTGCGGAGAACCCCGGCGTGCTGCTCCAGGTGCGCGTCCCCGAATTGCTTGAATTGGTGCTGCGTGAGGAGGGCGTCCGCTTCGTGCGCATCGCCCGGCCGATCGACGAGCGCCACCTGCTCATCACCAAGGATGGCGCTCAATATCACTTCGGCATCGACTACATGCGCGACGTCTGGTATGGCTCGTCTTACCTGCTCGACCGGCAGCAGAGCGGCGAGGAGTGCGCCGCCGCGCGTTATGAGAACTACAAGATGCAGCCCCTCACGTTCCACATCCCCTCGACGTTCGACGGCTCCATCGAGGGGATCGATCGCCTCGGCATTGACCCCTTCCGCGACGAGCGCAGCGGCATTCGCGCCGCCATCCTCCGTGACAAGGGCACGAACGGCGAACGCGAGATGGCCTACGCCCTCCACCTGGCCGGCTTCGACGTGAAGGACGTCCACCTGACCGACCTCGCCTCGGGCCGCGAGACGCTCGAAGACATCCACTTCGCCGTCTTCTGCGGCGGCTTCTCCAACTCCGACGTCCTCGGGTCGGCCAAGGGTTGGGCCGCCGGCATCCTCTACAACCCCCGCGCCCGCGCCGCCATCGACCGCTTCTACGCCCGCCCCGACACGCTCAGCCTCGGCATCTGCAACGGCTGCCAGCTCATGGCTCACCTTGGCCTGCTCTACCCCAACCACGCCGTGCACCACGCCCTGCTCCACAACCATTCGCACAAGTTCGAGTCGGGCTTCGTCACGCTCGACATCCCGCAGAACGACTCCGTCATGCTCGGCTCCCTCTCCGGCGCGCGGCTCGGCGTCTGGGTGGCCCACGGCGAGGGCCGCTTCGCCTTCCCCTACCCCGAGAGTCGCTACCGCATCGCCGCGCGCTACAGCTATGGCGCCTACCCGGCCAACCCCAACGGATCGCAGTGGAGCGTCGCCGGCCTCTGCTCTGCCGACGGTCGGCATCTGGCCATGATGCCCCACCCCGAGCGCGCCATCTTCCCCTGGCAGTGCGCCTATTACCCCGCCGACCGCCGCGGGGATGAGGTCACGCCCTGGATGGAGGCCTTCGTCAACGCCCGCCGCTGGATCGAGGAAAAAAGACACGGCTGACCCTCGGAATAGATGGGGAATAACAGCTCATCGTGTTCAGCATGAACTGTCCTGCCGGGCGTGAGGGGCGTGATGGCCTCTCCGTCCGGCAGGACTTTCTTGTGCCCCCGGTAAACTTGGCCGGCACCCCTTGGTGCCCTCCATGAATGGGGTCAAACCAGGTGGTTTGAGGCAAAACGCACCCGTGAATGGGGTCAAACCAGGTGGTTTGAGGCAAAACGTACCCGTGAATGGGGCCAAACCAGGTGGTTTGAGGCAAAACGCACCCGTGAATGGGGTCAAACCAGGTGGT
>CAUPYF010000090.1:0-7128 GCA_963515435.1 uncultured Tannerella sp. | reverse complement strand
TTGACTCAGTCAATGGGCCGAAAAAGTTTTTTTCATGCGATTGACTCAATCAATGAGCCGAAAAAGTTTTTTTCACGCGATTGTACGATACAATGAGCCACGAGAGAATGTGAATAGACCGAAATCACAGCCTTTCTGAATGGCAAAAAACATGTAGTTTCGCCGTGCATTTCAATAAAGAAAATAGATTAATCATAAAAACAAAAACCTCTATGGAAGAATTCAAATTAGACATTCCTCGCGTGATGATCTTCACTAAAGTGAACAGCAGCAGGTTTTCCCCCAAAGAAAACTAACGCCCTCACAACACTACTCTCATGAAGACTAAAACACACCTCCTGCCCCTCGCAGTTGCCCTGCTCCTGGCCGCCGCAGCCTTCACCGCCTGCAAACGCGACTCCATGCGAAACGCGCCACACATTACCCTCGCAGTCGAACCCGGACGCAAGATCTTCCTCAGCTTCGCCGGTGAAACCGACAGCACCCCCGTACACATCCGCTCAGGAAGCCTCGACACGACCTTCATCGTCGGCACTGAACGCACCCACGCGCAATACTTCATCGCCGACGACAAAACGATGACCATCCATGGCAACATCACCGCCTTCAACTGCAGCAGCAACGGCGGCGGCGTCACCGGCATCGACTGTAGCCGCGACACGCTGCTCCTAAGCCTCGAATGTCACGACAACGCCCTGACCGACATCAACGTCGGCGGCTGCACCCGCCTGCGCATCTTCGAGTGTTACTCCAACAGCCTCGCCAGCCTCGACCTCTCCCGCTGCCCCGCCTTAGAGCGCCTCAACTGTAGCGACAATCTCCTGACCACCCTCGACCTCTCGCCGTGCCCGCAGCTCGTGATGATCGCCTGCATCAACAACAGCCTCACCCAACTCGACGTGACGAACTGCCGCAAGCTGAGCGTCCTCTATTGTTACCGCAACAAACTGGCCGAGCTCCGGCTCCGCGGCTGCGCCTGGCTGACCGAGCTCAGCTGCGGAAAGAACTACCTCACCGCCCTCGACTTCTCCGGCTGCCACTCCCTGCAAACGGCCTATTGCTGCGACAACAACTTCAGCTACGCCGCCACCGAGGATCTCTATCGCTCCCTCCCTGACCGCACGGACAAAACGGAGGCAGGACACATCTTCATCCTCAACGAAGACGCTCTCCCGCCCGGGCGTACCGGCGCCGGCAACGAACGCTTAGCCACTGAAAAGCATTGGGAAGTGCTCTGGTGCCGCGGCGACTGGTGAGAGAAAAAGTAGGGGCGAAAAATCTCATCGCCCCTGCAATTCTTACTCATTCATTTTCATTTCCCTTAACTGTCGCCTCAGTTCCGGCAGATGCCGCCGCACGCTCTCAGGCAAGAAGAAGCGCACGTCGCGCCCCTGGCGAATTGCATGGCGGATAAATGTGGACGAAACCTCCACCATCGGCGCCTCCACCGCCCGCACGTCGGCCGTTTCGCCCGCCGCAATCACAATCGGGTAATCATGGCGCGGATAGACGACAAGCGGAAACTCACGCTTAAGCGCCTCCGCATCGCGCCATCGGCCCATGTCCGCCCAGCTGTCGGCGCCGATAATGAGCGCAAACTGTCGGTCGGGATACGCCTCGCGCAGCGCCCGTAGCGTGCGGATCGTGTACGATGGCCTGGGCAATCCAAACTCCACATCGCTGACACGAAACCGCGGATAGCCCTCCACCGCCCCCCGCGCCAACTCTAATCGGAACGCATCGTCAAGCAACACAGACTGTGCCTTAAGCGGATTGCGCGGCGTGACGACGAACCACAGCTCATCCACGCCGCCATACTCGCACATCCAATTGGCGAGCATCAAATGCCCCACATGGATCGGATTAAACGACCCGGAGAAGATCCCGACGGTAGGCATAAAACGTAACCGACCCTCCCCTACCCTTCAATAAACGCACGCACCACACGCACCACCTCACGCTGCGCCACAGCGAGGTCGTCGTTGAGGATGACCACATCGAAGCGCGGTGCGAACGTCAACTCGTACTCCGCCTTCCGCAGCCTGTCCTCGATCACCTCCAGCGCGTCCGTCCCGCGTTGTACTAATCGGCTCCGCAACACCTCCACCGACGGTGGCCGGACGAAGATCGACAGCGCCTTGCCCGCATATTGCTCGCGGATGCGACAGCCGCCCACCACGTCGACATCGAAAACGACCGAGCAGCCGCCCTCGCGGATGCGCTCCACCTCGGAGCGCAGGGTACCATAGAACCGATCGTGATAGACCTCCTCATACTCTAAGAAGTCGCCCGCGGCGATGCGCCGGCGAAACTCGTCGGGCGAGAGGAAGTAATACTCCCGCCCGTCTTGCTCCTCGCCGCGCGGCGGCCGGCTGGTGGCCGACACAGAGAAGCGCAGCGGCAGCCCCTGTTGCAACAAGTGCCGGATGAGTGTCGACTTGCCCGAACCGGACGGCGCGGAGAACACGATCAACTTGCCTCGTTTCATCGCCTACAGCACATTGAGGATTTGCTCCTTGATCTGCTCCAAAACGTCCTTCATGCGCACTACGATGAGCTGCATCTCTGCGTGGTTGCTCTTTGATCCGAGCGTGTTGATCTCGCGCCCGATCTCCTGAGCGATGAAGCCGAGCTTCTTGCCTTGCCCGTGGCCACTCTCGAGTGTACGGAGGAAGTAAGCGAGGTGGTTCGCGAGGCGATCCTTTTCCTCGTTGATGTCGAGCTTTTCGAGGTAATAAATCAGCTCCTGCTCCAAGCGGTTGCGGTCATACTCCACGTCGTTGATCTTCTTCAGGTTTTCCGTCAGTCGGCCGCGGATTTTCTCCACGCGCTCCTGCTCGTAGGGGGCCACCTCGCGAAGCAGTTCGCTGATGGTGGCAATCTTCTGCTCAAAGACGCGCCGAAGCATGGCGCCTTCCTGCGTGCGGAAGTCGATGAGGTGACTCACGGCCTCGTTCACGGCCTGATGCACCGCCTCCCACTCCGCCTCATCCACTTCACCGGCCTCGCTGCGCACTGTCTCAGGCAACCGCAGCAGCGTGGCGAACCAGTCCGTGGGCTCATCGACACCAAGACGCCCAGCCAACTCGTGGATCTGCTCGTAATAGCCTGTCACAGCGACTGCGTTGATGCGCGCCGAGGTGTCCCGGCCGATGTATTCTACGCTGACGTTCAGATCCACCTTACCGCGCTCTAATTTTTGCAGCAGCTCGTTGCGCAGCATCATCTCCTTGTCCCGATAGGCAGCAGGCACACGCACGGCGAGGTCGAGCTGTTTGCTGTTGAGGGATTTTATTTCGACAGTCACCTTCTTGTCCGGCAGTTCGGCGGTGACTTTTCCGAATCCGGTCATTGATTGAATCATATTATATTAAGTAGTCAAAGGGTAGTCAGAAGTAGTTAGAGAAAGCGAGAAGCAGGCCGAGGAATTGGCCAGGCCGTTTCGTCGCGTGCAAAGGTAGGCCTCCTTCCCTAACGTATCTATTTTTGCTGCCCTCATCAAAAACGTAAAGAGAAATGAACCTGTTGCATATCGAAACATCTGGCAAACTCTGCTCTGTAGCCTGGTCAACGGATGGCGAGGTGATGTTTGCCAAAACCATTTTTGAACCGATGAGCCACTCGGCCTACGCGGGAGCCATCGCCGAAGAGACGCTCTCGCACATGGGCGGGACACCGCCGGATGCTGTGGCCGTAAGCGAAGGGCCGGGGTCGTACACGGGGCTGCGCATCGGCGTTTCATTGGCCAAGGGGCTATGCGTCGGTTGGGGGGTGCCGCTCATCGCTGTGCCTACTCCAGAGGTGATCGCCGCCACGGCGCAGAAGGTGCACCGCCGCACGGACTGCCTCTATTGTGCCCTGATCGACGCCCGCCGCATGGAGGTCTACGCTACGCTCTTCGACGGCAATATCAAGCTGCTCCGTGAGACGCATGCGGAGATCATCACGCCGGAGAGTTTCGCTGAGGTACTGGCCGACGCGGACGTCTGCTTCTGCGGCGACGGAGCGGAGAAGTGCCGTGAGGTAATCCGTTCGCCGCGCGCATCGTTCCTGAGTCATATCACGCCCGTCGCGGCCGAAATGGTGCCTATGGCCGAGCGTGCCTACGCCGAAGGGCGCTTTGTCGACACGGCCTACTTCGAGCCTTTCTACCTGAAGGAGTTCGTGGCCACCACGCCGCGGAAGAAGATCTGAATAGAGGGTTGCGAATGGGGATATAATGGGGAGAATGGGGATAAATCGCACTTCTTACCCATCAAAGGTTCAAAACCAGCAAAAAACGTGGTGTAGAGCCACGCTCTAACGATATCCAACCACTCTAAACGCCCCCGATCTTTCCCCATTCACTCAAAAAAAACTTATTCATATCCCCATTATTAGGGATTTGCCTATTTTTGCTCCCGACTTACAACAAAAGGAAAAGAAATATGGCTTACGTGATTAATGAAGATTGTGTTGCATGTGGTACGTGCATCGATGAGTGCCCGGTAGAGGCAATTTCGGAAGGCGACATCTACCACATCAATCCGCAACTGTGCACCGACTGCGGTTCGTGCGCTGCTGCGTGTCCCTCGGAAGCGATCCATCCGGCAGCGGTATAAATCCCGCTATAGCAACACATCAAGCGATCATTCACGTGGAGATCGGGAAAGCGACAAACGCCCCCGGCTCCACGTTTTTTTTGCCCGCATGATTCTGATTTTGCGCGGCCCAAAGCCGATGTGTACAGTTCGCGGCCTTTCTTTGCGCCCGATTTTTCACTACTTCTTATCCCGCTTATTTACTACCCGATGGAACTTGCACTTTATCTGATCCCCGTCACGGTGGGCGACACGCCGCACGAACGGGTGCTGCCCGAGTATAACCGCGAGGTGGTACGCGGCATACGGCATTTCATCGTCGAGAATGTGCGCACGGCGCGCCGCTTCCTCAAGCGCGCCGATCCGGCGATCGACATCGATGCGTTGCATTTCAGCGAGCTCAATAAGCACACGCCGGCGGAGGCGGTGGCGGCCATGCTGTCGCCGCTCATGGAGGGGCTGCCTGTGGGCGTACTGTCCGAGGCGGGTTGCCCGGCGGTGGCCGATCCGGGCGCGGATGTGGTGGCTGTGGCGCAACGTAAGGGGCTGCGGGTGGTGCCGCTCGTCGGGCCGTCGTCCATCTTGTTAGCCCTCATGGCGTCGGGGTTCAACGGGCAGCGGTTCGCCTTCCACGGCTACCTGCCCATCGAGGCCGACCGCCGCGCGCGCCGCATCAAGGAGCTCGAGGCGCGCATCTATGCCGACGACGAGACGCAGCTCTTCATCGAAACGCCGTATCGCAACGGCCGGCTACTTGAGGAGCTCGTCCGCACCTGTCGCCCTTCGACGCGGCTCTGTGTGGCGGCGAACCTCACGTGCACCGACGAGTTTGTCCGCACGCGGCCGGTGAAGGAGTGGGCGCGCAACGAGCCTGACCTGAGCCACCGGCCGACGATTTTTGCTTTATATAAATGATAGAAAGGATGAATACAGATTATCAGGCCCACGAGACGGCTGTGATTGATGCGGGCTGCCGCATTGGGCGCGGCACGGTAGTGTGGCATTTTTCGCACCTCATGGCGGGGTGCATCGTGGGCGAACGTTGCTCGATCGGGCAGAATGTCGTCGTGTCGCCGGGTGTGGTGCTGGGCAATGGCGTGAAGGTGCAGAACAACGTGTCGATTTATACGGGTGTGACGTGTGAGGACGACGTCTTCCTCGGGCCGAGTTGTGTGTTTACGAACGTGATCAACCCGCGCAGCGCCGTGCCGCGCA
The DNA here is from genome assembly GCA_963515435.1 of uncultured Tannerella sp. GTDB lineage: Bacteria > Bacteroidota > Bacteroidia > Bacteroidales > Tannerellaceae > Tannerella. The sequence goes on along the minus strand of CAUPYF010000090.1, from coordinate 1,333 downwards.
AGAGCGAGTTTCGGCCTACGCGTGTGGAGCGGGGCGTCTCGATCGGGGCCAATGCCACGATTGTTTGCGGTCATACCATCGGTGCCTACGCTATGATCGGGGCGGGCGCGGTGGTGACGAAGGAGGTCTCGCCGTATGCCTTGATGGTAGGTAATCCGGCAAGGCAGATCGGGTGGGTCAGTGAGTATGGCCATCGCCTCCACTTCGACGCCGACGGGCGTGCTACGTGTCCGGAGAGCGGCGCGCGGTATCGATTAAAGGATGGAAGGGTGACGCGAGAGAACGAATAAAAACCACGGATGATCTTCCTTTTCTTGTGTCAAGACAAAAAGGAAGATCCTTTCGGGCTTGCTCGGCATGTCAGGGGAAAAGGAGCTTTTTTTGCTGGGCGATGAGCAAAAATCACTCGATCAAAGGCGGGAAAGCGCAGCGCATGTACGGATATTCCTATAACACCACTACTTTTACGTCACCATTTTTAACACGATTGATATATGGCAAGAGTAAAGAATTTGGTTTCCGCCGCATTGACGGCTGAGAACATCACGAAGACGAAAACTCACATCGGTGAGATTGAGACGGAACTCCCTTTTCTTATCGCATTACCTGCGGACGAGAAAAGACGGATGAATGCCATGGGGTAGAAGAGCGTTGAGTATGTCAACTTGGCATTGACGGGCGCGGAAAACTTTCCGCAGTATCTGCTGCCATCGTTTAAGAAAGACGAATTCAAGAAAGACGTTACGTTGATCCGTGATTTACAGGGGATCCGTACATCTGTAGCCTCTCTGCTTGAAAAACTTGATGACACGATTTACGGCGCATCGGTTGATGCGATGCAGGCCGCAAATGAGGTGTATGATTACCTGAAAACAGCAGGAGAAAAGGATGCCGCTGTGAAGGCTTTAGTCAGTGACATGCGCAAGCGCTACGACCGTAAGGATAAGCAGCCCGCCGACCCGAAGAAACCTTCGGAAGAGAAACCGAAAAAGCCGAAAGAAAAAGACGGAGACGACATCACGCTGCCCACGGAGTAAGCATCGATGGTCGTTTGGAGTTAACTCTTGATTGTCAATGGTCCAGCCCGGATTCCCCGGCAGGCCATTGGTAATTTTTTTGTCCGAAGTCCCGGCTCGCCGTCCCCCCTTTTCCATATTTAGTTTTTCAGTCCTCCCCCCCATGCCCCACGATCACGACGTGAGCCGCATCCTCCGCCGGTGGTACGCCACGCACCGCCGCGCGCTGCCCTGGCGCGACACCCGCGACCCCTACCGCATATGGATCTCCGAGGTCATCCTCCAGCAGACCCGCGTGGCGCAGGGGATGGACTACT
>CAUPYF010000089.1:0-7150 GCA_963515435.1 uncultured Tannerella sp. | reverse complement strand
TCCTACTTCTGCTGGGGCCTGCATGACATGCTCGACAGCAGACGCCGATACTCCTCCGTACAGGAAGCCTTCGACAAATGGAAAGACGATATGGTCGCCATGGGATACGGCTACCAACTCGGCATCGACCTGCCCGGAGAAAAGCGTGGATACATCCCCAACAGCAAAGTCTACGACAACCTCTATCACGGCCGCTGGAACTCCAGCACCATCATCTCCGTAGCCATCGGGCAGGGTGAAGTCCTTTCCACCCCGCTACAGATCTGCAACCTCGCCGCCACGATCGCCAACCGGGGATACTACCTCGTTCCGCACGTGGTCAAAAAGATTGAGGATGCCCCCCTCGACTCCATATATACCCACCGGAAATTCACCGGCATCGACCCCGAACACTATCGCGTCGTTGCACAAGGCATGCGCATGGCTGTCCTCGGAGGAACCTGCCGCGGCCTCAATATGCGCGACATCGAAGTCTGCGGAAAGACCGGTACAGCCGAAAACCCACACGGCAAAGACCACTCTGCGTGCATGGCCTTCGCCCCTTATAACGACCCCAAAGTCGCCATAGCCGTTTATGTAGAAAACGCCGGCTTCGGCGCACGCATGGCTGTCCCCATCGCACGCATCATGCTCGAACGATACTTCTACGGCGAGCTTTCACCCGAAAACCAAGCCGCAGGAGAATCTATTGCTAACACCGTAATCATGCCTAACCGTGTACAGTGGTAACGAAAGAAGAAGCGTCTGGCGATCCGTCGACTGGCTCACCGTTCTTATCTATGTCCTCATGGTGCTTTGCGGATGGCTCAGCATCTGCGGCGCCAGCTACGAATATGATACCACCGGACTTTTCGCCCCCGCTGGCCGCCCCGGATCACAGCTGATTTGGATAGGTTCCGCCTTCGTCATCAGCTTCATCATACTCATGCTCGAGCGCGACATCTATGAGACCTTCGCCTATCCCCTCTACGGCCTCCTTCTCCTATTGCTCATCGCCACCGTTTTCCTCGCCCCCGACATCAAGGGCTCCCGTTCTTGGCTCGTCCTTGGCCCCATCCGCCTACAGCCCGCCGAGTTCGCCAAGTTCGCCACCGCTCTCGCCCTCGCCCGCCTTTTGGGTAGCGACAACTTTAATCTCTTCACCCTACGCAACTTCTCCCTCGTCCTCCTCATCATTCTCGCCCCCATGGGCTTCATCCTCATGCAAAAAGAGACCGGATCCGCCCTCGTCTTCCTCGCCTTCGCCCTCGTCCTCTACCGCGAAGGCATGTCCGGCTATCTCCTCCTCTCCGCCATCTGCGCCGTCACCTTCTTTGTCGCCGTCATGAAGTTTGACGACACACTCCTCGGCATCACTCCTGCAGGCCAACTCATCGTCTCCTCTCTCACCCTTATCATCGAAATGTTCCTTATCGCTGGCCTTCGTCGGAACGACCGCCTCACTATCCGCATCCTCCTCTACGGCCTCGTCGCCGTCCTCATCTTAGCCATCATCACCTCCCTCTATCTCCCCATCAACTTCGCATGGGTGCTCGTCGGTGTCATCATCTCCTCCACCCTCCTGCTCCTCATCCAAGCCATCATCAAGCTCAGCTGGAAATATGCGCTCATCGCCCTTTTCGCACTCTCCTCCGTCGCCTTCATGCTCTCCGTCGATTACGTTTTTAACGACCTCCTCGAGCCCCACCAGCAACAACGCATCCGCGTCTCCCTCGGCCTCGAAGACGACCCCGGAGGTTCCGGCTACAACGTCAACCAGTCCAAGATCGCCATCGGCTCCGGTGGCTTCCTGGGTAAGGGCTTCCTCAACGGCACACAAACGAAACTTAAATATGTGCCCGAGCAAGACACCGACTTCATCTTCTGCACCGTCGGCGAGGAGTTCGGCTTCCTCGGTTCCATCCTTGTTCTCTCCCTCTTCGGCATTATGATCGTGCGCCTCATCCAGCTTGCCGAACGGCAAGACACCCTCTTCGGCCGCGTTTACGGCTACAGCGTAGCTTCCATCATCCTCTTTCATCTCGTCATCAACGTCGGCATGGTGCTCGGCCTCACCCCCGTGATCGGCATTCCCCTGCCTTTCTTCAGCTACGGCGGATCCTCCCTTTGGGGCTTCACCATTCTTCTCTTCATCTTTCTTCGCATCGACGCTTCGCGCAAGGAAGTCTGAGCATCGAAAGACTAATTTCGTTCGACATAGATAGGCAAAGCATCTTTGTTACAAGCTGCAAAGCGTATATGCCCCTCTCTCCGACGTCCGACCTGCCATGCCCCTTATCCGTGGCAGCGTATTTTTGTCGCAGATTAATCAAAAGAATAGAAATGAAAAAGATCATTGGATTATGCATGGTGCTACTTGTGGCGGCGTGCAGTGTCGTCCCCCTGACGGGGCGGCGGCAGATGTTGCTCGTCTCTGATTCCGAGGTGCTTTCGGCCAGCCTGACGCAGTACAACAATTACATGAGGCAAGCAAAGCGATCGTCTGATAAGGCAAAGACGGCGAAGATCGTGCGCGTGGGGCGGCGCATTGCTGCGGCCACGGAGGAGTATTTCCGCCAAAATGGCATGGAGAGTGAGCTGAAGAATTTTAGTTGGGAGTTCAATCTGGTCAAGAGCGATCAGCGCAACGCGTTCTGCATGCCGGGTGGGAAGATTGTGGTCTACGAAGGCCTGCTCGACCTGACGCCGACGGACGACGATCTGGGTGTGGTGCTTGGTCATGAGGTGGCACACGCTGTGGCCAAACATAGCAATGAGCGTATGAGCCAGCAGCTCGTGGCGCAATATGGCACAGCCATCTTAGACGCAGCGCTGAGCAAGAAGTCGGCCGCTACGCAGCAGCTTGCCTCCACCATCTTCGGGCTCGGGGCGCAGGTGGGCGTCATCCTGCCCTTCTCGCGCAAGCATGAGTCGGAGGCGGATTATATGGGGTTGGTGTTTATGACGATGGCGGGCTATGACCCGAGCGTGGCCGTGGGCTTCTGGCAACGCATGTCGCAGGGCGGGTCGAGTGTGCCCGAGGTGCTCAGCACTCACCCGAGCGACGCCTCGCGCATTGCTGCCATCCGCCGCTACCTGCCGGAGATGGAGAAGTACAAGCCGAGTAATCGGAAAAACTGAGGGCGGAAAACGAAAAGAAGAAGTCCCCCGGGCAAAAGACATGGTTGATGCTTCGCGCCCGAAGGACTTCTCTTTTTTATGGCCCATCAGAAATTGACGTGAATGGGTCATCAACGTGATGACATAGACCAATCCATCTTGGCCGATTGTCCGATACAATCGGCTTCGTTTACTCGAGGTCGACGACGGTGATGCCGGCGCCGCCGAGGCGGACGTCCTCGTCGGCAAAATGGGCCACATTGGGGACGGTCGGGAGGTACTGTCGGATGAGCTGGCGGAGGATGCCGTTGCCCGTGCCGTGGAGGATGCGGACGCGGTCGGCGCCGACTTGGATAGCGTCGTCGATGAAGTAGGCCACGGCTTGCAAGGCTTCGTCGCCACGCATGCCGCGGAGGTCGATGTCTTGGTGGAAATGCAGGCGCTTCTCATGCATCGCGTCGGCCGTCTGTTCGCTGAGGAAGGTGGCGCTGCGTGTCGTGGCGCGCTTCAGGGCGGCCTGGTCGACGCGCTCCAAACGCTCCGTGGGCACTGTGCTCTTGATCGTCCCGAAGGCGACGACGGCCTGCTTGCCCTGCATTTCCAAGATGCTGCCGACGGCCGTTTGCCCCTTCATGCGCACCGCATCGCCGGCAGCGAGTGGACGTTCGGCCTTGGGCTTGGCGGCTGACGGATCGTTTGCAGCGGATATCTGCTTCTTGCGCTCCTTGCGCCGCTCCTGTCTGTGGCGCACCTGCTCCATCTTGCGAGCGATGCGTTCGTCGTCCTCGCGCGTTTGGTTGATGGTCTCTTTGAACGTGTCTAATTCGCGGCGGGCGGCACGCGTGCGCTCCTTCTCAGCCTGCGCCTCGCGGATCTCGCGGATCGTGTTCTCAATGCGCGCGTTGGCCTCGCCGACGATGCGTTGCGCCTCTTCCTTAGCCGCCGTGATGATGGATTTACGCTGACTGTTCACGTCTTCAAGATCCTGTTCGTAGCGCGCGGCCAGCTCCTCGAGTTGCTTCTCGCGGCGACGGATGTTTTGCCGTTTGTTTTCCCAATACCGCTTGTCGCGGACGATGTCTTGCAGGTAGCGATCCATGTCGACGTAATCGCTGCCCACCTTCTCAGAGGCTTCGGCAATGACGTCGTCGGGCAGGCCGATTTTGCGGGCAATCTCGATGGCGAAAGAGCAGCCGGGGTGGCCGACGGAGAGGCGGAAGAGCGGCTGCATCAGGTTGCGATCGTAGAGCATGGCGCCGTTGACGACGCCCTCGTGATCCTCGGCGTATTGCTTGAGGTTTTGGTAATGCGTAGTGATGACGCCGAATGCGCGGTGGCGGTTGAAGCGTTCGAGTAGGGCCTCGGCCAATGCGCCACCGATAAGCGGTTCGGTGCCGCTGCCGAACTCGTCGATAAGCAGCAGCGTGCGCTCATTGCCGTGGCGGACGAAGTACTTCATGTTCATCAGGTGCGAGCTGTAGGTGCTGAGGTCGTTTTCGATGCTCTGTTCGTCGCCGATATCGATGAAGAGGCGCTCGAAAATGCCCGTTCGGGAGTGCTCGTGAAGCGGAATGGGGAGGCCGCATTGGAGCATGTATTGCAGCAGCCCGACGGTCTTTAGGCAGACAGACTTACCGCCGGCGTTGGGGCCGGAAATGATGAGCAGTCGGCGGTCGGCGTCGAGCGTGAGGTCGAGGGGGATGACCGTCTTGCCCGCTTTGCGGTGAGCGAGGAGTAGAAGGGGGTGCACGGCGCCTTGCCAGTCGATCAGCGGTTCGTCTTGGGGCAACGTAACGATGGCGCCGATGCTTTCGGCGAAGCGGGCCTTAGCACGAATGAAGTCGATGACGGCGAGGAACTCGTAGGACTGGATGATGTCCGGCACGAATGGGCGGAGCTCGTCGGTGAAGGCGGTGAGGATGCGGACGATCTCTCGGTGCTCCTCGGCTTCGAGTTCGCGGATACGGTTGTTCGCCTCCACGACGGCCTCGGGTTCGATGTAGACCGTCTTTCCGGTGGCCGATTCGTCGTGCACGATGCCGCGGATGCGTCGCTTGAAGGCGGGCGCTACGGGGATAACCAACCGACCGTCGCGGAGGGTGGGCGCCGTGTCGCGATCCACCCAGCCTTCGGTCTGCGCCGAGCGGAGGATGGATTGCAGGTTGCGGGAAATGCTACCCGAGACGGCGACCATGTCGCGGCGGATGTGCGCCAGCTCAGGCGAGGCGCTGTCCTTCGTGCGGCCGTAGCGGTCGAGGATGGCGTCAATGCGACGAATAAGATCAGGGAAGATGGGTACGCGGCCGGCCATCGCGGCCAGCACGGGATACTCCGTCCGGGCGTCTTCGCCTTTGTCCGCAGGCCGGAAGAAGCGCGTGATGTCGACTATCGTTTGCAGCGAGCGCTTGAGGTCGAACAGCTCGGATTCGTCGGCGAAGGTGCCCTCGGGACGGATGCGGCTAAGCGTGGGACGTACGTCTATAAAATAATTTGCAGGGAAAGCACGCTCCCCCTGCAAAATGCGAACAAACTCACCCGTTTGTTCCAGCTCTTCGGCTACGACCGCCGCATCGGGCGAGAAGCGTAGGCCATCTACTTGCTCTCTGCCAAGCGAACTGAGGCATTGCGCGGCGATCTGTTCGCGGATCTTGTCGAAGCCGAGTTTATGTTCAAAGTTGTCGGGATAGTAGATCACACGCTGATCAGTTCAGTTCGATCGTCTTTTCGGAGCGCAGCTGAGGGCGGATGATGTATTCTAACTTCTCGGTGCCACGGCGCAGATGGAGAATGCAGACGTTCGTGCCGTCCGGGTTGACGTAAGGAGTGAAGAAATAGAGGTAGGAGAAGGCGGTCATGTACTTGTCGTTTTCAAACACTTTAGCGATCTGCGGATACTTGAATTTGTCCCAGAACATGCAGTTGGGGAAGCCGTTGGCGTTGGTGAAGCGCGTCCCGCTGTCGCGGTACTTGAGGGTGTTGGTGATGAACTGGCGGTAGGCGGAGGTAAACTCGTCGGCGGTGTGATCCATGCGTTTGCCGTTGATGCGGTCGATGATGTCGCCGCGCTTGACGCCGGCTTTGGATGCGGGCGATCCGTAGTCCACGTCGACCACCTTGTTCAGTTCGTAGATGCTGTAGCGAAGGCCGGTGTAGTTGTAGTTCTTCTTTGTAAGGATGAATTGCGCGTTGCGCTCGTATTTGACGTAGGGGAATTGCATGCACATGAGGGGGATGTGGATGGAGGCGTATTCCTCGATGGAGTACGGGTTGCTCATCAGCTCGTTGGCTTCGCACTCCCAAAGGACACGGCCGCGGACGTATCGCTGGTCGATGAAGCGGACGCCAAACTGGAGGATGTATTCGGCTTCGTTTTCGGGCGTTCCGGAGTCGTAGAAGGGGAATTTCGTGACCCTGTCGCGGGTGATGTCGTAGCGGAAGGTGGGCGATTGTTCGGCTGTTTCGCGGCTTTTCTTTTTGAAGTTGGGGTTCTTGTTGAACTTATAATAAGTATGGATCACGAAGTCTGGCTTGAGCGATTGTTGGCGTAGGCCCTTCTTGGCGAGTTCGCTTTTGAGGGTGTTGTTGATGACGGATTCGATTTTGGAGATGCTTTTATCGTCGGTGTCGGTAAAGTCGAAGGTGGAGAATTGGGAAAAGTCGACAGCGTCATCGGTTGTTTTCGTGATGAAGGGGCAGATAAAGAGGCGGTCGTGGGTGTTCTCGACGCTGTACATGGAGAAAGCCGTAGCGAGTTGATCCTCGTTGAGGGCGTTGACGGAGTAGCACTCTTTTTCGAGGAGCACTTCGCGCGCTGCGTTGTCAAAATTGTGGATGGTGAGCCTGACTTCGCGCACTTCGGGGTCGGAGATGAGCGAGTCGACGTCGTCAGGTGAGATCTCTTCGATCCGGGCGCCGTTGATGCGTTCGATGATGTCGTTTTGCTTCAGGCCGGCTTTTTCGGCCGGCGAGTTGGGGTACACTTTCATGATGACGGGCTTGTCTTTCCCCCAGTTTTTGTTGTTGCTGAATTCGTAACTGAATCCCAGGCGGC
>CAUPYF010000088.1:0-7242 GCA_963515435.1 uncultured Tannerella sp. | reverse complement strand
AGATCGGCTTCGCATTTCAGGAAACAGAATAACGAAAAGCCAAGCCCCCTCTACCCCGACCTTCTTAAATCGTAGAGAATGCCTATCCCCATACAATCCCGTTACAGAGCCTTTTTTATTCAAATGACAGATACGGCTCGAGCCTGTTGCGGTCAGCATCGGAGAACTCCTCCAACAGCGACAACTCGCTCCAACCGCTGATCGGGCTGTTCCTGTGGCGCAGGCGGACAATGATCTTCGCTTGGGCGTAGTTGATATATGGATGGCGGCGCAGCGAATCCTCCGGCATCCGATTGATGGCCAGCCGGCGGATCAGCCGTGCATTAACCGTGAACCATGGTGCCAACTCAGCGTACTTCTCTGCGTCGATGCCATAGACTTCCCTCAATTGCTCCACACGCGCGAATCCGCCGAGCAGCGCCCGAAACTTCACGATCCGCCGCGCATAATACGGCCCGATGCCGGGCACCTTTTGCAGCGCCACCGTATCGGCCGCATTCAGCTCGATCGTCTGCCCCGGTGCCAGCTTCTCACGGCGTGGATAATGCGGCCGCTGGTCTGTCAGTCGCTTCACACGCTCGCCCATGCTTTCACCCGGGTGTGATGATGGTCGCCGATAAGCTGATCGCCGCGGGTGACTGTCGGATGGTGGCCTGGCATAAGCCGCTCGATCTGCCGCCTCATTGTCGGACGGCTCATCGGCATATGCCTCCGTCGCAGCGTCTGCCTCGGCCTGTGTCTTATTATATAATGTATCGCCCCAGATCAAGAGGATCCCCGCGATGGCGATCAGGCAGAGAAGCAAGATCAGACCGCGCCGCTCGCCGATGGAGAAGTAAAAGAAGTCTCGCCAACTCATCGCTTTTCTGTTTTGGGATAAAAAGAAAGAGTGTGCTCCACATGGGGGGAACACACTCTTGCTGTTGTTTATGGATGATTATTTCCCGTTAACCGCCTCGGTCAACCGATCGAGCGCCTTTTGGAGCGTGCTGCGCGGGCAGCCGATGTTGAGCCGCATGAAGCCCGTTCCCTCACTTCCGAACATGGCGCCGTCGTTGAGCGCTAAGTGTGCCTTATCGACAAAGAGCCGGATCAGTTCGTCGTGCGACAGCCCCAGTCCCCGGCAGTCGAGCCAAATGAGAAACGACGCCTGCGGCCGATACGCCTTCACCTGCGGCAACCGCTGACGGAGGTAGTCCTCAACAAACTCGACGTTGTTCCACACATAAGCCAGCATTTGCCGCCGCCAGTCAGCGCCCTGCGCGGTGTAAGCTGCCTTCGTAGCCTCAAAGGCGAAGATCGTCCCGTGGTTGAACTCGCCCGATTCGAGGAACGAATAGAAGTCGTTGCGCAGGCGATCGTTCGGCACGATGGCGTACGAGGAAACAATACCCGCGATGTTGAACGTCTTGCTGGGCGCCGTGAAGAGGATACTGCACGCCGCCGCCTCGTCCGACACGGTCGGGAAGGGGTGATGGCGGAAGCCGGGAAAGGCCATCTCAGCATGGATCTCGTCGGAGACGACTAATATGCCGTGACGCACGCAAATAGAGGCCAGTTGTTGCAGCATCTCCTTCGGCCACACGATGCCCGCGGGATTGTGTGGGTTGGAGAGGATGAGCATTTTGCAGCGGTCGTCGATGATGGATTCTAACTGCTCAAAGTCCATCTCATACTTTCCATCGACCATCCGCAACGGGTTCGTGACCACCTCGCGGTGCATGCCCTCGGGCACTAAGTGGAAGGGATGATAAACGGGCGGCTGAATGATGATTTTATCGCCCGGACGGGTGAAGTGGTCAATCGCAAAGGCAAAACCCTTAACGATACCCGGGATGTAAGACAGCCATTCGCGGCGGATGTCCCACCCGTGCAGGTCGTGCACCCAGCGGATGATGGCATCGTAATACGCAGAGGACGGAAACGTGTATCCGAACACGGGATGCTCGCAACGTCTGCGCAGGGCGTCGAGGATGAAGTCAGGCGTTCGGAAGTCCATGTCAGCTACCCAAAGGGGCATCAGATCATCCTGCCCGAAGTTCTCCGTCAGCGCGTCATACTTAATTGAATCAGTTCCTTTTCTCTCGATAAACTCGTCAAAATCATAATGTTTCATGGTTCAATAATTTTTCGGCGGCAAATGTAATAACTTTGCGGCGACATAAAATTGATAAACAGAAAGGAGAAAAACAATGAAAAAGAATCTGCTCTACGGAGCAATGATCCTCTGCATGGGCCTGCTTTTAGCAAGCTGTGGCAAGGACGATGACCCGAAAACCAACGCCCTGACCGGTACGTGGAAAGTGAAAGAAAAGAATCAAATGGACGTCGTCTGGGAAGCCCCGAACGATGTGACGCTTGAGGTCATGGGGAAGAAGTTCACCACCAGTATGCTGTCGGCATACCTCACACCGATGCTTGGAAACATGGTAGGCAATGCGCTGAAAGACGTCACCCTGACGTCCGACGGTAAAATCCAATCCACCGTCTATAAGGATGCGACGAAGAAAACTACAGCCGTGTCTGAAGGTTACGCCACGTACAAGGATGAGGGTAACGGCCGCCTGATGCTCTACTTCACCGACAAGACTTTTTCCGAACTGAAGGGGCTCGACGCGCAGACACTGGCGCAGGTCAAGGCGGTGCTTGGCAAGGGCATCCTCATGCGCTACACGATCAGCGGCAATAGCGCCCGCTTCTACTTTGACACGGAGACGATCAAGTCCATGCGTACCTACCTGCCTGCCATCCTCGCAATGGCCGGGTCGAAGATCCCGCCTCAGGTATTAGCTGGTCTGCAAACCGGGCTTGCCAATGTCATTGAGAAGTCGACCAAAATCGAGGTCGCACTGAACATGGAGCGATAAAGACGGGTACGCAGCTTTAGGCTGCATCCCCATAAGTAAATCCCCCCTCCCGCCGAAGTGTGGCGAAAGGGGGGATTTTTTGTGCGGTGGCAGCGCGGTCAGAAGAGCGAGAAGCGCACGTAGCGTTTCGGGTGCTCCTTGAAGTCGATCAACAAACTGTTGGCGCTCCCAAGCGTACGATTAAGGTTGTTGTAGAGTGACGTGTCGTTTAGCAGCAGCCCCATCGAATTATCCTTCGCGTTCAGCTTGGCTGTCGTTTGGTTCAGGTTGCCGACGGTTTGGTTGAGCGACGTCACCGTGCCTTTCAAGTCCAGCGTGCGCAAGTCGCCGCTCAGGGCGGAGAAGTTTTCCGAGGCCGTGTTGAGGTTGCCTGCAATGGCGGGCACGTCCTTTTGTAGCAGGCGGTTCAGATGGCGGGAGGACTGCTCCAGCCCGGCCGTAGTCCGCTCGATGTTCTCCAATGACTGCCCTAAGGCGGGATGGTTGACCAACACCTGCAAGCCCGCCAAGATGGAGTCGAGTTTAGGTAGGAGTGCCATCACCTGCGGCAGCATTTCGTCCTGCACGGTCGACATCAGATCCTCCGGCTGCCGACCCTCGATCGTGTCGCCCGATTGCAGGTACTCGTCCACATATTTATTGAGTTGGATGTGCATTTCGGCGCCGCTGAGGAGCGTTTTCTCCAACGCCACATAGCTACCCCGGTTGATGCGCATGCTCTTTTCGAGGTTGATCTCAACGAGAATCCGACCCGTAGTCGAATAGTCGTACATGATGTTTCTCACTAACCCGACCTTGAACCCTTCGACATAGACAGGGCTTGAAATGGTCAAGTCCTTCACGTTCGAGCAGGCCACGTAGTAGCGATTGACAGGGCGAAAGAGGTTGATCCCCTTCAGGTAGTTCACGCCCATGTAGAGCAATGTGAGGCTGATGATCGTGACGATGCCGATCGTTACCTCCTTAGTAAACTTCATCTTCATTTGTCCTTAATAGAAATATTCCTCTCTGTGTTTATTTCAGTCGCTTCCCGTCCTTCATGCGGATGATGAAGGCGTTGGGGAAGTCTTTCAAAAGCTCCCGGTGAAGCCGCTGTATCTCTTTGAAATCCGACGATTCGCCGCAGGTGTATTTATAGAGGTTCCCCTCGCGATAGTAGCTCGTGCGGCGGCTCTTGAAAGCCCTGGCATTGTCCGGGAGGGGCTTGTCAGACGTCAGGATCTGCACCTTGTAGACCACCATCTCGCTGTGATCGTTCGTGTCAGTGGTGCTTCGGCTTTCGCCCACCACCGTCCGGGCGGGCCCGTCGAACTGCACCTCCACGCTTGACGACGACGTCCGTCGGTTCGATCTTGCAGCGCTGGATCTCGCTTCCTCCTTTCTCTTTTCGGCTGTCGCGCCCCGTCTTGAGCCTTCGCCCTGCTTGCGGTCGTAATTTCGTTTGTATCGCCCGAAGGCATTATAGATGGCGTGTGCCAGTTCTGCACGGCCTTTTTCGGAATCCATGTAACGCTCCTCCGCAGGATTGGAGATGTAGCCCACCTCTACGAGCACACTGGGCATGCTCGTAGCCCTCAGCACGAGGAATCCGGCCTGCCTCACACCGCGATTCTTTCGCCCTGCCTGCTCGAATCCGCGCTGTATCTCAGTGGCAAAGGCAATGCTCTGTGCCATGTTTTTATTCTGTATCAAATCAAACATGATGTACGACTCTGAGGAGTTCGGGTTGAAATTTTCGTAGCGTTTCTTGTAGTTGTCTTCGAGCAGGATGGCGGAGTTTTCCAGCATGGCCACTTCCAAGTTCTCCTTCGTCTGCGCCAGTCCCAAGGTGTACGTTTCCGTGCCTCGGACAGGGCTGCCCCGCTTCAGCGAGTTGGTGTGGATAGAGATAAATAAGTTGGCGTTGTTGCGGTTGGCAATGTTGGCACGCTCCTCGAGCCCTACGAACTTGTCGCTCGTCCGCGTGTAGATCACCTTCACGTCCTTGTGTCCGTCGGCGATCATCTCGCCAAGCCTTTTGGCAATGGCCAAATTGACGTTCTTCTCGTTCGTCCTGCGTCCCCTGGCGCCGGGGTCGCGCCCACCGTGGCCGGCGTCGATCACTACAGTAAAAGTCTTCTTGCCCGCTTGCAGCTGCGGTGCGCCCCACAGCGTGCAGATGATGGAGACGATCAGCACGCTCCACAGCTTGTTCTTCATTGATCCCTTTTTCACCACTTCGCTTGTTGTGCAGATGTTTTATTGTGTATCATTCAAAAAATGGAATGAGTCGGTGGCATTTTCGACCTTCTCTTCTACCATTTGATATGGGGAGAACAGATTGCCGATCGACGGGGTCAAAAGTAGGAAAACTTTCAAGCGGTCTTTGTGGAGCAGCCCCTCCGCGGCGAATCCCGCAGGGTCGGAGGCGCGTGTCAAAGCCTTCGCAGCCCTTCCCTAACTCCCGATATATCCCAGCAGCTACTCTTCCGACTTTTTCCTCTGCCGTTTGATTACTGTTTATAATCAAAACAGTATCTCCAAACGATTTTACACTATGTGTATAATAAAAATAACGCGTCGAAAAATATTCAACTTCTGTCTATGATTGAAACACAATATATGAAATTTTTCAGCATCTGTTTTTATCATAAATTCTACGAATAAATAATTTGTATAGCTGTTTATTGTCAAAATTCATTATACAAATGAAATTACATCAACTATTTAGGTAATAAAAAGAGGTCATAAATGAATATACAATTCGATTTTCTTACAAACAGACAATCAAAATGTATTCACATACAATTTATATCATAAACAGATATTAAAATCATAAACAACCATTGTATATAATAAATACAAGAGACAAAACAAGCACACGATTATGATTATATTATATACATAATGGAAAACAGATTTGACAATCTATTTATAATCGAAATAATAGACATAAAAAGTTTTGACCATTGTTTCTATCATAAACAGTACCATTGAAACAGAAAAAGGGCGGGAAGCTCCAGCCGGGATGTTCCGGTGGAGTTAGGCTCGCAAAATGTCTGCCGAGATTCCCATAGCGCTGAATAAGGTCGGCGAAGCCACTTTTGCAAAGGGGCCAATTCACTCTACTTTTGCAGCATCTAACTCAAAACACATTTCATAGATGACGAAGATTCAATCGAAACAATCCAACGATCCTATTTGGAGAGATGTCTACTCGCATTCTAAACTTCCGGAGCAATTAACCCCTTTGTATGAAATCGCCAGCAACCTCTGGTGGGTGTGGCATTACGAAGGGGCTAAACTTTTCCGCGAAATCTCTCCCGACTTGTGGAAATCCACCGAGGGCAACCCCGTGCTGCTGCTTCAGGAGCTGCCCCAGGGAAGGATCGAAGAAATACTGACCGACAACGAACTGATGCTGAAAATAGACTACGTCTACAAGCGCTTTAGGGACTACATGGCGGCCGCGCCTGACACCACGAAACCCTCCATCGCGTATTTCAGCATGGAATATGGCCTGACGAACGTGCTGAAGATTTACTCGGGCGGCCTCGGCGTGCTGGCCGGCGACTACCTGAAGGAGGCCAGCGACAGCCGCGTAGACCTGACGGCCGTGGGGTTCCTATATCGCTACGGCTACTTCACGCAGACGCTGGCCATGGACGGCCAACAGATCGCCAACTATGAGCCGCAGAACTTTACGACCCTGCCGCTCCAGCAGGTGATGGTGGGCACGAATCAGCCCTTCGTGCTCGAAGTACCTTACCCCGGACGCACCGTCTATGCGCACGTCTGGAAGGTGAGCGTCGGGCGCGTACCTTTATATTTAATGGATACGGACATCCCCGAAAACAGCGAGTGGGACCGCTCCATCACGCATCAGCTCTACGGCGGCGACTGGGAGAACCGCATGAAGCAGGAGTACCTCCTCGGCATCGGCGGCATCCTGCTCCTGAACAAATTAGGCATCAAGCAGCAGGTCTATCACTGCAACGAGGGGCACGCGGCGCTGATCAACGTGCAGCGGCTCGTGGATTATATCCACAACGAGAAGTTAGACTTCAACGAGGCCTTGGAGGTCGTGCGCGCGTCGTCCTTATATACGGTGCATACGCCCGTGCCCGCTGGCCACGACTACTTCGAGGAGTCGCTCTTCGGCAAGTACATGAGCGAGTTCCCCGAGAAGCTCGGCATCAGTTGGCATGACTTTATCGACATGGGGCGCACGAATCCGGGCAGCCCGGAGAAGTTCTGCATGAGCACCTTCGCGCTGAACACCTGTCAGGAGGCCAACGGTGTCAGTTACCTGCACGGCATCGTGTCGCGCAAGATGTTCGCCCCCGTGTGGAAGGGCTATTTCCCCGAGGAGCTGCATGTAGGTTACGTCACCAAC
>CAUPYF010000087.1:0-7270 GCA_963515435.1 uncultured Tannerella sp. | reverse complement strand
GCGGTGGTGCCGGTATGGCTCCCCTGCGCGCACAGATCATGCACATGACCAAGACGCTCCACACACGCGACCGCAAGATGTCGTACTTCTACGGCGCCCGCGCCCTGAACGAAGTCTTCTATCTTCAGGACTTTCTCGAAATCGAGCGGGAATACCCTAACTTCTCCTTCCACCTCGCCCTCGACCGCCCCGACCCCGCCGCCGATGCTGCAGGCGTGAAGTACACGGCCGGTTTCGTCCACAACGTCCTGCATGACACCTACCTCAAGGATCACGACGCGCCCGAAGACATAGAGTACTACATGTGCGGCCCCGGCCCCATGTCGAAAGCCGTAGCCGGCATGCTCGACAGCCTCGGTGTCCCGCCCGAGAACCTCATGTACGACAACTTCGGAGGCTGAACCCCTCTCCCTCTTTTCTCTATAAATAAGTATGCGGAAGACCGTTGTTGGCTTCCGCATACTTCTTAGGCTAACCTCGTTCTTTTGTCGAAGCACTGGAATCACTGATTTCGACCTTTGTTTTTCTACATGACCCCGAAATCGCTGATTCCAGGCCTTTGTTTTTTTACAAAGTGCCGAAATCGCTGATTCCAGACCTTTGTTTTTTTACAAAGCGCTGAAATCGCTGATTCCAGACCTTTGTTTTTTTACAAAGTGCCGAAATCACTGATTCTAGGCCTTTGTTTTTTTACAAAGCACTGAAATCGCTGATTTCGGCCTTCGTTTTTTTGACGCCCCCCCGATATGCCCCCTTACACCTATCGGCAAAAGGCGTCGATTGTCCCTAACGACTAATTGAGGCTCATTACGCTGCCCCAAAGCATAGAAACGACAGACAGCCTGACAGGAATGGCATACATCTGCCTCACACCGCCCCGCTGGGATAAACTGAAATAGCCCATTACTGGAAGCAAATCTTGGCACGCACTTTGTTATCCCTCGTGCCGGCCAAGCGGCTGCCCCTAAACAGTAAAAAATCAAGAATGAAAGGAATCGTATTAGCCGGAGGCTCCGGCACACGCCTCTACCCCATCACCAAAGGCATCTCCAAGCAGATGATCCCCGTGTACGACAAGCCCATGATTTACTACCCCATCTCCGTACTCATGCTGGCTGGCATCCGCGAGATCCTCATCATCTCCACCCCCCACGACCTCTCCTCCTTCCGCCGCCTCCTCGGCGACGGCAGCGACTGGGGCGTCCGCTTCTCCTACGCCGAGCAGCCCTCCCCCGACGGCCTGGCACAAGCCTTCCTCATCGGCGCCGAATTCATTGGAAATGACGACGTCTGCCTCGTCCTTGGCGACAACATCTTCTATGGGCAGAGCTTCACCCAAATGTTAAAAAGCGCCGTTTCCAACGTAACTGAAAAACAAAACGCAACCGTTTTCGGTTATTACGTCAACGACCCCGAACGGTACGGCGTAGCGACGTTCGACCATCAGGGCAACGTCCTCAGCATCGAGGAAAAACCAGCACATCCCCAATCAAACTACGCCGTAGTCGGCCTCTACTTCTATCCCAACGAAGTAGTCGACATCGCCCGCCACATCAAGCCCTCAGCCCGCGGAGAGTTAGAGATCACCACCGTGAACCAAGCCTTCCTCCGCAAGCACCGCCTGAAAGTGGAGCTCCTCGGCCGCGGCTTCGCTTGGCTTGACACCGGCACACACGCCTCCCTGGCCGAAGCCTCCACCTTCGTCGAAGTCATCGAGAAGCGCCAAGGCCTCAAGATCGCCTGCGTAGAAGAAATCGCCTATCGGCAAGGCTGGATTGACGCGGAGCAACTGGAAAGAAATGCCGCACCGATGGCAAAAAACCCTTACGGGCAATACCTGTTTGATCTGTTGAAAGGGAAGACTACGGGTTAAAGGAAGAAGAGCCTACCTCCCCGCCCCATTTCAAACAGAATGATGCATGTGAAAATTGAAACATGAAGAGTAAAAAAACGAGCGAGATAATTGTTCAGATCTTCAGGATGAAGCACCTGTTTAATTTGTCCGGGATGAAAAAACATTTACCTTTGCCGCCAATAATTGAGAGATAAAGAATGAGTTAAGGTGAAAGATTAACAAGAGATAGGAATAGAAGATTGTTTAATAAGAAAATGAATAGATTATGAAGACTAAGGCATTACTTTTAGCTGTATTATTCGGTTCTGCATTAGCAGTTTCTGCGCAGAAGTACGAGCCACAGGTTGGCTTCAGTACAGAGAGAGGTTCGAAAACGAATTTCAAGAAGAACAAGGCTACGGATAACGTGTTCATCTCGTTGTCAGGTGGCGCAAACGTCCTGTTTGGCGACTTGAATGGCAACGCAGATCTTATGGATCGCGTAGCTCCCTCGGGCGCCATCTCCGTCGGCAAGTGGTACAATCCGTATTTAGCTTTTCGTTTGCAAGTGAACGGTGGCAAGATGAAGAACTACAGCTATGTAACGGATTACAAGAGCGACAACGCTCAGAACTTTTGGTGGATCAATCCTCACATTGACTTGATGTGGGACATGACCAACTTCTTTGCCCCGTACAAAGAAGCCAAAGTATTCCGCTTCATTCCGTTCGTAGGTCTCGGTTATGCTCTGCGCCCGGGCTACACGGATGAGAACACTCACACAAGTTTCCCGAGAGCTGAATCCGCCTCTCTTAATGGTGGTGCACAGTTCATGTTCCGCCTCTCCAAGCGCGTAGACTTGTTCTTGGAAGGACAGTACACCCTGCTGGGCGAACACTGGAACTGGGATTCGCATGCGCGGCCCCGTTACGATCGCACCGTACAGGCTATGCTGGGCTTGAACTTCAATCTGGGCAGAAAGGAATTTGAGGTAATCGAACCGATGGATTACAATCTGCTGAACGACCTGAACGATCAGATCAACAGACTGCGTGAAGAGAATGCTGAACTGAGCAAGCGTCCGGAGTTCTGCCCCGAATGCCCGAAATGCCCGGAAGTTGCTGAGCAGAAGGAGAATCTGGAGAACGTCGTATACTTCCGCCTGAACAGCGCGAAGATCGACAAGCACCAAGAGATCAGCATCTTCAACACGGCTGAGTACGCTAAGAAGTACAACTTGCCGATCAAGTTGGTAGGTTATGCAGACAAGAAGACGGGTAACCCGGACTACAACAAGGGAATCTCCGAAAGACGTGCAAGAGCCGTCGCTAAGCGTCTGATCGACAAGTACGGCGTTTCGTCCGACAACATCTCCATCGAGTGGATGGGCGACACGGTTCAGCCGTATGCTGAGAATGCTTGGAACCGCGTTGTTATCATGAATACGGATAACAAATAAACGCATCCCATCTCCCCTTATATCAGAGAAAAGCCGACGGATCTCTTTCCGCCGGCTTTTTTCATACCCATTATCTATTCGCAAAAACACAACAGAAACAGGAATATCATGATGAAAAAGGACTTGATAATACGTGAGATGCAAGTGGTTTTACTGCTTGCCTCATGTGTGACAGCCAGTTTTGCACAGAACAAGACCCTGAAAAAGATCTTAGCGACAACGCCTCTGGAGGTCCGGGCTCCGCTTATGGTTGACCCGGCAAAGCAAGACAAGGAGGTATTCGGGACAGAAAAGCTTCTGAAGTTGGGATTAACCATCCCCGAACAGACGGGATTCAATCAAAAGTATGAAGCCGATACTGACGGTTTCTTCCGTGTCGGGAGGGCGGAGAAAGACGCCTCCGTGCAGCTCTTCGCCTTCTATGTGAGGGGGGATCGGTATGGGAAGGTGAAGGTGACTGTGACGACGCCTGACTTGGCCGAGCTTTTCGTGAATGGTAAATCGGTGGCCACTAAAACGACGGCGGAGAATGGACGGAAGGAGGCTAAGGAAGTGTCGACAACGCTAACGCCCTATCCGGAGACGAACCGTGTGGTGATCAAGCTGCTGCGGCCGACTGATGCAAAGACGGAATCGGCTTTGAAAATTGCCCTCGAATCGGACTCGACGGCCAAGGACATGAAGCTCTCCACCTGGGAGAGTGGTAAGAGACCCATCGAACTCGACGACGCGATCAAAGGCAAGCGTGTCTATGATGCGAAAATGTCACCCATGGGGAACTACGTCTTACTGACCTACACTGACAGTCACGGCGAACACACCACGCATCCGAAGGAACTCTACAGCATGAAGTCCGGCAGACGCGTCACGATCGCTCCCGATAATGACAAATACGCCCTCGGGTGGATGCCGAAGACGGAGCGCCTGTTCTACATCGCGAAGGTGGATGACAACGTGTCCAATCTCATAACCATAGATCCAGAGACACTTGAGGAGAAGACGATGGCGCGCAACGTACCCTATGAATGGGTCACCTTTTCGCCCGATGAGAAGGCGCTTTTCTACAGCAAGGGCGATGAGCCGAAAAAGACCGAAGACGTTTATCGCATGCAGACCCTTACCGACCGAACCGGGGGCGCTGTGCCCCTGACCTTCATCTACCGCTACGACATCGGCACCGGCCTCACCACCCAGCTGACCTTCGGAGAACGCACCGCAACGCTGCACGACATCGCCCGTGATGGTCAATCGATTCTCTTCTCCATCTCAGACGAGACGATCACCGAGCAACCCTTCTCTGTGACCTCCTACTATCGCCTCGACCTCCGAACCATGCGCACCGACACGCTCTGCACACGCTCTGCGCATGCCACCGAGGCTTGGTTCTCGTCCGACGGACGCAAAGTGCTCTTCCTTGGCGCACCGGAGGCTTTTGGTAGAATCGGGTTGAATGTCGATAAGGGCCAGACGGCCAACAGTTACGATGTGCAAGCCTTTCTCATGGACGTGGCCACGAAAAAGGTGGAGCCGCTCACGCACGACTTCGATCCGAGTATCTCAAACGCCAAATGGAGCGCCGACGGACGCACGATCTACTTTGAAGTGGCCGACGAGGATCACGTCTACGTCTACGCCTACGATGTGGCCGCGAAGAAGTTCAACAGACTACCGAGCCAAGAGGACGTCATCCACGCCTTCGACATCGCCGACCAAGCGCCCATCATGGCCTACACCGGCGAGGGACTCATGAACTCCACCCGCGCATACACCTATAACCTGAATACGAAAAAGACCCTCCGCATAGCCGATCCCTACGCCGAGCACCTGGCCCAGCTGAAGCTCAGCCCCGTCACGGACTGGAACTTCACCAACTCCGACGGCCAAGAAATCAAGGGCTTCTACTACCTGCCGCCCGACTTCGACCCCGCCCGGAAGTACCCCCTCATCGTGTCCTACTACGGCGGCACACTCCCGGTCACGCGCAACTTCGGCGGCCGCTACCCCTTGCACGTCTACGCCTCCCTCGGCTACGTCGTCTATGAGCTCCAGCCCAGCGGCGCCATCGGATTCGGGCAAAAGTTCTCCGCCCTCCACGTCAACGCGTGGGGCAAACGCACCTCGGACGACATTATCGAGGGAACCCGCAAGTTCATCGCCGACCACCCCTTCGTCGACGGCAAGAAGGTGGGCTGCATCGGCGCCTCCTATGGCGGTTTCATGACCATGTACCTACAAACGCGTACCGACCTCTTCGCCGCCGCCGTCTCGCACGCCGGCATCAGCTCCATCGCCGGATACTGGGGCGAGGGCTACTGGGGCTACTCCTACAGCACAGCCGCCAGCGCCGGCAGTTATCCCTGGAACAACAAGGCGCTCTACGTCGACCAAAGCCCGCTCTTCAACGCCGACAAAATCAACACCCCGATCCTGCTCATCAACGGGACATCGGACACGAACGTGCCCCCCGGACAAAGCGTCCAGATGTACGTCGCGCTCAAGATCCTCGGCAAGCCCGTCGAGTTAGTGCAAGTCAAGGGTGAGAATCACTTCATCATCGACTACAACAAGCGGGTGAAGTGGAACCACTCGATTTTCGCCTTTTTCGATCGTTGGCTGAAGGGCCAGCCGGCTTGGTGGAACAGCATGTATGACCCGAAGTCCTGAGCGCGTCTGACACCTCGCACCCCGAGCAGCAGCCGCATGATGAGGCGCCTTTTCCCTTAAAAAACAAATAGCACTTCCATCCGGCGAAGCCAAACGCGGCCAAGCCGATGAGGATAACGATAATTTCTTGCCACATATATAAGGTACGTAAGGATGAATAGGCGTATCAGGGGGGAAACGTCCCGCCTCGATACGCGGCAAAGATAGAGCAAGCCCTGTCGGACCATCTCCGGTAGGGTTCGCTCCATCTCGCAGGCCAAACGAATACGTCCATCAACGATTCATTTACGCTTCGAGTCGAAACGAATACGTCCGATGACGCATTTTTTACGTCCGGAGTCGAAACAAATACGTCCATCAACGATCCATTTACGCTTCGAGTCGAGACGATTACGCCTGATGACGCAATTTTTATGTCCGGAGTCGAAACGAATACGTCCCTCGACGTATATTTTTACGTTCCGAGCCTATACGAATACGTCCCCCGACGTATATTTTCACGTCCGGAACCTAAAAATTTCGACTCCGAGCCTAACGAATACGTCCCTCGACGTATATTTCTACGTTCCGAGCCTATATGAATACGTCCCCCGACGTATATTTTTACGTCCGGAACCTAAAACGGATCATCTCAGCGGCGAAAAGCTTCGTCTCAGCGCCCCAAGTGATCTCCGTTTCTTTCCTTTCCTTTGCCGCACAGAATGAAAACCTCACTATGAATAATAATTATTGCGTGATTATGGGCGGCGGCATCGGCAGCCGCTTCTGGCCTTTCAGCCGGGAAAACAGGCCGAAACAATTTCTCGATTTCTTCGGAACAGGGCGCTCGCTCCTGCAAATGACGGTCGATCGCTTTGCGAAAATCATCCCCAAGGAAAACATCTACATCGTCACCAACCGGCGCTACGTTGACTTAGTCAAGGAGCAACTGCCCTTCCTCTCTGACGACCAAATCCTGGCCGAGCCCGCCCGGCGCAACACGGCGCCCTGCATCGCTTACGCCTCCTATCGCATCAAGGCCTGCTGCCCGAAGGCAAACATCGTTGTGGCCCCTTCGGACCACCTGATCCTCAAGGAGGACGAGTTCCTTGACGCCGTCCGTAAGAGCCTCGACTTCGTGGCCGACAACCGCGCCCTGGTCACCCTCGGCGTCAAGCCCTCCCGACCCGAAACAGGCTACGGATACATCCAAAGCAGCGACATGCACCAGGGCGACTTCTGCCGCGTCAAGACCTTCACCGAAAAACCGAACCGCGAACTGGCGCAAGTCTTCATGGACAGCGGCGAATTTTTCTGGAACTCCGGCCTCTTCG
>CAUPYF010000086.1:0-7291 GCA_963515435.1 uncultured Tannerella sp. | reverse complement strand
CTTTGATGTCCATCATGCGGCTGCACTCCTGCAGGTAGACGGAGCGCTTGATGGCGTCCGGGATGAGGGCTACGGATTGCAGAATGTCCGTGATCAGGGCTGCGCGGCGGATGGGGTCGCCCTCGGCTTCGCGGAGCAGGAGTTGTGTTTTGAAGCGAATGAAATCGGCCTCATGCTTATTGATGTACATCGAAAGGTCGAAGGCGTTGCGCGAGCGGGCGAAGGAGTCCGGGTCTTCGCCGTCGGGCAGGAGGAGTACTTTCACATTCATGCCCTCCTCGAGGAGCAGGTCGATGCCCCGGATGGCCGCCTTGATGCCTGCCGCGTCGCCGTCATAGAGCACGGTGATGTGGTTCGTCAATCGGTGAATGAGGTGGATCTGCCCCTTCGTGAGGGCGGTGCCAGAGGAGGCCACGACGTTCTCAATGCCGGACTGGTGCATGGAGATGACGTCCGTATATCCCTCCACTAAGAAGCATTTGTCGGCCTTCACGATGGCCTGCTTGGCGAAGTAGAGGCCGTAGAGTTCGCTGCTCTTGTGGTAGATCTCGCTCTCGGGCGAGTTGAGGTATTTGCCCGTCTTCTTGGTGGTGTCAAGGATGCGGCCGCCGAAGCCCACTACCTTGCCGCTCATCGTGTGGATGGGGAAGATGACGCGGCCGCGGAAGCGGTCGGTGGCGTCCCCATTTTCGTAGAAGGAGACGAGGCCCGTCTTCTCGAGGTATTCCTTCTTATATCCCTTGGCGAGGGCCGTGCGGTAGAGGTCATCGCGGCGCTCCAATCCGTAGCCGAGCTGGAACTTTCGGATGGTTTCCTCGCGAAATCCTCTTTGGGCGAAGTAGGGCAAGCCGATGGTGCGCCCCTCCTCGTGTTCCATGAGGCAGGAGGTGAAGTACTTCTGCGCCCAACTATTGAGGATGAACATGCTCTCGCGGTCATCCTGTGCCTGGCGTTCCTCGTCAGTGAGCTCCCGCTCGCGGATCTCGATGTGATACTTCTTGGCCAGATAGCGCAGGGCGTCGTAGTATCCTAATTGCTCATGCTTCATAATGAAGTATACGGGCGATCCGCCCTCGCCGCAGGCGAAACATTTGCAGAGGTTCTTGGCGGGCGAGACGTAGAAGGAAGGGTGCTTATCGGCATGGAAGGGGCAGAGGCCGACGAAGTTGACGCCCCGCTTGCGCAGGGTGACGAAGTCTGAGACGACATCGACGATGTGCGCCGCCTGTAGGATGCGTTCTTTCGTTACAGGGTCTATCATAGGGTGCTAAAAACGAAAAACTAAAAACTAAAAGAGCACCGGCACCGGGGTGATGATGCGCCTCTTCTATGCCACCAAGCCATAACCATGGGTCATTGATAATGAATAATCGCCCCCGGGTCAATACGCCTCGCGGTACTTGCTGCCGTCGGCGTCTTGGAGGATGTTCAAGTAGCTGCGGTAACGCGAGGGGGCGATGGCGCCGGCCTCCACCTCGCGACGGACGGCACAGCCGGGTTCGCCCGTGTGCGTGCAATTGCTGAAGCGGCATTCGGCCGATGCGCGGAAGATCTCCGGGAAATAGTGTGCCACCTCGGGCCCCTCCATCTCTATCGTGCCGAAGCCCTTGATGCCCGGCGTGTCAATCAGATAGCCCGAGCCGTCAGAGAGGGGGAGCATCTCGGAGAAAGTTGTTGTGTGAACGCCCGTACGGTGGTATTCGGAGATCTCCTGCGTGCGCAAGTCAGCCTCCGGCAGCAGGCTATTAATGAGCGTAGACTTGCCCGTGCCCGAGTGGCCGGCGAGGAGCGTGATCTTCCCGTGCAGGCGCTTGGCCAGTGCGTCGACACCTTCCCCTGTGAGGGCGCAGACGCGGAGGCAGTCGTATCCGATGGCCGTATAGAGCCGGATGCGTTCATCGAGCGTGCAGCGGGCATCGGCGTCGTAGCGATCCGTCTTGTTGAAGACGAGCAGGGCGGAGATGGTGTAGGCCTCGGCGGTGGCGAGGAAGCGATCGATGAAGGTGGCAGTGGTTTGCGGATAGTCGATGGTGGCGACGAGGAGGGCGAGGTCGATGTTGGCAGCGAGGATGTGCGATTCCTTGGAGAGGTTCGAGGCGCGGCGGATCATGTAGTTGCGGCGGGGCGCGATGGCCGTGATGTAGGCTGTGTCAGCGTCGTTCTCTGCCGGCTCCACGGTGACGTGGTCGCCGATGGCCACAGGGTTGGTGGTGCGGATGCCCTTGATGCGAAAGACACCCTTGATCTTACAATTGAGACACCGGCTGCCGTCGATACGAACCGTATAATGACTGCCGGTGTTCTTAATGACAAGGCCATACATGAGTGGTGTTCGGGGGCGGTTCAGACCGTCATGATCTCCTTCTCCTTGGCGGCGTAGAGTTCGTCCACCTTCTTGACGAACTTGTCGTGCGCCTTCTGCGCCTCGGCCTCAGCGTCCTTCCCGACGTCCTCGGGCGTACCGTCCTTCACGGCCTTCTTGATCACATCGATGGTCTCGCGGCGGGTGTTGCGGATGCTGACCTTGGCGGCCTCGGCGTGTTGCTTGGCGCCCTTGGCCAAGCTGCGTCGGCGTTCCTCGGTGAGCGGGGGGATGCCGAGGCGGATGGCCTCGCCGTTGTTCTCCGGGGTGATGCCCACGTCGGAGGCGAGGATGGCCTTTTCGATCTCCTTCAGCAGGGACTTCTCCCACGGGGTGACGAGGATCGTTTTGGCGTCCGGGGTGGTGACGGAGGCCACGTTGGAGAGTGGCGCAGGGTTGCCATAGTAGGTCACGCGCACATTGTCTAAAATGCGAGGGCTGGCTTTGCCTGCGCGGATGCGTGCCAGCTCGTCGTCTAAGTGGCGGACGGCGGCGTTCATCTTCGCCTCGGCGTCCTTGATGATTTGTTTGGTGTCTGTTGCTGCCATATGATGAGTAGTTATAAGTAGTCTGGGGTAGTTATGCGCCTGACAGCGCGGTAGTAGGGGTGCCCCTTGTAGGCGCCCAAGTAGTTACAAGTAGGGGCGGATCTATGTGTCCGCCCCCGGGTGGGGTTTACAGGTTGACGCGTGTGCCGATGCTTTCGCCTGCGAGCACGCGCTTGAGATTGCCAGGCGTGTCCATGTCGAAGACCACGAGCGGCAGGTTGTTTTCCTTACACATCGTTGTGGCCGTGAGATCCATCACGCGCAGGTTGCGGGAGTATATCTCGTCGAAGGTGATGCAATCAAACTTTACAGCTGTGGGGTCCTTCTCAGGGTCGGCGGTGTAGATACCATCCACACGGGTGCCTTTCAGCAGCACGTCGGCGCCGATCTCAATGCCGCGCAGTGCAGCTGCCGTGTCGGTGGTGAAGAAGGGGTTTCCCGTGCCGCCGGCCATAAGCACGACGTGGCCTTCGCGCATCAGCTCGGCGGCTCGCGAGGGGCTGTAATAGGTGCCCACGGGCTCCATGCGAACGGCCGTCAGCACATCCGCATCTACCCCGAAGGCCTCCAGCGCGGAGCTCAGGGCGAGGCTGTTGATGACGGTGGCGAGCATGCCCATCTGGTCACCCTTGACGCGGTCGAAGCCTTTGGCGGCTCCGGTAAGTCCGCGGAAGATGTTGCCTCCGCCGATGACGATGCCAATCTCGATGCCTCGGTCGGCGATCTCTTTAATCTGTTTGGCATACTCCCCGAGGCGCACCTCGTCGATGCCGTAAGCGCGGCCGCCCATGAGCGACTCGCCGCTTAACTTGAGTAGGATCCGTTTGTAAATCATAGGTAGTAGGGACGGGCCTATGTGTCCGCCCGATAGAGTAAAACGATAAGGGGTTTATTCGGTGGGCAAACGTACAGAAAAGGGGAAAGGCAGTCCGAATAACCCAAAGGGAATTTCCTAATAGCTCCTTAATCCTTCGCTCTTACGGCCGCTTGATCGGGCGGATGATCAGGCGCACGGGGCCCAGTAGGCCGGAGATGGTGGAGGGCGATTCGCTCGTGTAGCGCCCGAGCAGGTTCGTGCGCGTGAGGCGATCGGACGGCGACTCGCGCAGGTCGGCAATCAGGCGGTTCGGCCAAAGGTTTGTCACGCTCACCTCCAGCGTGTTTTCGCCCTCGTGAAGCAGCTGCGTCACCTCACGCTCGTAAGGCGGACACCACCAGACTCCCGCCGATTGGCCATTGATCTCTACTTCGGCTAAATGGAAGACCTGCCCCAGAGAGAGGTCGATGCGCGTATGAACCAACTGTGCAGCTGTCAGGCGGAAGGTGTTGCGATAGACGGCCGTGCCGGAGTAACTGCGGACGCTGCGCTCGGGGTGTGTGGGCCAGGAGTAGAGGCGGTCGAAGCGCACCTTGCCCGGGCCGCCCCAACGGGGGTCGAACCAAACGCTCCAAGCCGTGGCCACAGGCACCGTCTCCGTGTGGTAATTCCGCAGCGCCAACCGCCGTCCGCCGCGCTTTTGCAGGCCATATTTCCACCCCGAGAGGAAGCAGAAGGCTTCGCCGCCCTGCACCGTCATCACCGGCGCTTGACCGAAAGCGTAGGGCGGGAGCTTAGGGAAGAGGTCATCGCCGTTGCGCGTGAGGCCAGTGAAGTAGATACCCTCGACCGGCCGGCGGAAGACGACGAAAAGCGAGCCGTGGGGCGGGAGGAAGGCAGGAACGCTGATGCGGCCGTTACGGTCGCTGCGGAAGATGAGTTGCGGCGTGATGGTGCCCGTCATCGGATCCCAGATCTCGGGTCGTCGTCCGCTGCCATCACGGAAGGTGAGGTTGACCCACTCGGGCCGGTCGCGCCGATTGACGACCAGGTAGAGGTCTGTCAAGCCGACGGCGCGGTGGATGTATTCGAGGTGTGTGCCAGAAGGCGTGCCGGCGTATTCAAAGTCGGGCAGGATACCGAAGGAGGTGAGGACGTCGCGCAGCGGTTTGCCCCAGATCACGCGTCCGCTCCCGAAGACCTTTTCGCCCGTAAACACATGCCCCCAGACCGAATCAGCGTCGGCGCGGAGCGATGCTTCGGCTGCCGGGTAATCCCGCAGCCCGACGGTGGTCAGCGGCTTAGGCGCTACGACGGTGGCGCCTGCCCGCACCAACTCTTTGATCTTAGCCACCACCTCGGGGCGCATCGTACGACGGTCGGGCAAGGCAAGCAGACGATAGCGTACGCCGTCGGGCAGGACGATGGCGCCTCCGCTCACCGTCATTCGCGTCAGGAGGGCGTCCGTTCCGGCTGCATCATAGTCATACGCGCCCCCTAACTCCTCTTCGATGCGCTTCAGTTGTGCTTCACACTGCGGTGCCTCATCGTCACAGATCACGCAGACGTCGCACACTGACTTGCCTTGTGCCAGAAGAATGGCATTACGCGCCGTCCACGTGAGGAAGGCGCGCGACTGCCTCCACCATGTGGCGTTGGCATTGAAGCACAACCCGTTCGGACATTCGATGCCCGGCATGCCGGCACTGGTGGGCGAGTGGGTGAAGGCGTTGATGAAGATGCGGTTTGCACCCTGACAATAGGCGTGATCTAAGAGGGGCTTCAGCGTGCGGAAATCCACCTCCCACCCGCCGCTACCATCCGTGAAGGGACCTTTGGCGGCGACGAATCGTCGATTGTAGAGGTGGCCTACGGAGGCCATGATCTTAAGGGAAGCATCGGGGGTAGTGTGCAGACGGAAGTCGGCCGTGGGCACATCGCTGAACGCTGGGGTACGGATTACATCGATAGCCGTCCTGCTGCCAGTCGTGGCCGGGTAACTCACGGGATGTACACTGAGTTTGCGTTGGTGAGCCAGCTCGCGGAGGCGCCCGTAACGATTGCGCGCCAGCAGGTTGGCCAGCGTATTGTGATAGTCAGTACAGAAGCGCTCGGAGATGTCGTGACTCTCGATTGTCAGGCCAGCAAAGACGGGCAGGTAGCGCACGAGGTCGTAGCCGTTGAGGCGCCTGAACTCCGCAGCCAGCGCAGGCGTCCAGTCGGAGCCCGCGGGCAGTCGACCGTCGTCCGTAATGTATGTCCAGCTCATCGGCCGTCGGTCGTGCATCTCGTTCAGGAGCACCGTTACGGTGTGGTCGAAGTGCACATCCGTCGCTTCCACGCTCAGGAAGTCCGGCGTCAGTCCGCCGGCGCCCGGAGTAGCGGACGCGTTTCGAGTGCCCGTGCCCGAGCATACGAAGCGAAAGAGGCGGAATGTCCCCGCGGGCGCCACCCAAGAGAGGTTGCCGTCAGCGTCTACTCGCTCGCTGAGGTCATAAACATCGTCTAAACGGATCGGCAGCATGGGCGTGGGTGCTGTCGGTTGTGCCGTGGCGATGGAGTCCGTCGGTTCGGCCACGGGCACCTCGCCGGCCTCCGTTTTCGTAGGGACAGCCTCGTCATCGCCATAGGCACCATTCATGCGCACAGCCAGTACAGCCACAGGGATATAAAAAGGTACGTTCAGCCCCGGACGCATCATCACGCCTTCGGGCAGCGCCAGCCGGATGCGTATGCGCCGCCCCCCTTCCACGTCTGTCCGGCTCCAAAGCAGGCGCTTGCTCGACAGTTCAGGCGTGATCCATGGCCCGCCGCTCTCCGCCCCGCTGCCGAGGTTCAGCCCTATCTCCATGCCTAAACTGTCGGCCACGACGCAGGCATAACGAAAGAGTTTGCGCCATCGGGGCGTCATGAAGCCTGAGCCCAGCGGCTCCGCTGCGCGATCGAGGGGGGAGCGCCCCGTGTCGTAAATCACCGCGCCGCGTATGCCCACGCGCCGCATCATCGTCAGGTCATGCCGGATGCCCTCCTCCGTGATCCGTCCGCCCGGCCATTGCCATACGATGCGCGCCTGCGCACAGGCGGGGGGATTCATAAAGTCGCGAGCCAAATCTGTGCTGTTCTGAAAGCGGGTGACGTCGTTGTTGCGCCCGCCCGAATCGCGCTCCATATAGGGGGCGAGGAGATCGCCCCCGTCTGCGTTCGTCTCGCCTCCGCCACAGGCAGTGAGGCCTAACCACAGCGCACTCAGTGCGACGCGGATCGGACGCATTGCATCGCTCAAAAGACGCTGAAGTAGGTGGGCGCTAAACCGAATATTTCGTCTGCGATTCACAGTGGCAAAAGTAGACCAAATCGAAAATCAAGTTTTGAGCTGAGCGCTTCCTGCGGGCAGGTGCGGATGGGTTTAGCTTTTTCGATAGATGATGAGCCTAATATCTACGTCGAACTCACGCCTCCGGAAGGTTCCCTGCAAGTTGCGGGAAGCCTCCGTACACCTCCGGAAGTTCCCTGCAAGTTGCGGGAAGCCTCCGTACGCCTCCGGAAGGTTCCTGCAAGTTGCGG
>CAUPYF010000085.1:0-7304 GCA_963515435.1 uncultured Tannerella sp. | reverse complement strand
CTATGATAACGTAACGGGCCGTATGCGGATGCATTACCTCAACCTGCCGGTGTTGCTTCGGCTTACGGTTCCTGGCTCCGGACTCTTTGCCGAGGTGGGGCCGCAACCGGGATTGTTACTGGGCAGTCACGGATCGATACGCACAAAAACTGGTGAACGTGTCGGAGATGTTGCCGGTGCGAGTGGACCCGCTACGACTTTCGATCTCTCCGGTGTGGCAGGGCTCGGTTATCGCTGGAAGAACGGGCTGGCCCTCTCGGCGCACTATGTGCACGAATTCAAGACGTCGAAGAAGGAGTTTATCCCACGCATGACGCGGAAATATGCCGTCCAGCTGTCGGTGGCGTACGACATCAAGACGTTCTGAACGTCTGCAATCCCATCGCATGATTTAGAGCCCGGAGCATGGTTGCTTCGGGCTATTTTTTTGTGGAGTCGAGGATGTTCATCAAGATCGTAGGGCGTCTGTTGTAGATGCACCACCCTGCGAAGCCAAAAAAGCCCGAGGAAACGGCTCTCCCCGGGCTTTCAAAAACCATTATACAAGTATGTAGAACAAGTATGTAGAAAGAAGGAACTATCTCTTTGCGTGTTAGCGGACTGCGGCCTTGTAAGCGCGGCCGTTGTCGAGTGTGACGATGTAGACACCAGCGGGCATGTTCAGGCGGCGCGTTTCACCGGCTGACAGCGTGAGGCTGTTCGTCAGGCGCCCGAGGGCGTTGTATACGTTGGTGCGGCTGGTGGCGGCTGACGTGATGCAGAGGTTGCCCGCCTCGCCCCAAACACGTGTGCCGTCTACTTCGGCATTGCCTACGGTGTACTTCAGCGTCAGCGTCAGGTTCTCCTTCACTTTGCGAACGGTGAAGCGATACGCTCCGTCAGGCAGCACTTCCGTCTTGACGCCGATGGCATCGGACAGGTGACCGTTGCGGCTCGTTGTGAGTGTGGGGACGTTGTTGCCCGAGGGACGGACGGTAAGGACGAAGTCCGAGCCCGACTTCACGTCATAGTACTGCTTGAGCGGCTCTACTAATGTGGGAGAGGCGTCGCCCGTCTCGTTGTTGAGCGTGATCTGGCGTGTGATGTCGAAGGGTGTCTTCGGGAGGTTGCCATGGGAGCCATTGCCGTCAGAGGAAGCCAGAATGAACGATTCGCAGCCGTAAGGCAGGCGCATCAGTACGGTGACTTCATTGGGCAGCTCTTCGATCTGTGCCGTTTCGAGGGTAAATCCCTTGGGTGTAGCCTTGATCCATGTGGCACCATTGTCTATGCTGAAATATGCACCGGCAGTGTATTTATTGAAGTTGGAGAGGGTTCTGGCATTGGCTTCGCTCTTAATAGAGCTCGCTGTTTTCGGTTCATACCCCACGTAGTATTCCGGTTTAAGCAGTTCTCCCGATATCCTCAGTTCAAACTTGCCCGCAAACCTCGGCCCCGGCTTTTGGTAGTCGAGCGTGGCCGTCGGGTGCTGGAAGTACTGATACCGGATCGTGTCATACTTGACGGTTGCTCCGTTGATTTTCGTTTCAGCGATGATCGCGCCTTCATAACCGTCTTTGTAAACAGGATCTCCGGGAGTGATCGCATAGTGCTCGAAGGTCATGGGGAAAGCTGTGGGTTGGGTCGCATCGGGCAGGTCGATCGGGTCAAATTCCGAGAAAACTTTCCCCGTCTCCTTGTTGACGAAGTAATGCTTCCCTTCATGGTCCTTCGGCATATCCTTAAAGACGACTTGGCGCTTCGTGCCGGCTGGCACATAGAACGCCGTATCGATATGCACCGGGCAGTTTTGATAGATACGCAGCGGCATGGCTACATAAATAAATGGAGCGGGGGGGAGATTATCAGTAAGATATGAATAAGGACCACCGGGAGTAAGAGGGAGGTAATGAGCTGGAGAAAATCCACTTACAGGATTACTAGTCATTGCGGGTGTACCTCTTATACAGGAGTCCCATCTTTCGTTCCAAGGTTCGCTTATAACCTGTGCGTGTGCAACGTTGGCCAGGCCCCAAAGGGCGGCCGCTACGAATAATACGGTAAAAATTTTCTGCTTCATGATTCATTCAATTATTTATAGGGTTGAAAAATATGAGCACGAAAGTATATGCACGGCGGCGAATCTGCAAATCTTTTACTCGCCTTATATGCTGATTATGCGGAGATTACTTGTGGTGAACTCTGCTTTTGTCTCGTATGAAAATGCGATGTATTTTTTTTGCGGATAAACGAATTTTTATTTTGAATTGAAAGCGAAAAACGCTTGCGGAAGTCCCGCAATTGCCCAAACGGAGAAATTGACGCTTGCACCGGCGGTGCAAAGGGCAAATCGTTTTTTTCGGTGCTTGCACTGGCGGTGCAAGCATTTCCAAAAAACATTTTGATCGTTGCTGGGGGGGCTTCCATAGACGAGACTTCTTCTGGCTATATTCTTACATCTTACGTTAAAGAGAGGTCGCTTGGCTGATGGAATTGGCCAAACCATAGCTCGGTTTCATTTTGCCCTACCTTTGGCCACGATATATAAGCAGAAAAAACGAACATGAAGAAGGTATTCGGGAAGTGGCTTTTGCGCCTTATGGGGTGGCGCGTGGGACCGGCAGGCGATGACGTGGCGCGATGTGTGATCTGTGTGGCTCCGCACACGAGCAACATAGATTTCGTCATCGGCAAGCTATTTTATTTCGCCATCGGTAAGCAGGCCGCGTTTCTGATGAAGAAGGAGTGGTTCTTCTTTCCGCTGGGCATTTTCTTCCGCGCGATGGGCGGCATCCCGATCGACCGCAGCCGCAACACCTCGATGACGGAGCAGATGGCAGCCGAATTTGCTCGCCGCAAGCATTTCCGATTAGCCATCACGCCCGAGGGCACACGCAAGAAGGTGGACGAATGGAAACGGGGCTTCTATTACATTGCACTGAAGGCTGGCGTTCCGATCCAGCTCGGATACATTGATTATGTGAAGAAGGAAGTTGGGATCATGGAGACCTTCCGCCCCACGGGCGATGCTGAGGCAGACATCCGCTACATCCGTTCGTGTTACGAGGGCATCTCCGCACACCACAGCGAGAGGTTCAACTGAATTTCTGCATCATTCGTGTGGCGGTTTACTTTTGCGGCCGGAAATAAAACCAGATAACAATGAAGAAATTACTATTACTCCTTGCGGCCGTGGCAATCATCTGTCCGGCGGCCTCGATCATGGCGCAAGACGATGCGCCGCGCGACACCTCTTATTGGAAACACAGCGGCGCCGCCTCGCTGACCTTCGGACAAACCTCTTTCACCAACTGGGCAGCCGGAGGAGAAAACTCTGTCTCCGTATTGGCATCCTTCGCCGGGAAGTGGAACTACGCGAAAGACAAATGGATGTGGGACAACTCTGCCGACCTTGGATACGGCCTCACCTATCAGGGCAGTGACCAAATCAAAAACGATGACCACATCGATCTGGCTACACGCTTAGGTTACAAAGCATCGCCGCTCTGGGCTTATGCCGCCGAACTGAACTTCAAGTCACAATTCAACAAGGGGTACAGCAAATATCCAGTCGAGAACAACGCCGCATACATCTCCAAATTTATGGCGCCGGGTTATCTGCTCGGATCCCTCGGTATGACCTACACCCATCCGCGGGAGGACCTGAAGGTGCTGCTTTCACCCGTGTCCGAAAAGATGACCTTCGTCTCCGACCGACGCCTCTCCGACGAAGGCGCCTATGGCGTGAAGAAGGGCGATCGCGTATTGGCTGAGTTCGGCGCGTTGGTCAAGGGTACCTACTCGAAGAAGATCACTGAAAATATCCTCTTCAATACAGAACTGTTGCTCACCTCGGCCTACAAATCTTTCAGCAAGGTGGACGTGGATTGGAAGATGTCGCTCGACTGGAAGTTGAACAAATATTTCACCTTCAAAGCCAACACTTACCTGCTCTACGACGATGACATCCACTACGTCGACAAGGACGGCGTCAAGCATGGGCCACGCGTACAGTTTAAGGAAGTGATCGGGTTGGGAATCGGGTATATTTTCTGATCGCACTCTCTTTGCTCAGGGGAGAATACGAATACCCCGGGGGCATAGGAACAGAGAGGAGATAAACACACAGCGGATGTTTATCTCCTCTTTTTGTATTCATCCCTCCATACAACAAAAGCGACCCCCATTATCAGGGATCGCTTTTGCCAATTTTCAGGTATCATGAATAAGGTGTAAAGATTGTTTTGGTTATCCGGGCGCAAAGAAGGGGCAAAGCCGGCAACGCCACAAACAAATTCAGATGTTATACAACATGTTTTTCGGGCTTGCCTATCTCGATTTTCTTACCTATCCGCGAATCGCACGGCCATCCCACGTGTATCGTCGGCTACACGACCGTCGGTATAAACCTGCTGTCCGTTAACGAACGTCATCCACACGGTATGCCGAAACGTCTGTCCCTCCATCGGCGACCATCCGCAGTGGTACAGCAGATTGTCGCGCCTCACCGTCCACGGCGCCTCGGGGTCGATCAGCACGAGGTCGGCGTAATAGCCCGGGCGGATGTAGCCGCGGCGATCGATGCGGAAGAGTTCGGCGGGGTGGTGCGCCATCATTTCCACCACCCGCTCGCGCGTCAAGACGCCCTGCGTAGCCAGCTCGAGCATGGCCGGGAGTGAATGCTGCACCATCGGCCCGCCAGACGCTGCCGTGAGGCACGATCCCTCCTTCTCGACCTGCAGATGCGGCGCATGATCCGTGGCGACGGTATCGATGGCGCCGGTGGTGAGGGCGCGGCGGAGCGCCGCGCGGTCGTCGGCTGATTTGATCGATGGGTTCCACTTGATGCGGTTCCCATAGGCGGCATAGTCAGCCGCGGTGAACCAGAGATGGTGCACGCACGCCTCGGCGGTGATCTTCTTTTCAGGCAAAGGGCGGCCGGCGGCGAAGAGCGACAGCTCGCGCTCGGTGGAGACGTGCATCACGTGCAGGCGGACGCCCATCTTTTCAGCCAACTCGACAACGCGCGACGAGGAGGCGTAGCAGGCTTCGTCATCGCGGATCTTGGTGTGGTAAAGCGGCGGTAGGCCGTTGCCCAAGAGGTTGACATAGCGTGCGCGGTTGCGCTCGATGATAGATTCTTCCTCGGCGTGCACGGCGATGGGCAGATCGGTCTCGCCGAAGATGCGGCGGACGGTGTCGGCGTTCATCGCGCCGTTGCCGGTGGAGGAGCCGAGGAAGAGCTTCAGGCCGGGCACACGGGTGCGATCGAGGCGGCGGATCTCGTCTGCGTTGTCGTCCGCCCCACCGAAGTAGAAGGCGTAGTTAGCCACCGATGTTTCGGCTGCGCGCTCCATCTTCCACTCCCACGCGCGCCGTGTGACAGTCTTGGGGTTCGTGTTAGGCATATCCATGAAGGTGGTCACACCACCGGCCACGGCCGCGCGACTTTCGGTAGCGATGGTGCCTTTATGCGTCATGCCGGGTTCGCGGAAATGCACGTGCTCGTCGATCACGCCGGGCAGCAACCACTTGCCGCGGGCGTCGATCACATGGGTGATACCGTCCACGCACGGTGCCTCGCCTTCTTCATAAACCGAAGAAATGAATGTGCCATCGATCAGCACCGATCCGACGAACGCGCGCCCCTCGTTGATGATGAGGGTGTCTTGAATCAATGTCTTCATATAAGAAGTAGTGGGGGGGATAAGTAGTTAGAATGTAGCTTGAAGTATCGTGAGTTCGATGTAAGAATAAAGTCGGCGGTATGTCTACAGAAGCCAGCAAAGACATTCTACAGGAATAAGGAACCTCATCTTTGCGTCGAACTCACGTTATATAATAGGTCTAAGCAAAAAGAAGGGGGGCATCATGTCGGTTGATCATGCGCCCCCGTTTCTTCTTCTGTTTCGGGTCTATAGTTATCCTTTTCGTTTCTGCGGGTATTTCCGGAAGAAGCCCTGCCACTTGAGCCTGAGCACACCGAAGAGCGCCTCGCCGAAGATGGAGGAGTTCATCTTGGACGTCCCTAACACGCGGTTGACGAACACGATGGGTACCTCCACGATCTTGAACCCGCAGCGATGGGCAGTGTATTTCATTTCAATTTGGAAGGCGTAGCCCTTGAAACGGATCTTGTCGAGCTCGATGGTTTCGAGCACCTGCCGGCGGTAGCACTTGAAACCGGCGGTGGTGTCGTGCACCTTGAGGCCGGTGACAAAGCGGACGTAGGCTGAGGCGTAATACGACATCAGGACGCGCCCGAGTGGCCAGTTGACCACGTTCACGCCGTTGCAATAGCGCGACCCGACGGCTACGTCAGCGCCCTCGTCGATGCAGGCGGCATAGAGCCGAAGCAGGTCGTTGGGGTTGTGGCTGAAGTCGGCGTCCATCTCGAAGACGAAGTCGTAGCCGTGCTCGATGGCCCAGCGGAAGCCGCAGATGTAGGCCGTGCCGAGGCCCTGCTTACCGCTGCGCTCCACGAGGTGCAGCTGCCTCGGAAACTCGCCTTGCAGGCGCTTGACGATGTCGGCCGTGCCGTCGGGTGAGCCGTCGTCGATGATGAGGATGTGGAACGCCTTCTCCAGGCCAAACACAGCGCGGATGATGTTTTCGATGTTCTCTTTCTCGTTGTACGTCGGGATGATAACGATGCTGTCCGTTTCCATACGATGATGATTGTTTGCTGAAGATCCCTCCGTTTCATGCCGCGGAGGGATGTCCTTTCTCTTGTTTTACTCTTTGATTTTGATGTGCCAAAAGTAGAAAATCACCTAAGGGCGACCGGAAAGGGTGCGCCCCGGTCTCTATGCCATTTTCGAACGATTTCGTCGCAACGGATACCCGGTTTCCCCGCATACAATGGTCATTGGCGATTATAGTCAAACAAAAAAGGCATGTATCTGATGTGGCCCTTCAGGCCGCTCCCTAAACGCCTCTAATTAATGTGAATTCGGCACAAGAATGAGACTCCTTACGTCCTACAGCATGCCTTTGTTGGAATGCTCGGGCGACCAAACGTTTTAGGAAATGCTTGCGGAGTTTCCGCAAACGCCAAAAAGTTTTTCGAGAGACTTGCGGAGTTTCCGCAAACGCCAAAAAATTTTTCGAGGGACTTGCGGGGTTCCCGCAAATGGAAAAAAGCCCTTAAATAGAAGGTCTCTTTCAGTACGAGAAATGGGAATGCTCTTTGGTGTCGTCTATAAAGACAAATAGGCGTTGGTATCTTTGCCGGCGCTTTAGAACAGCAAGCAACGTGTTGAAAACAGCGATCCATATACATTATATTATTAGCAGAAGAATGAAAGTGAAAAGTTTCATGTGGT
>CAUPYF010000084.1:0-7348 GCA_963515435.1 uncultured Tannerella sp. | reverse complement strand
GGCCAATATCAAGGCCCTGACCGATGGCTATAACTACGGCAACAACATCCACGCCTCCGTATCGACTTACCGCATCGAAGGCTCCAAGCAGACGCCCGGCATCTACAAAGACGTGAGCGGCAACAACGCCACCTCCTACGGTCTCATCGCCGCCGCGGAGAAGTCCGGATTGCAACTCTTCCTCGGCAGCTATCCCATCACGCCGGCCACGGACATCCTGCATGAGCTCTCGAAGCACAAGAACCTCGGCGTCGTCACCGTGCAGGCCGAAGATGAAATCGCGGGTATCTGTACCTCCATCGGCGCTTCTTTTGCTGGTTGCCTGAGTGCCACCTCGACGTCTGGCCCCGGATTGGCGCTGAAGAGCGAAGCCATCGGCCTGGCCGTCATCGCGGAGCTGCCGCTCGTCATCATCGACGTGCAGCGCGGCGGCCCCTCCACGGGTATGCCGACAAAAAGCGAACAGACAGACCTTATGCAAGCGATCTACGGACGCAACGGCGAAAGTCCGCTCGTCGTCGTCGCCGCCACCACCCCGACCGACTGCTTCGACATGGCTTTCTGGGCCGCCAAACTGGCCGTGGAGCACATGACGCCCGTCATCCTCCTCACCGACGCCTTTATTGCTAACGGGTCGGCTGCATGGCGCATCCCGGACTATATGAACGAATTCCCCGATATCAAGCCAAACTACGTCTCCAACTATCACGGCGAATCCGTCTGGAAACCTTACCGCCGCGACAAGGAGACCTTCGTCCGCTACTGGGCCGTGCCCGGCACACCAGATTTTGCCCACCGCATTGGCGGACTCGAGAAGGACTTCGACACCAGCTCCATCTCCACCGACCCGAAGAACCACCAGAAGATGGTGCAGACGCGTCAAGCTAAGATTGACAAGATCGCTGACTTCGTCCCCGAGGTGGAAGTCTTGGGCGACAAGGATGACGCCGAACTGCTGATCGTAGGTTGGGGTGGCACCTTCGGCCACCTGCACGAGGTGATGGACATCATGCACCGCAATGGTCAGAAGGTGGCTTTGGCTCACTTCCGTTTCATCAGCCCGCTGCCCAAGAACACGGCAGAGGTGCTGCATCGTTACCCGAAAGTGGTCGTGGCCGAACAGAACAACGGCCAGTTTGCCAACTACCTGCGTAGCAAAGTGGACGACTTCACGCCCTATCGCTTCAACCGCGTCAAGGGCCAACCCTTCATCGTCTCGCGGCTCGTCGAAGAATTTACCCACATCATAGAGGAGAAATAATTATGAATGCAACAGATATAACCTATAGCCCCAAAGACTTCAAAAGCGATCAATACGTCCGCTGGTGCCCCGGATGCGGCGACCACGCTGTGCTGAGTTGCCTGCACAAAGCCATGGCGGAACTCGACGTAGCGCCGCACGACATGGCCGTCATCTCCGGCATCGGCTGCTCCTCGCGCTTGCCGTACTACATGAACACCTACGGGTTCCACACCATCCACGGCCGTGGCGCCGC
This sequence comes from uncultured Tannerella sp., assembly GCA_963515435.1. Taxonomy (GTDB): domain Bacteria; phylum Bacteroidota; class Bacteroidia; order Bacteroidales; family Tannerellaceae; genus Tannerella. The sequence goes on along the minus strand of CAUPYF010000084.1, from coordinate 5,852 downwards.
CATCGCCACCGGCGTCAAGACGGCACGCCCCGACCTCAGCGTCTGGCTCGTCACCGGCGACGGCGACTGCCTCGCCATCGGTGGCAACCACTTCATCCACGCCGTGCGCCGCAACGTAGACCTGAATATCGTGTTGATGAACAACAAGATCTACGGCCTCACCAAGGGGCAGTATTCCCCGACGTCCGACCGCGGCTTCGTCTCCAAAAGCTCACCTTACGGCACGGTGGAAGATCCCTTCATCCCCGCTGAACTGACCCTCGGCGCCCGCGGTAACTACTTCGCCCGCGGCATCGATACGGACGCGGCCAACCTGACCGAGATCTTCGCTCAGGCAGCCCGACACCGTGGCGCTGCCGTCACTGAGGTGCTTGTCAACTGCGTCATCTTCAACAACGGTACCCATACGAGCATCACCGATCGCGAGGTGCGCGCCGATCGCACCATCTTCCTCCGCCACGGCGAGAAGATGGTCTTCGGAAAGAACCGCGACAAGGGTATCGTCCTCGATGGCCTGAAGCTCAAGGCCGTCACCATCGGTGAGGATGGCTACACGATGGACGATGTCTTGGTGCATGACGCCCACGAGCGCGACAACACGCTCCACATCATGTTGGCCATGATGAGCGGTGCCATGCCCGTAGCCATCGGCATCATCCGCGACGTCGACGCCCCAACCTACGAGGAGTCGGTTCACCAACAGATTGCCGAGGTGAAGGCCAAGAAGAAGGCCCACTCGCTGCGCGACATGCTGCTGGCCGGCGACACCTGGGAGGTGAAGTGACGGCTGCCTAAGCCGCAGGGCATAAACAAGAAGAAGCCCCATCGAATCCATGTTCGGTGGGGCTTTTTGCGTTCTCCGGCCGGTCTGCTTGCCGATGCATACCTTCCTCTTGCTGGCGTGAGGGTGGGTTAGGCCATCGTGCTTGGACAAAAATTCAAGCCCCGGAACCACTGATTTTAGGCTTCGACTGGCAACATAACCTCCAGAATCACTGATTTTCGGATTAGGAAGGCTTCCTAAGCGCTGGGAGCCACCCCCCAAAAAAAGCGCCCCCGCGGGTGGGGGGACGCCTTCTTTCGGGGTGACGCTGTGCGCCATAGAACTGGTCTGAGGGGAGAGCGATCAGATGCCAAGCGAGGCTTTGATCTTCTCCACCTTCTCCAGCGCTTGGACCTCGGCGGCGCGGAGGTCGTCGGCCGTGCGGATGCCAGGGACGTGCACCTCGATGTAGAACTTGATCTTCGGCTCCGTGCCCGAGGGACGGATGGAGACTTTCGTCTGATCCTCGGCGTAATACTGTAACACGTTGGACGTCGTCGGCATATGCAGCGAGAAGTCCTCACCCTCCGTGAAGCTGTGCCCCTTCAGCGAGGCGTAGTCATAGAGCGTGGCCACCTTCGATCCGGCCAACTCCGAGGGCGGATTGTTGCGGAAGCGCGTCATCATGGCCTCGATCTCTTCGGCGCCACTCTTGCCCTTCTTCACCACGGAGATGTTGACCTCCTTCGAGTATCCGTATTCGCAATAGATCTGCTGGAGCAGCTGGTAGAGCGTCAGGCCGCGATCCTTGGCCCAAGCCGCAATCTCGGACAGCATGCAGCAGGCGGAGACGGAGTCCTTGTCGCGCACGAAGTCTTCGCAGAGGAAGCCGTAGCTCTCCTCGCCGCCGCCGATGTATTGCTTCTTGCCCTCGTTGCGGCGCATGATGTCGGCGATCCACTTGAAGCCCGTGTAGACGTCGTACATCTCCACGCCGTTGCGCTCGGCGATGGCGCGGATGGTCTCTGTGGTGACGATTGTCTTGACGATGTACTCCTTGCCCTTCAGTCGGCCGGTCTCCTTCCAGCGCATGATGAGGTAGTAAACGTATAGGATGGCCGTTTGGTTACCGTTAAGGAGGATCCATTCACCGGCGTTGTTCTTCACGGCCGAGCCCACGCGATCGGCGTCAGGGTCTGAGGCGAGCACTAATTCGGCGTCCGTCTCCTTTGCCTTCTCGACGGCCAGGTGCAGGGCGGCGGCCTCTTCGGGGTTAGGCGAAATGACAGTGGGGAAGTCGCCACTGACGACATCTTGCTCGGGAACGTGGATGATGTTCGTAAAGCCGAAGGCCCGGAGCGCCTCGGGGACGATGCGCACGCCCGTGCCGTGGATCGGGGTGTAGACGATCTTCATGTCGTGGTGGCGCTTGATCGCGTCGGGCGAAAGGGAGATCGTGGTCAAGTCGCGGATGTAGCGCTCGTCCATCTCAGGGCCGATGATTTCTATCAGCGACTTGTCGCCGTGGAAGCGGATGTCGGAGGCGTTACGAATCTTGTTCACCTCGGCGATGGTGTTCTTATCGTGTGGGGCGATCATCTGCGCGCCGTCGTCCCAGTAGGCTTTGTAGCCGTTGTACTCCTTTGGGTTATGCGAGGCAGTGAGGATGATGCCGCTCTGGCAGCCGAGGTGGCGGATAGCGTATGACGTCTCAGGCGTCGGACGGAGGGAGTCGAAGAGGTAGACTTTGATTCCGTTAGCAGAGAAAATGTCGGCCGATATTTCGGCGAAGTGTCGGCTGTTGTTACGGCAGTCATGGCCGATAACAACCTTGATCTGCTTCAGGTCAGCGAACTCCTTCTTGAGGTAGTTCGAGAGGCCCTGTGTAGCGGCGCCGACGGTGTAGATGTTCATGCGGTTCGTGCCTGCGCCCATGATGCCGCGCAGTCCGCCGGTGCCGAACTCAAGGTCTTTGTAGAAGGCCTCGATGAGGTCCGTCGGGTCGTCCTTGTCGAGCAGGGCTTGCACCTCGTGTCGGGTCTCTTCGTCATACTCTGGCCCTAACCAACCCAAAGCTTTCTTCTTCACGATTTCCAATAATTCCGTATTCTCCATAACGATTGATGTATTATATGATGATAAAATATAGGGTTCACAAAAGTACGGCCTTTCATAGACCTTACATAGCGGCGCATCTGCCACACCCCCTCTGCAAGGTTAGCCTTCCGGTGATGCCTGGGGTCAGGGCAGCCGCAGATTGAACGTGGCGACGATTGGTAGATGATCGCTAAAACCGCCCTCGTAGCGGAAACCGTGATAGACACGCAACGGACGGCGATTGCGCCGTCGACGGTCAGACGTGAGCAGAAAGTCCGGGGCAAAGACTTGCACCTCCACGAGGCCATCCGCCCAGCGCTTACTGACGAGCATCTGGTCTAACTGCGCCCACTCACCCCGATAATAATGACTGCCCTCGAAGCCCGTCCGGCGCGGGTCGGCAAAGAGATTGACTAAGCGGAAGCGCTGTTCCGCATTGTCGGTCATCAGACGGATGCTGCGGTCAGTGGGGGTATCGTTAAAGTCGCCCATGACGATGAGGTTCGGATGCCGACGCACGCGGTAGAGCGAGTCGCAGAGGCGTTGCACACAACGGGCGGCGTCCATTCGTGCATGTTCGGAGGCTTTCTGGCCGTTGCGTCGCGAAGGGAAGTGGCAGACGATGACGTCGAGCGTGTCGCCCGATGCGATGCGCCCCCACACGTAGAGCAAGTCGCGGGAGCGCTTCGTTCGTTCCGTGAAGGGGATGCGTACGGAGCGCCACCCCAGCAGGCGGAAGCGGTCTCGACGGTAGAGGAGGGCATTGTTGATGCCGCGCGGATCGTTGCCGCGAGTGATGCAGTAGCGATAGCCCTCGCGCCGGAGCGGCGTACGGTGCAGGAGATGCGTCAGGACAGAGTCGTTTTCCACCTCGCACAGCCCGACGATCGCCGGCGCCTCCCACCGGCCCGCAGCCGTGATGACGCGCGCCGTCTGCAGCAGATGGCTGTGGTATCGCCCCGGCGTCCAATGTCGTGCGCCGTCGGGCAGGTATTCGTTGTCATCCGTATACGGATCGTCCGCCGTGTCGAAGAGGTTCTCCACGTTGTAGCTCATCACCTGAAACGCCTGCACCCGCTGCTTTTTCATCGCGCAGGCGCCCGTATCCAGCAACAGGCAGGCGGCGCAGAGCAGCCGGAGAAATCCCGTCATGCACATCATGTCTCCACTTCGTTATCCGCGAGCTTTTCGCCTTTCTTCCGATCGTTTTTGTAGACGATCGCGGCAGCCTTCACCAACTCATGAACTTCGTGATAAATCATTGTCCACTCCCTGATGCTCCGCATCGCCTTCAAGAAGTCAATGTAGTCACGCAGGGCGCGCTCTAATCGTTTGCGAATGGCCGTAGCCGATGGCGTAGCGCGCAGGGCCGCATTGGCCTCGACATGCTCGGCGTAGAGCGTTTCAAAGTCTTCATACTTCGTTTTCAGTACGTCAAAGGCGGCCTGCAACTTCAGTCTCTTGAGTTGCTCCGCGTGCTCCGGCTTTTCCAGTTCCTCGATCAGGTGCACTAATTGTGTCGTTTTTTCAGCATACGTCAGTCGCCTGATTTCAAACCGCCGTATGGCCTTATACAGCGTCGTCGCCTCTGCCGTGTCAGGCAGCAGCGACATCTCACCGTATGCCTTCAGGTAGGCCCTGAGCGTCCGGTAGGCATGCGTGCGCTCCGCGTCAGCCGTCTGCACATTGCGGCCCTTTCGGCTGTACGTCGGCTTCATGTACGCCTTATTGTATACCCTCGATTCGTCCTCGAGCCTCGTAAGCAGCTCGTTGCTTGCCACGACCTGATACATTCCTTCTTTGGTGGCATGAATCACCTGCTGTGCCAGCATCGCCAGATTCTTCGTCTTGATTTTGCGTAAGGATATCTGCATGATCTTATGAAGACGCGCGCAAGGTAGATCTTTTGCCGCTCGTCAGTAATCTTATTCCACTTGCATGAGAAAAAAGTCGCCTATGTGCTATTTCTGTGCTTATGATTTACAGTTTTTTTTATTATCCCATTGATTTATGATTCATCACAGGTATGCTTTTTTTGTTTTATAGTCAATCGTAAATGGTTTGCGAATAATTAAGGGCCGCTGATCAAAAGTGACGCAGGCAGGCCGCACTTTTGATCGACCGACCTCTTCCCCGGCGGACAAACCCGCAAGGCACGGCGTAGCATCTGCGTCTGCTCGCTGTCCATCAGCGAATTAGGTACAGCCCTTCGCCACGCTGCTTGCTCTGGTCTATGTAGAAGAGGATCGAGAAGGTACTTTTCATTGGGGTTTAGTTTTGCTTGCGTTGCTAACATGATGCGCCTATGCGCGAAGAAGCGAACATTTTGAAGATACAGCAGAGTAGATATGAATTACGATAGAACACGAAAGAATCCGACTATAAAACGAAAACATCTTTGCCTCCAATATGTCACTCAAAACGTCAGGGCCGGAGATAGAAATGTTGTGCAAACGTCAGCTTCCACCCTCCATTTCCAACCGCTTCATAAAACAATCATCCAATAAATTCAAAACAGCTTCTTAGTGTATGGATCCACTGTCCACATTGTTGTTGGGACATATCGAACCCGGCAGCATGATATTCCTGTGTCGGATTGTTTTTGAGGAAGGTAAGTATGAAAAACAGACGCTCTTCCATCGTTGGGAGTGGACTGTTGGGCTGTAGACAGTGGCTACGTCGGCGGGTTAATTTTCAGCCTTTGACATCGTACCAACGGAAATATTCGTCGTGCGCCGCCTTAAAAAACGGCAGGATCTGGTCAAACAGATCCACTTTGACACCGGTCAATGCCAGAAAAGAAGTTGGATTCTTTCGTGCTTTATCGTAATTCATATCAGCTGCAATCAATAAATGTTCACCTCTTCGCGCAGGAGGCGCGTCATTTTAGGGCGCAAGTAAACTAATCTCTAATGATTCAACCTCTAACCATTCCATATTCAACAACCAACAAATGGCAGATATACACAGATTAGGCGCCTTTATCCGGCGC
>CAUPYF010000083.1:0-7359 GCA_963515435.1 uncultured Tannerella sp. | reverse complement strand
CGTCGGCGGCGCGGAGGGTCCAGACCGTTTCGCCCTTGTTGACGGGCTTGACGTGATTGATCATCACGCCGGCGTTACCTGCGGGATGCGGCCCCTCGAGCTCCACCACTTCCACGCCCTGCATGTTGCGCAGCGGGGAGCCGGGGCTGACGCCAAGGTAGACGCGGCCGGGCGTGAGTCGGGTGAGGGCCGAGAGGCCAGCTTGCAGGGCGTCTTCCTCGCCGCGGACGATGTAGTCGAAGTCGGGTGCGAGGGGCGCGGTGTCGCGTGCGGAGACAAAGATATCGCGCGGCGCCACCGAAGGGTCTGCCACGCGATCATACGGGCGTTGCTTGATGTAAGGCCACATGCCTGCCTCGAGCAGGAGGGCTTTGATTGCGTCGCCATCAGCGGCGGCGGGGGGCACCTCGAGGGGCTCGCTGTCGCCGCGCCCATCCGTTCGGACGACAACGCTGAGCACCTTGCGCTTCTCGCCGCGGTTGACGGCCGTCACCTCGCCGCTGACGGGCGAGACGAGGCGGATCTCCGGGTGTGCCTTGTCGTGCATCAGCGGCGTGCCGACCTTCACCTTGTCGCCTACGTGCACCACCACTTTGGGGACAATGCCCGGGAATTCAGTCGGCTCGACGGCATAATCCTCGCACGGGAGCATCTCCACGTCCTCCAGCGGCGCCTTCCCAACTAAATGGATGTCTAACCCACGTTTGATTTTAACCACTATTGCCATGATCACTTCTTTTATTCTATTGTTTTTTTCTGTTTGCGACGCCAAAAATAAGTACTTTTCCCTAAGATACTGCGCAAGATTCACGCCCTGACGCGGGTTCCCGCCCTGCCGTCAGCCCTTTTCTTTTCGGATTAAGCCAGGATTCACCCTGCCGCCAGCCCTTTTCTTTTCGGATTAAGCCAGGATCCACCCCGCCGCCAGCCCTTTTCTTTTCGGATTAAGCCAAGATCCACCCTGCTGCCCGCCCTTTTCTTTTTTCGGAAGGCCTAACCTCAGGCTCTGTTTAGGCCATATTTTTAGATAAGCAGGGATCTTATGCTTCATTTTATACCATATTTCAGGATATACAGAGAAAAATGCATTCTTTTATCTCTATATTTTTAAATATGTATCTAACCAAACCTCTGTTATATGCATATTTCAAAATACGTAAGAAAAAGAAGTTCATTTAGAATCTTATTTTGAAATAGGATATCATATGAAGTACAAGTTGAATCTATATTTTAAAATATGGTTTAATATGAAGAACAGATTGAATTTTTATTTTGAAATATAGTGCAATATGAATCATGTATCGAATAGATATTTATAAATAGTATGTAATATGATCCTCGTATTGATTGTGTATTTTGAAATACGATATAAAACAAACTTCAAATAAATATGTATTTTGAAATATATAATCAAACGATATTCAGATTTCTGCTTATCTTGAAATACACCATAAACACAAACTTAATATTGCTCCATATCTCAAAATATGACACAAAACAATGGTTTATATTCTACCATATCTAAAAATATAGCCCTAACCGAGCTTGGGGTTAGAGCTTCCGAAAAAAGAGAAGGGCGGATGGCGGGGCGGATCTGGCACGAACCGGAAAAGAAAAGGGCTGGCGGCAGGGCAGATCCGGGCTTAATCTGAAAAGAAAAGGGCTGGAAGCAGGGCAGATCCGGGCTTAATCCGAAAAGAAAAGGGCTGGCGGCAGGGCGGATCCGGCTTTCGTTTTTCGCCCCCCGCAGCGCCCCTCACCCGATGCGCGTGACGGCGGCCTCAAACTCGGCTTTGCTGCCGGCGGCTTTGCTGCGGGCCTTGCTGCGGTAGTTGTAAATGGTGGTGACGGAATACTGGAGGAATTCGGCGATGCGCGTGCTGTCAGTGATGCCGAGGCGGATGAGGGCGAAGATTCGGAGCTCGGTGTTGAGGTGCTCGCCGGGCTTGAGTGTGATGCGGTCTTTCTCGTTGAGCAGGCGGTTGAATTCCTCGACGAAGTGGGGGAAGAGGCTGAGGAAGGTGCGGTCGAACTCGCTGTAGAACTCGCGTCGTTCGGCTTCGATGAGCTCGTTGGAGCGGATGGCTCGGCGCAGCTCGTCGGTGTATCCGTTGGCGGCGAGCTTCATGAGGCGGCGGCGGTAGTTGTCGAGTTTGTCGATGTAGATGGAGCAGCGGTTGATGTATCGCGCGATGTATTCCTCTTTGATGGCGTTGGCCTCTCGGAGGGTGTGGTTGGCGGCTTGTAGGGCGTCGTTGGTGGCTTGTAGGCGCGTGTTGACGTCGGCCAGTGCGCGGCGTGCGTGGGCGAGGCGCTTCATCTGTCGGTAGACGTGGAGGAGGGTGAAGACGAGGCAGAGGGTGAGCAGGGCGGTGCCGATCAGGAGGGCGATGATGGTGTGTCGAATGCGTTCACTCCGGATGCGGTAGGCGTGTTCGATGATGGGGAAGATCTCGGCTGTTTCGACGATTCGTGCTCTGGCGTTGCAGGCTCTGGCGTCCTCGAGGGCGCACTTCATGTAGTCGTAGGCGCGGTTGATGTCTCCGTCTTCGTAGAGGAGGAAGGCGAGCTTGCGGAGGGAGATGTATTCGCGGATGGCAAGGCGGAGGTCGGCCTCTGCGGAGCGGGCGAGGAAGCGCTTCTGCTGCTGTCGGTCGTCGAGGCGGCCGTAGGCGTCGGCCAGGGTGTAGGCTAAGAAGCGCATGACGGCGGGGTTTCGGCAGGTGTCAGCCACGGGCGCGAGCAGGCGGACGGCTTCGGCGTATTGGCCGCGGGCGATGCATTGGTCTGCGCGGATGATGTGGTGGTTGACGTCGTCCGGGGGTATGATCGAGAGGAGGGAATCGCGGTAATGGTCGGCTTCGCTGAGGTAGGCTTGTTGCTCGTTGTCGGTGAGGGCGTAGTCGGCCATGTGGCCGTAGAGGGTGCGAAAATGGTGGTAGTAGGCCTGGAGGAGGGCGGGCGGGAGCTCTCGTCTCGGGAGTTGTTCGAGCTCCTCGAGTGCTTCCTTATACATGCCGGCGATGGTGAGGGCTCCGGCTCGGTTGAGCCGTGCGTCGATGCGGAAGGCCGTCCCTGGGAGGCGTGTCAAGAGGTGTTCTTTTTCGCGTATATACTTCAGGGCCGAGTCCGTTCGGTAGGCCACGTAGGCTTCGTAGAGTCGGCTGCACAGATCGAAGCGCAGGGTGTCGGATGTGGCGTGCGTGAGCAGTCGTTTCAGGCTGTCGATGTGTCGTTCCTTTTCTTGGTGATATGTGGCACGTCGCCTGATCATGCCGTCGAGCGCGCGGAATGCTGCCCGTCCGTCCGTTTGCGTGTCGTCAGCCCGCAGGCTTGCGGCGCCACCCAAACACAGGATGATGCAGAAATAGATCGTTAAGTGTAGGTCTTTTTTCACGGATCGCTTCCTCTTATTGTCCGCTACGGAACTGATTTTTCGGGGGTAAAGGTAGGGGGAATTGGGGGAGGGAGGCGGTCGGCTCGGGTTCTCCCCGCGATACAGAGAGCGTATGTACGTGCCTCTCCTCTCCTACTCTTCTTCAGTCAGGACTTTTCGTCTCCCTCACTCCCCTTTGTAGAAGATCGTGTCCGTGTGCGCCACGCGTTTATCGGGCGGTGGCAGCTGCATGTAGTCGCCATAGAGCTGCGTGAGGTAGGCCTCGGGGCGGGCGACGCCGCTGAGCGTCACGCCCTCGAAGGCATAATCTACTGGCGCGCCGAAGACGTCGGCGGGAAAGATCTCTCGCGCTCGCCAATGGCCGAAGTAGTTGATGCAGCGATTGCGGTTGGTGGTGCTGTGGCGCAGGATGCATCGGTCGATGTGGGCGATGAGCCTGTCGGTGCGGAAGGGTAGGCACTTCAGTGTGCGGGCGATGAGGCGCTTCAGGCCGCGGCGGGGGGCGGCGTCGAGTTGCTTGTAATCCTTGATGAGGAGCAGCAGATGGATGTAAGTGGCGAAGGGGCGCGTGAGGAGGCCCCATCGCGGGCCGCGGTCGAGGGGGAAGAGGTCGATGTTGAGGCCCGTGTCGGTCGTTTCCCACGCGCCGTGGATGCAGGTTCGTGTGTCGACGACCTTCAGGTAGTTGATCTTGTTCGGCGAGTTGTGGTAAGTGTGCAGCCGATAGGGCGTGTTGCGGAGCGCGTCGTCGAGGAGGGCACGGAGGCGGCCGAAATGTTCGCGGGGGATGCCGAAGTCCATGTCGTCGTCCCAGGGGATGAAGCCACGGTGGCGGATGGCGCCGAGCATGGTGCCGCCGAGCATGTAGTAGGGGATGTCGTTCTGGCGGCAGACGCGGTCGAGGATGGCGGCGATGTCCAGCAGCAGGCGGTGGCAAGCGTGGATGTCGATGGCTTTCATAACGCCTTAGGTTTATGGGGTGAGGCGACGCGACGACAGACGTCGAGCGTGCGGGCAGCCACGGTGTCCCAGTCGAAGGCGGCCATGTCGTAAGTCACACGATGTGGCCCTGTGCCCAACTTTCGCTCCAATGCTTCGCGTAACGCTTTCGCATCACCCGCAGGGAAATAGCAGTCGGCCGGCAGCTCCACCAAATGCGTAGCCGGAATATCGCTTGCCAGCACGGGCAGCCCGTAACTCATGGCCTCAAGCAGCACGATCGGGAAGCCCTCACTGCGCGACGGCAAGACGAAGAGCGCGGCGTGCATATACAGCTCATTCATCTCCGCCCGGCCAGCATAGCCCGTAAAGACGACGCGCTGCGGGTCAGCCGCATCACGGAGTCGCCGGGCATATACCTGCTCCGACTCCACCCCACCGGCGATCGCCAGTTTGCAGTCCGTAGACGTATGGATAAAGGCATCGATGAGCAGGTCAAAGCCCTTCTCATGCGTGATGCGCCCCGCGGCCAAGAGGTAATGGCCGGGTGTGAGGCCGTGTTGATCGAGGTACGCTGTGCAGGGTGTGGGCGCGGGCGCGTCGATGCCGTTGGGGATGTAGTGGGATTTACGCCGGATGCTGTCTGCGTATTTCTCCATTTGGAAACGGTTGACAAAGACGATGGCGTGGGCCGTGCTGAGGGCGATGGCCTCGCAGAGGCGGAGAAAGGCGCGCTCGGCGGCGTTCCATTTGCTGTGTTCGTAGTTGGCGCTGTGGTAAGTCAAGACGATGCGCAGGCCGAAGAGGCGCAGCAGGGGCGCAAAGAATCCGGGGCCGATGTTGTGAATATACACTACGTCGGGGCGGCGGCGGAGGCAGTCGAGGGCGGCGAGGAAGGAGTGGAGGAAGGCTTCGATGCCTTTGATGCGCGTGGAGGGCAAGTCGCGGAAGGTGATGCCCGCATATGTAGCTCCGGAATGGACGTAGGGGCGGCGGCGATAGAGAGTCACGCGGACATCCTGCTGCCGGGCCATGCGCGGATAGATGCATTCGCAATGGCGCTCCACACCGCCTTGTATGCCGGGAAATCCCCGTGTGCCGAAGACGCCGATCTGCATCATTTCACGAACTGATTATAGAAGTCGATGAGCCGCGGGTAGTAGTTCGCCGCGTTGAAATGCTCGCGGGCGAAGGTGAGCGCGGCGCGTTGCATGGCGGTGTATTCCGCTTCGGTGAGGCGTGCGGCGGCGTCGAGCTTCGTGCGCAGATCGGCGGCGTTGCGGCTCTCGAAACGAAAGCCGGTGACGCCCTCGGGCACGATCTCGGGGATGCCGCCAATGTCGGCCCCCACGACAGGCGTACCGATGGCGTAGGCCTCGATGATGCTCATCGGGTTGTTCTCGTAGCACTCCGAGGGGACGACGATAAAGCGTGCCCCACGCACCAATGCGGCCAGCGGATCGCCCGTTTGGTAGCCGCAAAACTCCACGTTGTTCAGCCCATGCGCAGCCGCGTAGCGCTTCAGTTCGGCCTCCTGCAGCCCCGTCCCGGCCACCTTTAGCCGACACGCCGGCAGTCCGTTCATTGCTTCAACCAACGTGCTTATTCCCTTTTCGCTCGACAGCCGCCCCATGAAGAGGAAGTATGGCTCACCTTGTTTCGGCAGCGGCTCCGTGGCAATCTCCGGCGCGCTGTTGTAGAGCACCATGTTCGGCTTTTCGCGCAAGGTGGGCACGTAGGTATCGTGCTTTTTCTTCGTGAATTGGCTGACGTAAATGAATCCGTCGATCAGCTTCGCGGGATGGAAGAAGGCGTTGCGGAAATACTGTTCGGCGGCCATTACGCCGCTCATCACCCAGTTGTTCTTTGCGCATTTATGCAGGAAGCATTTGTAGAAATGCTGGCCCTGGCAACGCTCGCAGATCCGCCCGCGGCCGTCGCGGAAGGCATAAGCGGGGCAAACCACGCGATAGTCGTGCGCCGTCAGCACGGCCGGCACGCCGTGGCGCCGCAAGACGGGCAGGATGGATTCCGTGATCTGTCCCCAGATGAGGTGGATGTGGGCGATGTCCGGCTGCTCGTCGCGAAGCAATTGGTCGAGCTTCTCGGCCGCCTCGAAGTGGTAGAAGTAATTAATGAGGTTCTTGAATTGGCGAAACACTCCGCGGCGCGTCTCCTTCGATTCCGGGAAGTAGCGCGCAAACGGCGAGGGGAGGTTGCGCTTCCATTTGAGGCAGAAATAGACCACCTCGTGACCATGTGCTTGCAGCATGCGGCCGGTGTTGAAGCAGACCGTCTCGGCCCCGCCGTGGTTATAATGGTACACGTCGATCAGAAGCACTTTCATGCCTGTACACTCCTTTTTCGAGGTGACGAAGCGGCCGGCATGCTCGTTTGTATATCACTCATCAGCAACCCGAGCATCATCATCATAAACAGCCCCCGGTTATGCGTGATCGTGGCGTCGGACGTGCTTTCAATAGCGAAAAAGAAGATGATCAGGAGCGCAATGACTGACTCCTTCCGCATCCCTATGCGATAGGCCTTCATCGCCTTTGACGCGAGATAAACCCAAAAGGCGAAGAAGAGCGCCACACCCGCAAACCCGAACTGGGCCAGCGCCGGATAGTACGTGTCGGCCACGAACTTGGGCGACGACTCCGTCAGGCCGTACATCCTGTCCATCCCGAAGCGGTTGTAGAGCTTGGAGTAATAGACGCCCGAAGCGTACGTGCCATATGAGGCGAATCCGGAGCCGAAGGGGATGTATTGCAGGAAAATCGGGATCGAGAAGAAATAGAGCGCCATGCGGGCGTAGAAATCCTCCTCCGAGCGCCCACCACCGAAGCCGCCAGTGATGAAGTAGAGCTCGATTTTGTCCTTAGCCACATAGGCCGTCGCGGCCAGAGCAACGATGAGGAAGAGCGTATTGCGGAGGTCGAACCGCGTATCTAATACACATCTCCGAGCCCACTAGACACATCTCGCCAACTCGTATTCCGTAAACTGCCATGCAATATGGG
>CAUPYF010000082.1:0-7394 GCA_963515435.1 uncultured Tannerella sp. | reverse complement strand
CGTGGAGGGGTTCAAACTCCGCCTTCCGGCGCGTGAGGGTGTTATACAAAACGAGCTTCTGTTGTTGCTTATCCATATTACTATCCTTTATTGATGCATTGTTCGGTGAGGCCACAAAAGTAGGGAGGCGTATGCTTTTGCACCCCTACCTTACTGACAGAAGAAGCTGTCCCTAATGACCGATTGAGGATCATATCTTAACGTGAGTTCGACGTAAGCATTTCATTCACCTATATAGGGACGGAACTCCCTTGCACGATGATTGCAAGCCACCTTGCATGCGGCATGCAAGGGAAAGGTGTTTCCCCCGGTGTGGGGAGGGTGCTTTCCCCGGTGCGGGTAAATGGATCTCATACGTCGAACTCACGTTATCTTAGGTCGTCCGAGCCTCGGAAATGACCTCGCTCGAAGGTTGATTCATTTCCCGGCCTTGAGAGGCTGGATGTTCACCCCTTCGCGGGCGCGGGCTTTGCGGCTGAGGGTGTAGCAGTGATAGGGCACGGGGGCGGTGAGGAACGTAGGGTGCGTGAAGGATTGCATTGTGCAACGATAGCCGTTGGCTTCCTTCAGCGGCAATAGGAAAGGCTTGGTCTGCCGACCGTCGGCCGCGAAGTAGGCGATGAAGAGGTAGTCGTAGATACCATCGACGCCGCGGCCCGTGTAGACGATCCAGCGGCTGTTGCTGCTCCACGATTGACTCACTTCGGCGGCACTGTCAGAGCAAAGTGTGTCGACGGGCAGGAAGGTTTTGCGTTTCAGGTCGTAGAGGGCCAAGTCGGAGGCGGGGTGATCTGTGGGCTGGCAACCACGGTCGGCCACGGTGAAGAGCAGGTAACGGCCGTCGGGCGAGGGGCAAGGACTGGCCGCACTGCCGTCCGGGCGTATCTCGGGGCGCCTGGGTGGGATCTTGTCAGATTTTTTCTTCACAGGCTGAGGCAGGGCAAGGCGGGAGTGGTAGAGGGTGTCCACCTTGCGGCCGAATCGGCGTCCGCCGTGGATGTTGAAGGCCAGGGCGCAGAGGTGATACTTGGCGCTGTCGCTGCGGGTGATGGTCTTCTGTGAGGTGGCGCAGAAGTAGAGCGTTTCACCATCGGGGGAGAAGGCGGGATGGGTGGCCGAGGCGGAGTCTGAGAAGAGTTGTGGGGAGGTGAAGAGCTCGTGCTTCATGGCGTCGTAGATGACGATGCTCGAGGCGGCCTTACGGGCGTCTTGCTTGGAGTTACAATTGACGGCAAAGGCTATATAGCGCCCCGAGGGATGCCATGCAGCATGGGTGGGGCAGGAGAGGTCAGGGATCGGCGCAGTATTCAACTTCTCTATTTCGCCGCTGTCGGCCAGGAGAATGCAGGGGAAAACGTTATTTAAGGAGAGGAGCATGCGCTGTGCGTTGCCCAGACAGAAAGTGGCGTTGCTGATGCGGTCGCCGCGCACCATGTCACTCGTGAGCACAGCCTGCTCGTGGAAGGTCTCTATGCAACGACTGTAAAGCCCCATGTGTCCGACCACGTCGCGACTCGGATCCATGCGACCGTAGACAATGTAAGGGTCGATCGAATCGGTAGCTACGTAGAGATTGAAGGGGACGTAGCCCACCCATTGGCCATCGATGCGAGCCGTCACTTTCACGGTGATCACCTTACCCGCAGCGTCCTTCGTCAGACGCTTCCACGCGTGCAGCCCGATGGCTATGGAACGCCCGTCGGAGGATCGCACAGCGACGCGCTCGGCGCCACACTCGAATGTGGCCGCCACCTCTTCGGCCTCGCATGTATCGGCCAGCAGGAAGCGCAGCGGCGCGATGTTGGGCGGGATCGTCACGTCCGTATAGTCAGGGAAGATGGGCGGCTGGCGGTCTGTCAGTCGGTCCGTCTGCACAGCTTCCTGTCGGCAGGCAGCCGGAAGGAGGCTGAGGAAGAGGAAGAAACCGCATCGCAGCAGGATGGGAAAGAGGGTCGTTTTCATCGCTGTCATAGCCGCTTATTTCGTAGCGGCAGGCTTGAATGTGTAGTAATACCAATAGGTGTTGCCATAGGATGCGCGTAGGGCATCGGCGGCCTGTCTATCGCCCCGCACAGCCTCGGCCTGGCGACGGAAGCCGGCGTAGCGCTGCGTCATGTCTGCCGGCAGTCGGTAACGTATGCGTGCCGTCGTATCGCTCGCGAAAGTGTAGAGCAGCGTGGCTTCTTGAAACGATTTCGGCAGCCGGGGCAACACCATCCGGCCCGTGCAGCTGTCGGCCAACGCTCGGAAATGCCCGAGGTCTTTCCTCAATAGCAGGATCACTCCTGCATATTCGATCGATGCGCGATGCGTAGGGTTACGCTCTGCGATCGTGTGTAACGTTTCCGTCAGATCTCCCGCTGCAATCGTCAGGCAACGACGCTTACGCCCCAGTAGGGAATCGGCCTCCACCGCCGCCTCGTTGTTCAGGAATCGCCGACAGCTGCGTGCCCACTGGCTGTAATAGCGCGTCCGCTCGAGCACGGAGAGGTATTTCTCCGCCAAAGGATACGCGCCGCGGATGAGGCTCGTCTCGGCCAGCCGCTTGATCATGCGCGGGCTCCGGTCGTTCATGCCCGCATTTGCTTCCAGCGCCATGCGTTGCGCCATGTCGATATATCCCATCGAGAAATAAAGGTCGCTCAGCAGCGCTGCCACCTGCGGATCGCGCTTATCCCACGTCGGGAGGACTGCCTCCTCACCGCTCGGAGCGTATGCAAACAGACGATCGGCCAATTGCCCCCGCTCGGCCAGCGCGATGCTCAGCATGCACGCATCCATCGGCGTACGGTCATGCGTATGACGTCTATTATAATAGTCGATCACCGCGTCCCAACGCGCCTGCCGCAGGTAGCAGCTGGCCTCCTTGCTGTAGCCCGACGCGTCGTTATCCGTCAGCCTGTCACGCCCAAGCCACACCGAGCCGCCGACCAGCACGAACTGCAACGCCGTGTTCACGAACCATCGACCCATCTTCCCCTTCTCACACTCCCGCTCACGCAGGAAATAAGCCACCGTCAACAGCACCGGCAGGCAAGCCCATACGCCGTAAATCACCGGGTCAGGATGCACTAATGGCGCATAGTAAGCGTCAGGGCCCAGCAGGAAGCGATACTCCCCCGCCCATCCATTATACACGCCCCAGACGGCCGCCCCGATGGCCACCGCTAACGGCAATAGGAAGCTGTAAGCGCGCGAAAAACGCGAGCCCAACTCCCACAGAAAGATGCACGTAGAAAAGAGGAACGCCACCGAGCCACCTAACCAAAACAGCACCGCCGTGGCTGCCGTGGCATACACCACCTGCCCCGCCAACGACGGGATACATAAGTAGCCGTACAGCAACGCCAACATCAAGGCATAAGCCACCGTCCCCGCATAGGCATAATCCGTGTCGAACGTCATCAAGAGGAGTATGGCCGCCGGCAGCAGCCCGATCAGCCACACGTCCGCACGCGGCGCGATCCGCCGCATGATGCCCACCGACAGCATCCCCACCGACGTCAGCAGCAGGCTCATAATCGCCGCCCCCAGGTACGGCTGTGCGAAGAACTGCAGCGCATAGTCCGCCACCATCTGCGCCCCGCCCCCCGGCCGTGCGAAATACGACCTGATGAACGAAGCGTCGTAAAGAAACAGCTGCCGTTGCTCCACGAAAAAGAAGTAGAAACGCCCCTCGCGTTCCAACCACAAAAACAGCCCTACGATGACCGCCAACCAAAAGAAAACGGCATGGCCGAATATCACAGCCAAGCGCTGAAATACATTCGGCTTTTCCTCGCGAAAAGCCGCTTCGTAATCTCCTTTTTTCCTCGTGCTAATCTTCTGAAATTCTCTCATGAAACGTCCGTTAAACTGCCCTTCATCAAATTTCTCGGGCAAAACTATGTAAAAAGCCAAATGAAGGCCTATTTTTGCCCCCGTCAATCCAACCACAAGACGCGGCAGTAGCTCAGTTGGTAGAGCATCAGCTTCCCAAGCTGAGGGTCGCGGGTTCGAGCCCCGTTTGCCGCTCGTTTTTTGTATTTCATGGCATTCTCCCTAATTGTCAAAGGCCCCCGGATTCGTCTGCGGGGCCTTTCTTTTTTGGGGGCGCGGGGCGCGCAGGGGGAAAAATGACGGGCACTCGCGGCTATTCCGCCCGCTTCCGCCTCCTTTTGACGAACACCACCTGCCGATAGCGCCTGATCAGCTTGTTTATAAACCCAATGAAATGCTCCGTGCCGCTTCCCTCGCCGAGCAACACCCGCATCGCGTTGACCACCTCCACGAGCCATCGATAGGCCACGTCAGACCGCCTGCGCGCCGCGTCCACCTCCGCCTCCCTTCGCAACCGTTGGTTCTGCGTCCGCTCGTTGATCAGGTCCCGCACCCGCTCGTTGGCCGCCTTGATCGCCGCCACGAAAGCCCCCACGCCGAGGCGCTCCACATGCCTCGCGTACGTCGTTTCGCACTCCTCCACGAGCTTCATCAGCAGCGCCGTCTCCCCCTCCAACTGCAAGCCGCGCCGCACGCGGATGTCCTTGATCTGCTGCGTCAGCTCCTTGGCCGCCTGCGCCTTCTCCGCGTCCGGAATCAGCTGTTGCGCCGTGACCGTGCCCTTCAGCCCCGTCAGCAGCCGGTCGCGCTCGGCGTCGGCCGCCTTGATGTCGTCCGTCAGCAGGCTCTTGTTCGATAGGATCAGGCTCTTCTCCTCCTCCTCGCGGGCCGCCTTGAGCGCCTCCAATGCCTTCCGTGCCACCTCATTGGTCAGCATCTCCGCCTCCTCTTCGGCCGCAATGCACACCGAGCGAATAAACAGCAAATGCTCCGCCTTGGTCGCCCGCGTCAGGTCAATGTTTCCGATTTTTTCCATGTCTCTTTTTAGTTATAGGTGAAAACTGCGCCGCGAACCCTTCGCGACGTTCTTTTTTACGCCATTTCGGGCACGTTCAGCCGCCGCCGACTCTTTCGCGGCCCTTGCACGGCGCCGTGAAGGCCCCGCAGCGTTTCGTTTTACCCCCGAAAGGCTCCGGCAAAGGTATATTTATTTACGTTTATATACATCAGAATCCCCCGAAAACTTTTTTCTGTTTATTTCCACCGTTCGGGATCTCCCGAAATATTGAAACTATAAATTACAAGTCTTCGGGATGTCCCGAAGATTTTAAAATAGGTATTACAAGACTTCGGGATTTTACGAAGAGCTGAAATTCCCTCATTATAAGTCTTCGGGATTCTCCGAAATACTAAAAATACAGATATTTATTAAGTGGGAATTTTCCGATATGATGAAAATAATAGATTTTATCTTATCGGAATATTCCAATTTAATGAATATCTTATCTATAATAAATCGGAGATTACCGGCTGAGTGAAATATATTGCTTTTAGTCTCTTGGGAATCTATGAATGCTTGTAATAGATCTTAATTATAGGTTCGGGAAATCCCGAAGACTTAGAATAGATAGAAATAGATCTTCGGGAAGATCCGAAAGTATGGAAATAGGCTATATGATCGTTCGGGAAATCCCGATCGACTAAATGCGACCCAAATAATGGCTTATACAGCGAGAAGTAAGCCCCTGGAGAACGCCGTAGGGGGAGAACGTGTCTGGGTAGGCGTGATTTATTATTCCGTAAGGGGCAAACGGTGGCGTGCAGGCCTGTTTTCGTCCTCCGTGCCTCCTTCGCGCGGCCGGGCAGGAGACGCGGGGAACGACGCGCTGATCGCAAATGGAAAGAACGTCTATTTTTGCCCGCGGTTGTCATGAAGACAATGCATTATCACCAAAAAAACGTATTACAAATGGCAGATTTCAGAATCGAAAAAGACACGATGGGCGAGGTGAAAGTCCCCGCCGACAAGATCTGGGGAGCGCAAACGGAGCGCTCGCGTAACAATTTCAAGATCGGGCCGTCGGCCTCCATGCCGCTGGAGGTGATCTACGGCTTTGCGTACCTGAAAAAGGCCGCTGCTTACGCCAACCACGAGTTGGGCGTGCTGCCGGTAGAGAAGCGTGACCTGATCGCACGGGTGTGCGACGAGATCCTGGAGGGGAAACTCAATGACCAGTTCCCGCTCGTGATCTGGCAGACGGGCTCGGGCACGCAGTCGAACATGAACGTGAACGAGGTGATCGCCAACCGCGCCCATCAGCTGGCGGGCAAGAAGATCGGCGAGGGCGAGAAGACGCTGCAGCCGAACGACGATGTGAACAAGTCGCAATCGTCGAACGACACCTATCCCACGGGCATGCACATCGCGGCCTACAAGATGGTGGTGGAGACGACGATTCCCGGCGTAGAGCGCCTGCGCGACGCGCTGAAGAAGAAGTCTGAGGAGTTCAAGGACGTGGTCAAGATTGGCCGTACGCACCTGATGGACGCTACGCCGCTGACGCTCGGACAGGAGTTCTCGGGCTATGCTGCACAGCTCGATCACGGCCTCCGCGCACTCCGCAACACCCTGTCGCACCTCAGCGAGCTGGCGCTCGGTGGCACGGCCGTGGGCACGGGTATCAACACGCCGAAGGGCTACGACGTGGTCGTGGCGCGTTACATCGCCCAGTTCACGGGGCTGCCCTTTGTGACGGCTGAGAACAAGTTCGAGGCGCTGGCCGCACACGACGCCATGGTGGAGGCTCACGGCGCACTGAAGCAGCTGGCCGTGTCGCTCAACAAGATCGCCAACGACGTCCGCATGATGGCCTCCGGTCCGCGCAGTGGCATCGGCGAGATCATCATCCCGGCCAACGAACCGGGTAGCTCGATCATGCCGGGCAAGGTGAACCCGACGCAGTGCGAGGCGGTGACGATGGTGGCTGCCCAGGTGATGGGTAACGACGTGGCTATCTCGGTCGGCGGTACGCAGGGACACTACGAGCTGAACGTGTTCAAGCCCGTCATCTGCGCCAACTTCCTGCAGTCGGCCCGCCTGATCGGCGACGCCTGCGTGAGCTTCGAGGAGCACTGCGTGAGCGGCATCCAGCCGAATTATCCGCGGATCAAGGAGCTGGTGAACAACAGCCTCATGCTTGTCACGGCGCTCAACACGAAGATCGGTTACTACAAGGCGGCAGAGATCGCCAACACGGCGCACCGCAACGGTACGACGCTGCGCGAGGAGGCTGTCCGCTTGGGCTACGTCACCCCGGAGCAGTTTGACGAGTGGGTGCGGCCTGAGGATATGGTCGGCAGCCTGAAATAAGGCGGGTCGCTGTCGAAATCTGATTTCAATGGACGGTTCACAAAAGAATCGTTGTCTATGAATAGCTTAGTTTTTTTTCGCCCTCCCCACGCGTGAGCGCCGGGAGGGATTTTTTTGCCCCTCACCGAAGGGCGCCCCTACTACTTTTTTATGTCCAATCCCTATTTTCGATTCAAACAATTCACCGTCCGCCACGACCGTTGCG
>CAUPYF010000081.1:0-7518 GCA_963515435.1 uncultured Tannerella sp. | reverse complement strand
ATGCCTCTACAGGATAGTTTAAGGAACTCTATCAGTGGGTATGGTCCATCAAAAAGGGTAATGGACCATAACGTCAGATCGTTACTTCCACATTCCATACGAAGGCGCGGAGGCCGAGTTGGTCGGAGTGCGTGTCGAGGTCGCGGAGTGCTTGGAGCAGGGAAGGGACGACGGTGTCGTCGACGATGGCGAGGATAGCCTCGTTCATGGCGGGCCAGGCATGCGAACCGAGATGCGGGTCGCCCGTGCGAGAGCCGCGACCGGTGATTTGTCCGAAGGCCGTGTAGCCGCGGCAGTTGAAGTGGGTGAGGAGCATGAGGACGTCGTCGTGGTGGGCCTGATCGTAGGCGATGAATACAGATTTCATAAGATAGCGGGTAGCGGGTAGTAATAAATAAGGAGGAGCTCCATTCCTACCTTTAATATATGAGCGAAAAATCTTGCGCCCATACGAGGGCGTGGAAAATGGAGAATGTCAATTGGGCGTCTTCGTGATGAGGTGTTTGTGCGCCTGATAGAATTCGTCCATCTCACGCATGCGGCGCAGTTTGCGGCGCTGGCGCTTGATGCCGATGCCGGCGAACGAGCAATAGAGCACAGGCACGAGCAGCAGCGTGAGGATGGTGGAAACGGAGAGGCCGCCGATGACGGAGATGCCCATCGGGCGCCACAGCTCGGAGCCTTGGCCCGCGCCAAAGGCCATCGGCACCATGCCGAGGATGGTCGTCATGGTGGTCATCAATACGGGGCGCAGGCGGCTCTTTCCGGCCGTCACCACGGAGTTCTTCACCGCCCGGCCGCGCTCGCGGCAGAGCGTAATGTAGTCGATGAGCACGATGCCGTTCTTCACCACGATGCCGATCAACATGATGGCGCCGAGGAGGCTCATCACGTTCAGCGTCGTCCGCGACAGGAAGAGCGCCATTAGCACGCCGCTCACGGCGAAGGGCACGGAAAACATGATGATGAAGGGGTACGTCAGCGACTCGAACTGTGCGGCCATGACGATGAAGACGAGCACGATGATGAGCAGCGCTAAGATGCCGAGATCGGAGAAGGAATCTTGCTGATCCTCGTAGGAGCCGGAGACTTGGATCTTCACGTTGCTCGGTATCTCCATGCGGTCGATCACTCGCTGCCCCTCGGCCACGACGGTGCCGAGCGGCGCGCCCGGTTTGGGCACAGCGGAGACGGTCACGATGCGCTCGCGGTCTTTGCGCTCGATGGCGGGCGGGGCGAAGTGCTCCACGACGGTGCCCACATCACGCACCCGCACAGCGCGGCCTTGATTATTGTAGATGCGGATGTCCTCTATGTCCTCGATGCTGGTGCGGTACTCAGGCGCGTAACGCACCACGATGTCCGACTCGGCGCCGTCCTCGCGGTACTGCGAGGCGGTGTAGCCGTTGATGCGGTTGCGCAAGTACGCACCGGCGGTGGAGATGTTGAGGCCTTGCAGGGCGAGCTTCTCACGATCGAAGTCTACCTGATACTCGGGCAGGTAATCGCCGCGGCTGATGTTCACCTCCGAGATGCCGTCCTGCTTCAGGAGTTCTGCGCGGAGCTCCTGCGCCAAGCGGTCGGTCGTAGCCATGTCGTAACCGTAGATTTCAAAGTCGGCCGTGGCCAGCCCGCCCATGCCGTTGTTCTCGCCGCCGGGCACGATTTTCGTTTTCGTAAACTCGGGGTACGCCTTCAGGTCGTCACGCATCATATCTCCGATCATCGCCTGCGAGCGTTTGCGTTCGCCCGCGTTCGAGAGGCTTATGTTGAAGGAGATGATGTGAGATCCGTTTTTACGTATCGCAGCGAAAGTATTCGTGGCGTCAGCCTGGCCCACAGTGTAACTGCAAACGGTGATCTCAGGATATTTTTTCAGCCACTCCGCCGTCATTCGGGAGGCTAACTGCTGTGCCACTTCCTTACGTGTGCCCACGGGTAACTCCAATGAGGCGGTGATATAACCGATGTCTTCCTGGGGGAAGAACTCCGTGCCGATGAAGCGGGCGGAGAACAGGCTGAGCACAAAGAAGGCGACGCACAGCAGCACCATCGTCCGGCGGTGACTCACGGCCCAGCCGAGGAGTCGGGCGTAGAAGACATCGAGGGCATCGAGGGCACGCTGGATGGGGTGGTAAAACGTGCGGAAGAGTTTCGAGGGTTTACGTTGCAGGCGCAGCAGGCGCGAGCAGAGCATCGGTGTCAGCGAGAGGGCAGCCACGGTGGAAACGACCATGATGACGCACATCATCCAGCCGAGCTGTTTGAAGAGCACGCCCGTCATGCCCGTGACCATCGTCAGGGGGAAGAAGACGGCGATCATGGTCAACGTGGAGGCAATGACGGAGATGGCCACCTCGTTCGTGCTATGCACAGCTGCCTGCGATGGCGCGGCGCCACGCTCGATGTGCGTCGTGGCATTCTCCAAGACCACGATGGCGTCGTCCACCACCATACCGATGGCGATGGAGAGCGAGGAGAGCGAGACGATGTTGATCGTGTTGCCCGTGATGGCGAGGTAGACGAACGAAGCGATGAGCGAGAGTGGGATGGTGATCGAAATGATCAGCGTAGCCCGCCAGCGGCCTAAGAAGAGGAAGACGACGAGCACGACGAATAGCAACGCATAGAGCACCGTCTCCGTGAGGCTGCCGATGGTTTGGAGAATGTTCTCCGACGAGTCCCAGATGATGCCCAGCTTCACGTCGGGCGGCAGGTTCTTCTGTAGCTCGGGCAGCTTGGCCAGCACCTGCTTGGCGATGTTGACGGAGTTGGCGCCGGACTGCTTCTGTATGATGATCGAGCCGCCGCGCACGCCGTTGGTGTAAGCATCCTGTGCGCGTTCCTCCACAGTGTCGACCACCCGTGCCACATCGCGCAGGTAGACGTTGGCGCCGCCGACGGTGCCCACTACGATGCTCTCCATCTCGCGGGCGTCCTTAAACTCGCCCTCCACGCGCAGCGCATACGTCTCGTTGCCGATGTCGAAGCTACCGCCGGGGATGTTGCGGTTCTCCGCACCGATGATGGCGCCAATGCCCTCGACGGTCAGGTTGTAAGCCTCGAGCTTGGCGGGGTCGCAATAGACTTGGATCTCGCGTTTAGGTGCACCAGTGATCGAGACCGTGCCCACACCGGGGATGCGCGCCAAGGGGTTGGCCACGTTGTCGTCAAGGATCTTGTAGAGCGCCGCCTGACTCTCGCCGGCCTCGACGGAGAGCAAGAGGATCGGGATCATGTCTGACGAGAACTTGAAGATGATCGGTGTCTCGGCGTTGTCGGGCAGCTGCGACTTGATCATGTCGAGCTTGTCGCGCACGTCGTTCGTGATCACGTCGATGTCGTTGCCATACTCGAACTCGAGCTGGATGAGCGACAGGTTCTCCGACGAGCGCGAGGTGATATGCTTCAGGTTGCTGACCGTGTTGAGCGTGTTCTCTAAAGGGCGTGAGACATTCGTTTCAATGTCTGACGCACTGGCGCCAGGGTAGGAGGTCAGCACCATGATGACGTTCGTTTCGATGTCCGGATAGAGGTCTACCGGTAGGCGGGATAGAGAGAAGAGCCCGAAGATGACGATCGCCAGGAAGACGAGGCTCGTCATGATCGGCTTCTTTACAGCTCCTTCGTATAAGCTCATAGGTGCTTGATTAGTTCTGTACCACTTCTACTTGCGCGCTGTCCTTGACGGCCGATTGGTATTGCCCATCGATTACGACATCAGCTTCGCTGTCTAATCCCGAGAGCAACTCATAGCGATCGCCCAAGCGGCGACCCAACTCCACCGTGCGGTGGAAGATGCGTCCGTTGCGGAAGACGTACACATAGCGTTCGCCCGATCCGGCTTGTTTGATGATGGCCTTGTCAGGCACGACGATTCGCTCCGTTTTGCCGAGGTTCAGCGTCACGCGGGCAAACATGCCCGGGCGTACGCGTTGGTCGCGGTTGGGCAGTTGGATCTCCACGGCAAACGTGCGTGTGGTGGCGTTGACTGTCGGGTGGATGAGGCTGATGGTGCCCTCGAACGTTTCGTCGGGGTACACATCGAGCGTCACGTCCGCCTTCGCACCCTTCTTTAGGCCGGCGAAGAGCCCCTCCGATACGTTGATCATGAGCTTTGCCGGCACAATCTGCGCGATGGTCAAGACGGGCTGCGCGCCGCTGTACATGTCGCCATTGTCATAATTGCGCGCCGTGACGATACCGCTGATGGGGCTCGTCAGCGTGGTGTTGCGCTGCAAGTTGCGGTAAGCCGTTTCGCTCACATCAAGGCTCGTCTTGGCCGCCTCCCACTGCGAGCGCGAGACACCGCCCACCTTATACAGTTCGTCCAAGCGGCGGAAGTCAGCCCGGAGCTTCTCCATCTGCAACTGCTGCTGGCGGAGGTTGGCTGCGTCCATTTGCACGAGCGCCTGCCCGCGGCTGACGCAGTCGCCCACCTCCACGTTGATGCGCTCGATGCGCACTGGCATGGATGGCGCGATGTGGTTCGTCACCTGCGCCTCCACAGTGGCAGTGTACGTCTCTTCCTGCTCCACCTGCTCCTGCACGGCAGCGGCGAGCTTTACCTTCGGCAGCGCTTGCTGTTCAGTCTCTTTAGCTGCTTTTCCGCCTCCTCCCGAGCAGGCTGCGATGGCCGCCGCAAGTAGCAGCGCGACTGTCGATCGGATGATCGTTTCTCTATTCATGGTCATTTATTTCTGATTTATCGTGTGTGCGTATCGTCGTTATTCCCAAGTGCCTTGTCCAAATCGGCACGGGCCGTGAGGTAATCGTAGATGGCTTGACGATAGGCCAGCTCGGCCTGCGTGAGCGCAAGCTCGGCATCGTTCAGCTCGAGGATCGTACCCATACCCACTTCGTAACGCTTGCGGGCGATCATCCGCCCCTTCTCGGCCTGATGTATCCCCTCGCGGTTACTCGCCTGTTGCTCATACGCCGCCGCCATCTTGTCCCGGCAGCTTTGCACGAGCATGCCCAACTGGCGTTCGGTATTTAGGCGCGTCTCGCGGAGCTGCCGCATTTGTAGACGCACCCGCCGTAGCTTAGGGTAATTCGAGGCATTGAAGAGCGGGATTTTGACGCTCAGCGCCACGAACGAATAGGGGAACCATTTGTAATCGCGGATGCGGAAGTCGTTGTTCATCGAGCTGTAAGTGTAGCTGTACGAGGCGCCGACGGTGGGCAGGAAGCCTGCCTTCGTCAGGCGCTCATTGCGGCACAGCAGCTCCATATTGAGGTCGAGTTGACGCAGGTCGCTGTTGTTTTCGAGCGTTGCGGCGACGGGCAGATCGGGCTGCATAGCTGATTCGTAGTCCGACAGGCTGCCGCGCGCCGTGATGACGGGCTCGTCGGTCAATCCGAGCAGCATGCGCAGTTGTAGACCTGCCAGCGCTACGCCATTGCCGGCCGAGACGAGCCCCGGCTTCAGGCTACGCACCTGCACGTCGGCGCGGATGCGGTCGTATTCGCTCACGCTGCCCACCTTGAATCGCTCGTCCACCACTTGCAGGTTAGCCTCCGCCTGCGTGTACGCCTTGCGGAGCACCCCGTAGCTATCCTGCGCTAAGAGCAACTGATAGAAGGCCTTCGTCACCTCGTTCACCAATCCGATGCGTGAGGCCCGCGCCTTCTCCACGGCCAGCTTAATGTCTGCCTCCGTCAGCCGAATGCTGCGGTAGAGCGCTGGCGCGAAGAGCGGCAGGTTGACGGTCAAGCCGCCTGAGTAGGAGTTGTCCGTGCCCATCTGAATCTCGGTGGACTGGCCGCCGAACTGCATCACGATCGTTTGCTTCTTCAGCGTCCGCGAGTATGATGCGCTGAGCGACGCCTCAGGCAGCAGTCCCACCTGTGCCTCTCGTCGGGCTTCCTTCTTGAGTGTGACGTCATAATCCGCCACGCGGATCGTGGGACTCTCCGTGAGCGCGATGCGTATCGCCTCATCTAAGTTCAGGCGCAGCGTGTCCGGCGCCCGACGGATGTCCTCATCTTGCGCCGCGAGCCCGGAAAGCATGGGCAGGAGGCAGGCAAGGAGAATGGGCTTGTGAAGTGACATATTATATTATTATATAATGTATGAGTGATGTAGGGATGTAACCCCAATGGAATGAGATCGCAAAGATAGAAGTCTCCCCATGCTACGACGGGCGACAGTCGTTTTCGCACGAGGTGAAAAGACAGGGTACACCAATAAAAAAGTATAGTGTAATCGTATTCAGGCGATGTGTCTGATTTTAGATTAAACACGTCTATAGCTTATTTCATTTCAAGTGATTTGCAATAAAACGCATATGGCGATCAATCTTACCGTGGGTTCGACGTAAGCTATTCATTGTTACTACTCCTTTACATGTCGCATGCCGGGATGCAGGTCAAAGTATTTGCCGGCATTTTCATCGACCCTGAAAGCCCCGACAAAGTGTTTGCTGGCTCACTTTTGATCCAGCACACTCGACATGTCGTATGCTGAGTGGCTTTCTTACATCGAACTCACGTCATCTTGTAGCGCCATTAGGGAATCAACAGGTTGTAAAATACCTATTTTTTGGTATTGTGGTTCTTTTGAAACCTCATCACTTTTGCACTAAATAAACTTTGGGTTTTATGATAAGAAGCCGACATCACATAGAACATGGGTATAAATTCCCGTTAGGTCAAGCGTACCGTTCTTCTGAACGGTGCGCTTTTTTTGTGAACAAGGTAGAACGATGTTCATTATTGGCAAATCTCATTTTATATGCAGACACTGAAAGATGACATACGGCAGCGCATTCTTGTAACGGCACGCGAGGAGTTCATCGCGCACGGAGTAAGGTGCACTTCCATCCGCACGGTGGCTCACAAGGCAGGCATTGCCGTAGGCAATGTGTATAACTACTTCAGAAGCAAAGACGAATTGTTTTGCGAGGTGTTGCACCCGCTCATTTCCGCCCTCCACCGCTACATCCTTTCGCATAACGAAGAACGACATCTCAATATCGATGTGTTCAGTGTAAGTGAATTTCAAGACGAATATATCTGTACTATGAAGACGCTTGTAAAGAATTACCGTCCCGAGCTGCGATTGCTGCTGTTCAGCGCTGAAGGAACATCGCTCGCCGGATACAAGGATAGGATTATCGAGCACCAGATGAAAGTAGGCACGGAATACTTACGGCTGATGAAAGAACGTTACCCGCACATCAATATCGACATTTCGCCTTTCTTCCTCCACATTGCCAGTTCCACTTGGGTGAGCATCTTCTCCGAACTCGTGGAACACGATGAGTATGAGGAACAGGAGATTGAGCGTGCGCTTGAGCAATATGCAGCTTACAGCGTGGCAGGATGGAAGGAGCTGATGAAAGTGTAAAAACGATTTCCAAAACATACAAAACATGATAAAGACACTCAAACGTTTAGGTAATTACATGGGAGGGAACAAACCGTTGCTGCCCTGCTCGGTCGTGCTGTCGGCAGTCAATGGACTGCTGTCGCTCGTACCCTTTATTTTCCTGTGGTTGGTGGTGCGCACGCTGC
>CAUPYF010000080.1:0-7547 GCA_963515435.1 uncultured Tannerella sp. | reverse complement strand
CTTACGGGCACACTCGCGGCGCAACTCGACCCCACCGCTGGCCACCGCTATGGCATCCGGTCAGCCATCATTAAGAAAGAGACTCGGGCCGCAGGCAACACCATGTCCAACACGCTCTACATCGACGACTACGGCGCACGCGAAGCCACCGAGCTCACCATGAAGATGGGCGAGACCGAAAAGCACCTCCGCATCATCGCTGAGGACGGCGGACGCACGAATGTGACCCTTGACTTAGACGAGAAGAAAGCCTTCCGCACACCCGCCCCCGAGCAGCCCCGCAATTACCTCCACCTGACACCCGAAGACATCGAGCGCTTCAAGATCAAGGAGGCTGGCACGGACACCGTGGCCGGACGGCCCTGCAAGAAGTACAGCATGGAGCTGAAGCAATCAGGCGTCACGCTGCAAACCACGCTGTGGATCTGGGAAGGCATCACACTGAAGTACGAGGCGCGCTATCAAGGCAACCCGATGGTGACGGACGAGGCGACCGAGATCCATGAAGACGCCACCGTGCCCGCGGAGAAGTTTGCCATCCCCGCCGAGGTGAAGGTGGAAGCTGCCCCCGTGGGGAACGGGAAATGAATTGGCTCCAACTGATCTCAGGCAAACGCCTCGGCATAGAAGCCTATCACGAACGAAAGCATGAGCGGACGAACTTCCAGCGCGACTACGATCGCCTGATCTTCTCCGCCCCCTTCCGACGGCTGCAAAACAAGACGCAGGTCTTCCCCCTGCCCGGCAGCATCTTCGTCCACAACCGACTTACGCACAGCTTAGAGGTCTCCTGCGTCGGGCGGTCGCTCGGGGCAAACGTGGCGACACGCTTGGCCGTCCATCACACCGACGAAGAGGCCACGGCGCTGCAAGAGATCGGCGCCATCGTCTCAGCCGCTTGCCTGGCGCACGACATGGGCAACCCGCCCTTCGGCCACTCCGGCGAACGCGCCATCACGGCCTTCTTCACCGACGGCGAGGGCCGACACCTTGAGGCCGATGTCCGCGCCGAGGGCAACCGCTGGGAAGACTTCATCTGCTTCGAGGGCAACGCCAACGCCATGCGCCTGCTCACGCATCGCTTCGTGGGCCGACGCGAGGGCGGATTCGCCCTCACCTACAGCACGCTCGCCTCGATCGTGAAATACCCCTACGCCTCCACCCTCGCCCTATCGGGCCGGGGCAAGTTTGGCTTCTTCCAAAGCGAGGAACCCACCTACCTCCGCATCGCCGACGAGTTAGGCATCCCCCACAGCGACGGCCGCTTCGTGCGCCATCCGCTCGTCTTCCTTGTCGAGGCTGCTGACGACATCTGCTATCAGGTGATGGACATCGAAGACGCCTACAAGCTGCGCCTCCTCGCTATCGACGAGGCCATCGACCTCCTGCTCGGCTTCTTCCAGGGGAAACAGTTAGCGCACGTCACCCGCACCATGACGATCGTGGACGACATGAACGAGCGGATCGCTTACCTCCGCTCCTCGGTCATCGGGCTGCTCGTCGATGAGTGCACGCGCGTCTTCGTGGAGAACGAGGCCGGACTGCTCGACGGCACCTTCCGCACGCCGCTGATCGAAAGCATCGAGGGGCACGCGCGCAGTGCCTACCAAGCCTGCTCCGAGGTGGCCCGGCAGAAGATCTACACAGCCAGCGAGGTGGTCGACATCGAGCTGGCCGGCCATCGCATCTTTGGCTACCTGCTCCAGGCCATCATCGACGCCGTGCTCCACCCCACGCACGCCTACAGCAAGCTCCTGCTGAGCCGCATCCCCTGGCAGTACGACACCAAGGCGTCTACGGTTTACGGCAAAATCCAGTGCGCACTGGACTACATCTCCGGCATGACCGACATCTATGCCCTCGACCTCTATCGCAAAATCACCGGCATGAGCCTGCCTGCGGTGTAAGAAGTAATGATCAATGGGTAATGATTTTGCAAGGTTCTCAATGGGGGAAGACTACCCGGTGTCTTTTTATTCCCCTGGCTAATCATCAATAATTGGTCTATTGATAATTGACTCCCCATGCTCCCCGCATCTGACGTAATTCTCGCCATGAATCGCGCTGGAGAGACCGGCTGCCCCTTCCTCTTCGGCTTCGATTTCGAGCTGACGCGAGGCTTCTTTATCCCCGATCCCCTCCGCCAATCGCGCGTGCGATTCAACATCCGCGGCATCACCAACACACTGGACGACAGCGCGGACACACCCTACATGTTTGAGCGCTTACCCGAGCCGGAAGCTGTCTATGCAGGCCGCTTCGACATCATCCGTGCGGGGCTGCTCCGCGGCGACTCCTTCCTGACCAACCTCACCATCCGCACGCCCGTCCGCACCGACCTCACGCCCGAAGCGATCTACCGCCGCGCGCGTGCCCTGTATAAAATCTACTACCCCGACGCCTTCGTCTGCTTCTCGCCCGAGCGGTTCGTGCGCATCGACGCCGACGGCACCATCGCGTCGAACCCGATGAAGGGCACCATCGACGCGCGCCTGCCCGACGCCCGCGAGCGCATCCTCGCCGACCCGAAGGAGACGGCCGAACACAACACCATCGTCGACCTCATCCGCAACGACCTCTCCATGGTGGCAGACCATGTGCACGTGTGCCGCTTTCGCTACGTCGACAGGCTCGAGACCTCCGCTGGGTCCATCCTCCAAGTCAGCTCCGAGATTGCCGGACAATTGCCGGATGATTGGCGGAGCAACGTGGGCAACATCATCGCTCGACTGCTGCCGGCGGGATCCATCTCCGGCGCACCGAAAGACGCCACCGTCCGCCTGATCCGTCAGGCTGAGGGCGCGCCGCGGGGATTCTATACGGGCGTCTTCGGCCTCTTCGACGGACAAGCGCTCGACTCCGCCGTCTTCATTCGGTTCCTCGACCTCACCACCACGCCCCTCACCTATCAGAGCGGCGGCGGCATCACCGCTCGCAGCCGTATGCACGACGAGTACGAGGAAGTCATCCAAAAAGTCTATCTCCCGTTCTGATAGCTATGTTCCTCGAAACCATCCGCATCCAAGACGGGCACGCGCATCACGTGGCCGACCACATCGAGCGCATGTGCCGCACCGCCCTACACTTCGGCTTCGTCGCCCCGCCCCTACCCGCTGACCTCGACGCGCTCGTCCCCCGCAACCTCCGCACGGGCTCCGTGCGTTGCCGGATCATTTACGACCACACACTCCGCGAAATCACCTTCACGCCCTACCGCAGGCGGTGCATCGAGCGACTGATCGCTGTGGATGCCGGTGCGATGGATTACACCTTCAAGTACGCCGACCGTTCGCCACTCGAGCGACCGAACATCCGGCTATCCGAGACGGATGAACTACTCTTCATCCGCGGCGGCTACGTGACCGACACGTCGTACACCAACCTCATCCTGCGCCGTGGCCAAGAGTTATTCACGCCAGACACCTGCCTGCTCGACGGCACCTGTCGCCGCCGGCTCCTACGCACGGCCCAAGTGCGCACCGCAACCATCCGCCTCAGCGACCTCTCCGCCTACGACGAGCTGCTCCTCGTCAACGCCATGATGCCACTCGGCGAGGCCCCCCGGCTGCCTGTCACAAGCGTGGTAACGGATTTCTTCACCTTTGCGCCGTGAAAGAAAGTCCCGCATATCCTCCCGAAAACAGTGACGACGAGCTCCGCCTGCTCCGTGACCCTGCGACACGCCGAGAAGCCTTCGCGCGGGTGGTCGACACCTACGGCGAACGCCTCTACCGCCTCATCCGACGCATGGTGATCTCTCACGACGACGCCGACGACCTGCTCCAAAACACCTTCCTCAAGGCGTGGGCAAACTTGGACTACTTCCGTGGCGAAGCACGCCTCTCCACCTGGCTCTACAAGATCGCCACCAACGAATGCCTATCCTTCTTGGAGCGCCAGCGCACCCACCGCCACCTCGCCCTCGACGCTGCTGACAGTTACCTCATCGAGACCCTCCGCAGCGACGACTATTTCGACGGCGATGAGCTTCAAACCCAGTTCCAAGCCTCCATCTTGCGCCTGCCACCCAAGCAACGCTTAGTCTTCAACCTCCGTTATTACAATGACATGAAGTACGAGGACATGTCCGAGACGCTCGGCACGTCCGTCGGCGCACTCAAGGCCTCCTTCCATCACGCCGTCAAGAAAATCACCGCCTACATGACCGACAGCCGCGATTAAACGCTACTTGTAAACGCCCGTCGTATGGAGGCTTTTCCCCCTCCTAAAAACATAAACGATAGACTATGGAAAAAGAACGATTTACCCCCGATCTCCCGACGGATGACACCGACCCTTTCCGAGTGCCCGACGGCTATATAGAAGGCCTCACTGATCGCATCATGGCCAGCCTGCCCGAACGCACGACGCACGAGGAGCCGCCCACAGTCTCCCTCGCTGATAAAATCAAGCCCCTGCTCTACTTGGCCGCCGCCTTCGTGGGCATGCTGCTCCTCTTCAAAGGCCTCTCCGCCCTGCGACCCACGCAGACTGGCGCCGCTCGCCCCCTCTACGTGCAGCACGCAGCCACGACTGAGCCCAACGCAGCCGAGGACGACCGCGATTACTTAGACTTCTTAGAGGCACAATATGCCGACCTCTTTTTCCCCGATGAAATAGATGAATGGGACTGATTAAAACAATGACGAATATGAAAACACTCCGCCCCCTACCCCTCCTGCTCCTCGCCCTCCTACTCGCCGCCACCGGCCTCGCCCCCACGGCCACGGCACAAAAAACGCACAAGAAGCACTTCGATCGAGAGGCTTTCTTCGCCCGCCGCAACGCCTACATCACCGCCGAAGCCGGCCTCACGGCCGACGAGGCCGCCGCCTTCATCCCCTTAGAAAACGAACTCCAACGCCGCAAATTCGAAGTCGGCCGCGAGTGCCGCAGGCTGGCCCGCAAGAACCGGTCGCAGCAGGGCCTGACTGACCGCGAGCGCCGCGAACTCTCCGACTGCCTCACCGAAACGCGCATGGAGGAGGCCCGCTTAGAGAAGGAATATTTCGAGCGTTTCAAGAAGATCCTCTCCGTCGAAAAGCTCTCCAAATACCAGCAGGCCGAGGCCGAATTCCTCCGCAAGTTCCTGCAAGACCACCGGCCGGAGGAGTGAATCCCCCTGACCACACTAAAAAACCAAAAGGCCTCCCACCCGATTTCTCAGAAGTGGAAGGCCTTCGTCTTGCATTCACCTTACAAAACAGGTGATTCGCCTGGGGCTCGAACCCAGGACCCCATCCTTAAAAGGGATGTGCTCTACCTGCTGAGCTAGCGAATCATTGCATCGTCTACTGCCTCGATGCGGGGGCAAATGTAGACCTTTTTCAAAACCACACAAGCCATCCTCCGGCGCTGGCAGCCCTTTTCCGCGCGCAGCAGGGCTGTCCGTGGGGGCCGGTTTGGCCTTGTTTCGTTTAATAAGGCCGTCCACCAGCCGTGGGCGGCCCTTATTTTTTTCACGAAGGGGAAGCCATGACCTCATTTTCTGCCATATTTTAAGATGAGCTACCATCCGATGCTTCATTTAGCAGTATATCTATGAATAAATAAGTAAATCGAGTGTCGTTTTACATCTTATTTCTTGATATAATGAAAAACGAATCATTTTTAATTGTATATTTTGAAATACGAAGATAAATGAAGTTATGCAGGCCATATATTTCAAAATATGCTACTAAATGACAAACAACTTGATTGTATATTTAAAAACATCCTATTAAATGAGCATCCATTTGATTGTGTATTTCACAATAGCTAATCAAATGAAGCAACACGCTATTGCGTATTTATAAATATCCTATCAAATGAGGCACTATATGGTTATGAATTTCAAATTATCCTATTGGACGAATCACCATTTCGATAGCGTATTTCAAAATATGACACTTACGGAGATTCATCTATTATCATATTCCAAGATACGAATAAAAAATCAGGTTCATTTTTATGGATATCAAGAAATATGACATAAAACTCATGCTCTGATTTCTTCTTATTTCAAAATACGAAGCTAACTGAAGAATTCGCCTTACCTTTGTGGAAAAGAAATCGAGTAGAACCATATAACAAGCGAAAGGAGTTGGAAATGAAAATAGGACATCTGAGTGTGGCATCGCTGTATGTGATGGAAGATTTCGGGTATCAAGAGATGGTCATGACGAGTCTCTCGGAGCTGCCGCTCGACAAGGCGGCGATGGGCTACTCCCCGAAGCTAAAACGGGCTGCAACGATCTACGAGGAGGCCTTTCACGAGCTGGACGACGTGATCAATGGCACGAGTGGGCCGACTCCGGCGGCCGTGGCGAAGCATATTGACCGACTGCGAGTGAAAACTTGGCGTGAGATGCGGGCCTTCGTACGGGCGTCGATGGCTTTTCCGGACGAGGAGGTGGCCGAGGTGGCGCGAAAGGCCGAACACCTGTTTCGGATCTATGGCAACATGGCGCAGAAGGCTGAGACGGGGCGATCTGGGCGGATGAAGAACCTGACGGACACCCTGGAAAACTTAGGTGCGGAGGCGCTGGCAAAGGCGCATCTGACCGAGTTCTTGGACAAATTGAAACGGGAGAACCTGGAGCACATGGAGGCGGTCAAGCGGCGTTCGGCAGTGGAGGGGCAGCGCGTGAAGGGGCAGGTGCGGGCGAAACGGCTGGCAATGGACGCGGCATACCATGAGCTGATGGAGACGGTGAACGCGCTGATCCATGTGGGGGGAGAGGAGCCGTATCGGAAGTTTGTGCGGCGCATGACTGGGCTGATTGCGCAGACGCGCACCACGCTGGCGGCGCGTCGCACCATGCTGGCTAAGCGGCGCGCGGCACGGAAGGCGGCGGCAAAGGATCCTGACTGATGGTCAACCGTCCATCCCAGCCCCCGGCCATCATCAACAATCGCCTATTGGCAATTAAGCATTGGCCTTTTTCCCCTTCCTTTGCCCACCTTTTCCGCGAAGCAAGCAGAGATGAAGACGAAGAATTTCTTATTGCAGGAACAGGATATCCCTACGGCGGTGTGGCACAACATCGTGACGGACATGGCCACGACGGAACCGATCAGGGCCGATTTAGGTTGATTCTTCTAACTACCCCCAGACTACCTACATATAATGGAATATACATTCAGAGAAATCGAAAAGAAATGGCGCGAACGCTGGACGGCCGACAAGATCTACGAGGTGCATGAGGACAGCGCGCGACCGAAATACTATGTGCTCGACATGTTCCCCTACCCCTCCGGCGCGGGGCTGCACGTGGGGCACCCGTTGGGCTACATCGCCTCCGACATCTACGCCCGCTACAAACGCCTCTGCGGTTTCAATGTGCTGCACCCGATGGGTTACGACGCCTACGGCCTGCCCGCTGAGCAGTACGCCATCCAAACGGGGCAGCACCCGGAGGTGACGACGGGGAACAACATCGCCCGTTACCGCGAGCAGTTAGATAAGATCGGCTTCTCCTTCGACTGGAGCCGCGAGGTGCGCACCTGCGACCCGACGTATTACCACTGGACGCAGTGGGCCTTCCTGCGCATGTTCGGCAGCTACT
>CAUPYF010000079.1:0-7629 GCA_963515435.1 uncultured Tannerella sp. | reverse complement strand
GTATTACAAGATCTATGAGGACGAGCGCGGCAACTCCCTCGCGGGCATCGCTGAGATCATCGTGGCCAAACACCGCAACGGCGCCACGGGCGACATCCGCCTGCGTTTCAAGAGCGAGTTTGCCAAGTTTATTAACCTGAGCGAAGACCAAGCCGTCCGCGAGTATGCCTCCAGCATGAATAAGGAGGGGGAAGAGACGAAGGTCATCCCCATCACGGCGCCCAACGTGGAGGATTTTATCGCTACACCAAACAACGAACCAACGCCATTCTAAAAGTACGTGAGTTCGAGGTCAACAATCCGCTTACAAGATGTAGGATACGCTTACTTCCACCCTACATGACACCCTTGATACATCTTTCAAGACACTCTTGCTAACGTGAGTTCGACGACGGAATGAGGTTCCTTATTTCTGTAGAATGTCTTTGCAAGGGTACTCCAACGGTCAAAACGTTTTCGGAAATGCTTGCAAGGGCGGTGCAAGCCTCGAGAAGTTTTTTTTTGCCGTTGCACCACCGGTGCAAGCATTTTCAAAATCGCTTGGCCGATGCATTCCGTAAACACTCTGCCGGCTTTATTCTTATATCGAACTCACGTTTGATACATCTTTCAAGACACTCTTGCTGCATCTTGCATACGCACCTCTCCTTGCATAGGGTAAGGGAGGATGCCTGTCTCGGTGCAGGAAGAGGGGCTTCCCCAGTGCAGGCAATGGGGGCTTACATCGAACTCACGTTAACAAGGATATAAAATCAACTGCTTATGGAAATTATTCCCGATCGTCAGACGATGATTGACGGGCATGGCGTCACTTGCCGATGAGGGGATAGGCGGTGCGGGCACGGGCGGAGGAGCAGGCGTTGAAGTGCCACCACTCGCTGGTGACGGTGGTGAAGCCGGCGGCACGCATGATGCGGCGCAGGAGGAGGCGGTTGCGGAGCTCGTTGGGGGTGATGCGGCCGGCGCGAACGAGGGAGGGCTCGCGGTCGGTGTTGGCTGCGGGGCCAAAGTGGTCGAAGGGTGTGCCCATGGGGAGGGGACGGCCGAGGGTGTCGGCGAGGGTAAGGTCGACGGCGAGACCGAAGTTGTGGAGGCCGCCGCGGGTGGGGTTGGCGACGTAATAAGCGCTCGGCGTGCCGCGGACGAGGTTCCACATGATGCGCTGTACGGCGATAGGGCGGGCGGCGTCGTAGACGAGGAGGGTGAGGTCGGAGCGCTCACGGCGGAGCAGCTCATGAGCACGGCGGAGCTTGCGGGCGGCGTCAGGGTGAAGCCAGGCGCGGGTGAGGCCATGGTAGACGTTGCGGTGCATGAAGTTGTCGGTGGTGGCGTACTTCAATTCGACGCGCAAGCCGGAGATGGCCGTTTGGAGGTCGACGTAGCCGGCGGCGCGGAGGCGGGCGTCCCAGTCCTCAGCACGAGCGCGTGGGAGGGGCAGCGCGAGGAGGGCAAGGAGGGCAATCGCGATCCGGCGGGTCTTCATCTAAGGTGTTTTTGGGCCAATGTGTCAGCGGGAAGGGTAACGCGTTCGGCACGGCCGACGTCCTTGCGGAGGAAAAGGGAGGCCATCTCGGCGAATCGCTCGGGTGAGTCGGTGGTCTGGAAACGGCAGTCTGCGTGTCGGCTGAGGCGGCGCTCCATCTCTGGGTGACGGACGAGGTACGTCTTGAGACTCGCGGCTACGCGTTCGCCCTGGGCATAGAGTGTGATGCCGTCGGGCAGGAAGCAGCGGATTTTTTCGATGAGGAGGGGATAGTGCGTGCAGCCGAGGATGACGGTGTCGATCTGTGGATCGCGGGCGAAAAGGTGGTCGATGTGCTTCTTGACGAAGTAGTCGGCGCCGGGGGAGTCGGCTTCGGCATTTTCGACGAGGGGCACCCACATGGGACAGGCCTCACCGACGACGGTGACGTGTGGGAAGATCTTGGCAATCTCTAACGGGTAGGATCGCGAGGCTATGGTGCCGGTGGTGCCGAGCAGGCCGATGTGTCCGGTGTGTGTGAGGCTGCCGACAGCCTCTACGGTGGGGCGGATGACGCCAAGGACACGCCTTGAGGGGTCGTAGTCGGCGGGCAGGTCGCGTTGCTGAATGGTGCGCAGGGCTTTGGCTGATGCCGTGTTACAGGCCAAAATGATGAGAGGACATCCCTCGCGGAAGAGGTGCATGACGGCTTCGCGAGTGAAGCGATAGACGGCTTCGTAGGAGCGTGTTCCGTAGGGTGTGCGGGCGTTGTCGCCGAGGTAGATGTAGTCGTAGTCGGGCAGGGCTTCGCGTATTTTATCGAAGATGGTGAGACCGCCGAATCCGGAGTCGAAGATGCCGATGGGGGTGCGTTTGTCGTTCATTTTTGTGGGTAGTTACGCGCCTTCGGCGCGGTAGTTAAAAAGAAAGGATGCCGACCGCATCGATTGGCGGAGGCATCCCTTCAGCTTCATTCTTAATAATACACTATATGCACAGAGCGTCTTTTTCGCCTATTTGAGCCCGAGCTTGGCTTTGACAAGTGGGGTGGCGTCGACAGCGGAGCTTCCGGTGTAGAGCAAGACTTGGGGGTTGATGATATAGGTATACCCTTTTTCGTCGCCCACGGCCTTGATGGCGTCTTGCATCTTTTTCTGGATGGGGGCGTAGAGTTCTTCCTGCTTCTTCTGAATCTCCTGCTGTGCCACGGGGACGAAGTTCTGAATGCGGGTTTCGAGGTCCTGGATCTCCTGCTGGCGGCGGAGCTTGATATTCTCCGTCAGGGAGTCTTGCTTGGACATGTACTCGGAGTACTTCTTGGTGTACTCGTCCTGCATGGTTTTGAATTCCTTCTCATACTGTTCCTTGAGGGCGGCGAGTTGCTTCTCGACGGATGAAACCTCAGGCATGGCATTGAATATGTCTGCCGTATTGACAATGGCAATTTTGTCTTGTGCAAACACTCCGCACAGGGGCAGGAGCATTAAGATCAGCACTGCTAACTTCTTCATTACTCTAAATTTCTCTTGTTATTAAAATGGATTGTTTGGTTCTAAAAGACGGGCAAAGATGGAGCGAAAAGTGAAAAACGAAAATCTAAGAAATAAGGCCTGGTGGCAGAGGCAGGTAAGGTGTGGCCCTTCGTTTTCACGATTTTAGTTTTTCGTTGTTCCGTCTACTTCGCATATCCCAATTTGGTTAGGACTTCGTTGCTGATGTCGATTCGTGGAGAGGCGAAAATCATGCTGCCGGCCGAGGCGCGATCAATGACCATCTGGTAACCCTTGTCATTGGCAATCTCTTTGACGGCATTGTAGATCTCATCCTGAATAGGCTTCATGAGGCTTTCACGCTTCTTGTAGAGCTCACCCTCGGCGCCAAAGTATTTCCTCTTCAGGTCTTGGGCTGCCTGTTCCTTCTTTACGATCTCTTCCTCACGCTTCGTCTTCATCTCAGCCGAAAGGAAGACGAGGTCGCTCTGGTACTTCTTGTACATGTTCTGAGCTTCCTGCTGGATGGCCTCGACCTCGTTCTGCCACTTCTTCGAGAGCTGCGACAGCTGTTCGTTCGTCATCTCATACGCCGGAATATTCTTCAGGATATACTCCATATCTACTAAGGCGAACTTCTGCGCCATCGATGCCACTGAAAACAGCAGCACCATACTGATCATCAAAATACTTTTCCTTTTCATCGCTTTATGCTCATTAAAAATTAGGATTGTCGTGATAAGTGATACATGTGGCAGGCAGACACCGGGAACCCGCCTCTACATAGATTAAAATTCCTGCCCGAGATAGAAATGGATCTGACTGCCTCCCCGCCGTGTAGTCCCGAAAGGCCGATCAAAGCCGTAAGCCCAATCAATACCGATCATGCCAATCATGGGCAGGAAGATACGTGCACCGACACCGGCTGAACGCTTCAGGTCGAACGGATTGAAGTCGCGCACCGAACTCCACGCATTGCCGCCCTCGACGAAAGCCAACGCGTAGATGGTGGATGTAGGCTCGAGGATGAGCGGGTAGCGCAGCTCCATCGACAGGCGAGAGTAGGCATAAGCATAGGGCA
Source organism: uncultured Tannerella sp. (assembly GCA_963515435.1). Lineage (GTDB taxonomy): Bacteria > Bacteroidota > Bacteroidia > Bacteroidales > Tannerellaceae > Tannerella. The sequence goes on along the minus strand of CAUPYF010000079.1, from coordinate 3,596 downwards.
CGGTGTTGTTGCCGGCGATGGAGTTGTTCTCGTAGCCGCGCAGGGCGACCAACTCCGTGGGGTAGTCGTTTCCGGTATATCCGGACATGCCATCACCGCCCATTTGGTAAGCCTCAAAGGGGGAGACTTTATGCTTGTTGTAGTAGCCCAAGAAGCCGTACTCCACGCGTGTCATCAAGACCGGCGTACGCTTCGGGCCATTGTTTTGCGGCAGGGGCGTCAGTGGGAAGAACATCTTTGATTGAAATTTCCACTTGTGATACTCGATCAGCTTATGCCGCTGGGCCGGGTCGGTGATTTTGGAGTAATCCTTGCCGTCGAACAACGAATAAGGTGGCGTGAGCGAAACAGAGGCTAAGAACTGCGACCCGTAGCGCGTATAGATCGGGTTGTCGATGGAGTTGCGCTGCAGGCTGAGGTCGAAGCTGATCTTGTGGCAGACGCCGTTGGCTACGTCGAAGTACCGGAAGTCGTGCATGTGAAACAGCTGATAGTTCAGCGTGAGCATGGTGTAGAAGTAGTCGTCGGGCCAATTGAGGCGCTTGCCGAAACCGACACTCACGCCAATCCTTTCGTAGTATTTGCTCGGGTCGTAGGACTGTTCGTAAGGGTTGTACCCACTGCCATAATTGTTGCGGCCATAGAACGAGTTGGCTAAATAGCGTCCGTACTCCCGATTGAAATAGCGGGGATTATAGCCTGTAAACTTGGAGTAATGCAGCCCGACGGAGAACGTGTTGGGGCGCTTGCCGCCAAACCACGGATCGAGGAAGGAAATGCTGTAGGACTGATAGTACTTACCGCTGGTCTGCCCGTTGATCGTGAAGGTCTGGCCATCGCCTTGGGGAATGATTCCGCGGTATGTGCCGGGGTGCAGCAGGTTGCGTATGGAGAAGTTGTTGAACTTCAATCCCACGCGTCCAAGTAATCCGCCTGGCCCCCATCCGGCTGAAAGCTCGATCTGGTCGCTGGCTTTGGAGACGAGGTTGTAGCGGATGTCCACTGTCCCGTTGTCGGGGTTGGGGATAGGTTCGGGATTCATCTTTTCCGGGTCGAAGTGTCCGGTCTGCGCGATCTCACGTGCCGAACGCATCAGGTCATCGCGGCTAAAGAGCTGTCCCGGCTTAGTACGCAACTCTCGGCGGATATTGTTTTCATAGAGGCGATCGTTGCCGTTGATGATAACCTTGTTGATCGTGGCTTGCGGGCCTTCCTGTATGCGGATTTCGAGTGAAATGGAGTCGTTCTCCACTTCCACCTCCACGGGATCAGCATAGAAGAAGAGGTAGCCGTTGTTATAGTACACGTTCGATACGGCATCATCATCAGACTGGAGGCGCTCCTGCAACTTCTTCTGGTTGTAGACGTCGCCCGCCTTCATGTTCAGCAGCGTGGCAAGCTGTTCAGTGGGGTACTTCGTGTTGCCCACGAAGCGGATGTCCTTCAGATAATAGCGGTCGCCCTCGTTGAGGTTCAGGTAGATATCGACGTACTTCTCATCCACGGGCACAATGCTGTCTGAGGTTACGACGGCGTCGCGGTAGCCGTATTCATTGTATTTGTCGATGAGGTTTTTCTTGTCGTTGTCATACTCCTCGCTGGTGAATTTCTTCGTGCTAAAGAGTTCTAACCAACTGGTTCGGAAGCGCTTCTTAAGATTGAACTTTTCGTTCGTCTTCTTCATTGCTTTTTTCAGGGTAACGTCCGACAGGGCGTGGTTTCCATTGAGGTAGATCTCACGGATCTTCGTCTTTTGATTCTTGGCGATGTTCACGTCCACGATCACCTCGCCCTCCTTCGATGCGTCCTCATGTTGCTCGATCTCCACCTCTACGTTCTTGAACCCCTTGCCGTCGAAATATTTCTTGACGAGTGTCTTTGCGCGATCCAACACGTTGGGTGTGATCTGGTGGCCTTTACGCAGGCCGAGCTTCGCCTCGAGGTCTTCGCGTTCACTCTTCTTCACGCCGTTATAATGGATTTCCGAAATACGCGGCCGCTGCTTCAGGCGAATCTCGAGCCAAACCTTCTCCCCTTGGATTCGGGTAGCCAAGATCTTCACATCTGAAAAAAGCCCGTGCTTCCAAAAGCGCCGCACCGCATCAGAAATCTCATCTCCGGGGATCGATACCTCGTCGCCAACGGTGAGGCCGGAGAAACCGATAAGGATGAAATCGTCGTAGTTCTTGGTGCCAGTCACTTGGAGGCCGGCGATGGTGTAGCGTTTCGGCGTCAACGAATAGGAGACGATGGGCACCTCGCCCGTTGTATCCCTCGGCGCCGTGTTTGTTGTGTCCGTCGACATGAGGTCTGAAAGCATCGTCCCGGCGTGAATCGCAGTCGTATCGATTTGCGCAAATCCTCCGCCCACTGTCAAGGCTGCCGTCAGGGCCACCGCCATCAAACGTATTCTCTTGTGCATATGCATTCTTATATACTGTCTCTGTTTCTTATTTGCTTAATTGATCGCCGGTCTTTCCGAAGCGCCGTTCGCGACGCTGATAGTCCAAGATCGCCATGTATAATTCTTCTTCCCTGAAATCGGGCCAATACGTATCGGTGAAATAGAGCTCGGCGTAGGAGAGTTGCCAGAGCAGGAAGTTGCTGATGCGTTGCTCACCACCCGTGCGGATCATCAGGTCGGGGTCAGGCAGATGGCGGGTGGTGAGGTGTCGAGCGAACATCTCCTCCGTCACGTCCTCGGGTTGTAGCCGACCGTCATGGGCTTCAGCCGTCAGGTCGCGCACGGCATGCAAGATCTCCCAACGCGCCGAATAACTCAGCGCCAAGACGAGCGTCGTACCCGTATTACCGGACGTTTCCCGCAGACATTCATCGAGCGAGGCATGCACCTCGACAGGCAAACGATCCAAGTCGCCGATGGCTTGGAGGCGGACATTATTCTTCATTAAGTCGGGCGTTTCGCGCCGAATAGCTCCCACCATGAGTGCCATCAGGGCGTGAATCTCCGCCTCGGGGCGGTTCCAATTCTCAGTAGAAAAGGTGTAGATCGTCAGATAACGCAGGCCGATAGCCACGGCCGCCTCCACCACCTTGCGCACAGAGACGACACCCTCACGGTGACCTATGCTACGATCTTTGCCACGTGCCTGTGCCCATCGGCCATTCCCGTCCATGATGATGGCTACGTGCTGCGGCAACCGGTTACGGTCTATCTGTTCTTTCAACGACATACTTTGTTCTTCAGTGTTTCGACAATCCTATCAATGCCTCGATCCCCTTCGCACTGTTGCATTTGCGGTTCCTGGGCCCGAAATCCCAGGTCAGAAAGAGTGTCGTCAGCGTGTACCAATCTTGGTTCTTCATCACGCTGCTACCAATACCATAGGGATTGTCTAACGCGCGATTGTCCAACCTGTCGCCTAACACCTTATGTATCGATAGCTCCAGCCCCACATTGATGCGATTATGGAGTTTGTATTTGATGCCCGCGCCAAAAGGGAGGTTCAGTGCGCCGAACGTACGGCCGGAGCCCGTAGCTACTGTCCCGCCAAGGCCGATCAAGAGGTAAGGCGCGATACGCTGCGTATTGAGGTAAGCGAACTTATCGCTGTAGGGAAAGAAGTTGAACTCGA
>CAUPYF010000078.1:0-7653 GCA_963515435.1 uncultured Tannerella sp. | reverse complement strand
CAAGCGAAATCCTGAAGAAATCGGCTGAAAAAGTTTTTTTCAAGCGAAATCCTGAGGAAATCGGCTGAAAAAGTTTTTTTCATGCGATTGACTCGAGCAATTGCCTCCTTTTTCTCGTGGCGCTGTTTGATTTCAATCAAGTGGCGTCTTTTCGTTTTCAGAAAGGATAGCCGACGGCGAAATGCCAGGCGAAATGGTCGGTGAGGTTGGGGCGGGTGATGACCCAGCGACGCACGCCACGCTGCTGGGGGTCGTAAGCCTTGAGACCGGTGTCGAAGCGGATGAGGAAGTAGTCGAAATCGAGGCGCAGGCCGAGGCCGTAGGAGAGGGCGATCTCGCGATAGAAGCGCGAGAGGCTGAAGTCGCCGCGGGGCTGATAGTCGTAGCGGCGGATGGTCCAGATATTGCCCGCGTCGACGTACGCAGCCAGCTCGAACTTCCAGAAGAGGCGCGTGCGATACTCCACATTGGCATCCAGCCGGATGTCGCCCACTTGATTGATGAACGTGGTGGCCTCCTCGATGGGCATGCTGCCGGGGCCGAGCGTGCGGACGGACCAGCCGCGGTTGTTGTTGGCCCCACCGGCGAAGTAGCGGCGCACGAAGGGCAGCTCCGTGGCGTTGCCGTAGGGGATGCCGAGGCCAGCGCCGAGGTGGAAGGCGAGGCTGTTGCGCGCGTCGATGACGAGGCTGCGGGCAAAGTCGATGTCGGCCTTGACGAACTGCGAGTAGGTGGTTCCGAAGAGCTTGTATCGGCCGTCGCTGCCGCGCTCCGAGCGGGAGAGGTGCGACAGAGCGTAGAGGGCGTTGCCGGCCAGCTCGACGGCGATGCGCAGCGAGTGCGCGCTGCGGTTGCGGCGGATGGGGTCGTAGCTGTTGAGGGAGAAGGAGTAGCCGGTGCTGACGATGAACATGTCGGAGTAATTGTATTTGGCTGTGAGCTCGGGCAGGTTGCTGCGGAAGGCAGTGTCGACATGCAGCATGTAGATGTAGTCCACATCGATCAGCTTGAAGGAGTGGCGCGCGGGGTGGCTCTGCGGGCCCGTCTGCCAGTTGTAGTTCAGGCCGCCGGAGATGATGGCGCGGCGGTATTCGGGCCGGCGCTGCTGGTCGTAGCTGAGTTTAAGCTCGGTGGTGGCGCGCATGCGTCGGCGGAAGTTGTAGTTGGTGAAAGGCAGCAGGAAGGTGGGAAAATGGAGGGAGGCCTCGGCGGCAAACTCCCAGTAGCTGCCCCAGCCACTGCCTCGGTTGCCGCCGGAGAGGGCCTCGTAAGCGCCGCGGACACGCGTGGTGAGCAGCTCAGAGCCGTGCATCAGGTTGCGGTGGCGGTAGCTGAGGGTGGAGGCGAAGCCGAGGTCGCCGCCGGAGTTCGTCCCCTCGAGCTCAAGGCCGAATCCCTGTGCCGGTGCGTCGGCAGTGCGGATGGTGGCGTTGAGGCGCATCGTGTCGTGGCGTTCATGCTCGTCGTATCGCAGGCTCACGTGTCGCAGGGCGCCGAGGCTGGCCAATGAGGTGTAGGTGCGTTCCGCGTCGCGTTCGCTGAAGAGCTGGCCGGGCAGCAAGAAGCAACGGCGATAGAGCACACCGGGCCGGAGCAGGCGTTGGCCGGAGGCGTAGAGTATATCCACGCCGCGGATGTTGAGCGTATCGGATGCGTGTCGGAGCAAGTCAGGTCGGAGGGGGTTGTCGTCGTCGGTGAGGATGCGGACGGAGTCGATGAAGTAGCGGCGATGCAGGCGGTCAATGGGTAGGGAATCAGTGGCCATGCGGAAGGGGCGGATGTGCATGTCGAGGTCTACGCGATCGGGTGTGCCTGTGGCGCTGTCGGCGTTGAAGTAGATGTAGTCGCGATGGAAGGCGAAGTAGCCGTTGCGTCGCAGCAGGGAAGTGATGCGTTGGCGCTCCTTGTCGAGTTCATCGCGGTCGAAGCGCTGTCCTGGTCGGACGAGGGGCGGCTCGGTGCGTAGCAGGGAGTCCATGTGGGCATCGTCGGGTGAGAGGCGGTAATCGGCGATGAGGTACGGCTCACCGGCGCGGATGCGATAGCGGACGGTGGCGCGTCGGCGGCGGGTGGTGTCGATGATGTAATCCACCGTGGCATGCACATAGCCCTTGTTGACCATGTAGCGCCGTAGCTCGTCGCGCGAAAGCGCAATCAGCGCCGTGTCCATGATGACGGGCGGCTCACCCATGCGTCGGAGCAGGCGGTCCGTCCAGCGGTTGCGGTCGCTGGACCAGCCATAGACGTAGAGCGGCCATTTGAGTAGGCCGAAGATCTTCTGGTTAGGGTGCTGATGGAGGTACGACTTCAGGTCGGCAGTGGGGGAGGGGGCGCCCTCGGCGTCGATGCGGACGTGGTCGAGCAGGTATTCGCCTTCGCCCACGTAGCGCGTGGTGCTGCAAGCCGTGAAAGCGAGGAGGAGGGTGAGGCAGATGAGATGGCGGGTCATATTGTATATGTATAAGGGCATATGGCGTGTGCCGGTGGACAAAGAGTGGAGGATGATATGCTCCACACGGCGGGCAAAGGTACCCCGCCCGCTTTCGCTTTTCGCTATTCCTTTGCATTCCGAAAGAAATATTCCCGTCACATGAACGAATTGATTGAAAATATCACCGACGATATCGAGGCCTGCCTGCGTACCCTGCGCGACGGCGGCCTCATTCTTTACCCCACCGACACGATCTGGGGCATCGGCTGCGATGCCACCTCCGACGAGGCCGTCCGACGCGTCTACGCCCTCAAGCGACGCGCCGATCACAAGGCCATGCTCACGCTCGTCGACAGCCCGGGACGCGTCATGAGTTACGTCGACACCATTCCCGACATTGCTTGGGATCTCGTGGAGCTTTCCGAACGCCCCCTCACCATCATTTATCCCCGCGCCCGAGGCCTCGCCCCGTCACTACTCGGCCCGGACGGATCCGTCGGCATACGCGTCACCCGCGAACGATTCTCGCACACCCTCTGCGAACGCTTCCGCCGCCCCATCATCTCCACCTCGGCCAACCTCAGCGGAGAGGCCGCGCCTGCGTGCTACGACGAGATCAGCCAGGCGATCCTCTGCGGTGTGGACTATGTCGTCCGCTATCGCCGCACAGACCACATCCCTGCGCGCCCCTCGGGCATCATCCGCCTCGGCGCCGATGGCACCATCCAATTGATTCGCGAATGATGATGAACCACTGCCGCCAGCGATTGATCTACATGGCCTCCGACTTCATGGCGGCAGCCGTGGCGTGGGCCGTGCTCAACTTGGTACGCTTTCACGAGATGGCTCGCTACGAGTTTGCCACGCTGGCTGACTTCCTCGGTTATCGGCAGGTCATTGAGGTGCAGCTGCTCGTGCCTTTCTTCTGGCTCGCCCTCTACTTCCTTTCGGGCTACTACAACCGTCCCTTCGGCAAGTCGCGCATCGAGGAGGCCTTCACCACCTTCGTGAGCGTCGGCCTCGGTTGCGTCGTCATCTTCTTCGTTGTCATCCTCAACGACCTGCCCCAGTCGTTCGATGTCTACTACACCATCTTCTTCACCTTCTGCGCGCTGCAATTCGTCTTGACTTACCTAGGGCGCAACCTGATCACGAACCACGCCCTGCGCATGGTGCGCCGTGGGCGGTGGGTGACGGATGTTTTGGTGATCGGTACTGGGCGGCATGCCACCGAGGCGCGGCGCGATCTGGAACGGCTCGGTTATCGGGTGGAAGGATTCGTTGGTGAACCGTCGGCGGAGGGCGTGCAGGAGACGCTCGGCGGGGTCGATGATTTGCCCACACTGATGGCCTCCCGACCTGTGCACGAGTTAACCCTCGTTGTCGAACCCGGACGTGATGCGGAGGCCGTCAGCCTGCTCTATTCACTCTACCACTATAAGTGCCCCGTCAAGATCTGGGCGGCTAAGAACAGTCCCTTAGGGCGCGTCGGTGCACGCACCATCCACGGCATCCCACTGATCAACGCCACGGACAACAACTTCTCCGAGGCGGGGAAGAACATCAAATGGCTGGCCGATAAGATCGTCTCCGCTGTGGCGCTCCTGCTGCTCTCTCCCGTCTACGCCTACCTCGCCCTTGGCGTCAAGCGCAGCTCGCCCGGCCCCGTGCTGTTTCGCCAGGAGCGCATCGGACGCGGTGGCCGGCCGTTCACGATCTATAAGTTTCGCACGATGTACATCGGTGCCGACCGCCGCGGCCACCTCCTGACCCAATACGCCGACGACCGCGTGACACCCTTCGGCCGCTTCCTTCGCAAGTATCGCTTAGACGAGCTGCCGCAGTTTTGGAACGTGCTCATCGGCGACATGTCGCTCGTCGGGCCACGCCCCGAACAGCGTTACTACATCGACCGCATTGTCCGCACCGCACCCTATTTCTATCTCCTGCACAACGTCCGCCCGGGTATCACCTCCTGGGGCATGGTCAAGTATGGCTACGCAGACACGGTGGAAAAGATGATCGAGCGCTTAGACTACGACATCCTTTATTACGAAAACATGTCCCTCACCCTCGACCTGACCATCCTTATATATACGGTCAAGACAGTCGTCACCGGCAAGGGCGTATGACATATAATCACATGACACACGAAAACCGCTTCTATCGCTTCCTGCTCTGGCGTGAGCGCCATATCAAGGAGCACAATTTCATTCTCATCATCAGCTTTCTTGTTGGTATCGGTGCCGCCACGGCCTCCCTACTGCTCAAGTTCCTCATTCACTCCATCCAGCAGCTGCTCTGGGCCAACATCCGCGAGGGTGCTAACTACTGGTTGCTGCTATACCCCATCATCGGCATCCTGCTGGCCGGCCTCTTCGTCTACTTCATCGTTCGCGACGACATCAGTCACGGCGTCACCAAGATCCTCTACGCCATCTCGCAGCGTAAGAGCCGCATCAAGCCGCACAACATGTGGAGCTCGCTTGTAGCCAGCTCGCTGACCATCGGCTTCGGTGGATCCGTCGGGGCCGAGGCGCCGATTGTCCTCACTGGTGCCGCCATCGGATCAAACCTCGGGAGACTCTTCCGCATGGAGCAGAAAACACTTATGCTGCTTGTCGGCTGTGGCGCCGCGGGAGCCGTCGCGGGCATCTTCAAGGCCCCGATTGCTGGCCTTGTTTTCGTCATCGAAGTGCTCATGCTCGACTTGACCATGACGTCCGTCCTGCCCTTGCTCATCTCGTCCGTCACAGCCGCCACGATGTCTTACGTCTTTTCCGGCACCGAGGCCATGTTCCAATTCTCCCAAACAGAAGAATTCGTCATGGAGCGCATCCCGTATGTGCTCTTACTTGGCATCTTCTGTGGACTCGTCTCGCTCTATTTCACTCGCGCCATGATCCGCGTTGAGGGGATCTACGCCGGCTTGCCCCACCGCTGGCAACGCTTCATCCTCGGCGCCGCCATGCTCAGCATCCTTATCTTCCTCTTCCCCCCGCTCTACGGCGAGGGCTACGACACGATCGACGCCCTCCTTGACGGCCGCTTCCTTGACCTCATGGACCAAAGCCCCTTTCACGGCATGAGTGGAGGCTATTGGGGCATCGTCATCTTTCTTGGGTTAATCCTCCTCACCAAAGTCTTCGCCTCGGCCGCCACCAACGGCGGCGGAGGTTGCGGTGGCGTCTTCGCTCCGAGCCTCTACATCGGATGCATCGCCGGCTTCTTCTTCTCCCATGTGTTCAACTTTTTCGGTCTTCCTGTCGACCTGCCAGAGAAGAACTTCGCCCTCATGGGTATGGCCGGCACCATGTCTGCCGTCATGCACGCCCCCCTGACCGGCGTCTTCCTCATCGCCGAGCTGACCGGTGGCTACAACCTCTTCCTGCCGCTGATGATCACCTCCATCGGCTCCTACGTCACCATTCGCGCCTTCGAGCCTCACAGCCTCTACTCCATGCGCCTGGCCCAGAAGGGCGAGCTCCTCACGCACCACAAGGACAAGGCCGTGCTGACGCTCATGAGCGTCGGCAGCGTGATCGAAACAGACTTCATCGCCGTGCGCCCCGATATGAGCTTAGGCGACGTTGTCAAGGAAGCCATCGCCAAGAGCCCCCGCAGCATGTTCCCCGTGGTCAACACCGATGGCGTGCTGCTCGGCATCGTTTTGGTAGACAACATCCGCAACATCATGTTTCGCCCCGAACTCTACGAGCGTTTCCGCGTCTCCCGCTTCATGGTCTCCGCCCCCGCCAAGATTGTCAACGACATGCCCATGGAGAAGATCATGCACATCTTCGACGACTGCAAGGCCTGGAACCTGCCCGTCGTCGACCCCGAAGGCAAATACATCGGCTTCGTCTCTAAATCGAAGATTTTCAATGCCTATCGCGAGGTGCTCGTCGGCACCTTCACCGGCGATGAATAGGGGGAATGCCAATAACTAATGCTTAATCCCGAAGCGGCCGTTAAGATGTGGGACTATCCGGCATGAGTCTTCCGCCTCCCCCTCCTGCCGGCTGGAGAAACTGATTGTCCCTATTGGCCGATCCGGGGTCGATACGTGCTGAGGTGTATAAAATATACCTCAGCATAGTATTTTATATACCTCAGAGCAATATTAAATACATCAGTGAAGTATTAAATATACCTCGGATCAGTATTTGATACAGATCTCATATATCGAATACCCATTAAAGAGGTATTCTCGTCCCAACTCGAAAAGGTTCGCGGGTGTTTTGGCATACCATCCCAAATAGGTCATTAGGAACAATCACCCCCTCCCGCCGGCAGTCGTGGGGGCGTATGCGATACGCTCTGACGGAGATCAATGATCGTCTAAAGACCGATCGGGGGGTAATAATGGGGCGTGCTGAATGCACAGATGGTCATGAGCAATCCACGACTGTTTTCCCCCTTGCAGCTGTGATAATCCCAAAATCAATACCCGAACCTCTGTTTTTTGCAACCTGTAGATTGCATTTTGGAGGCAATGCCTATCTTTGCCGTCGGAAATTTTAGATGACTTATGGAGGCTTTCTATCGAACGCACAAATATTTAGTGACGCACATGGGTACGCCCGTGCGCCGCGGACTGATGGACGAGGTGGATTGGAATCAACGCCTGATTGGCATCAAGGGCTGTCGCGAGATCGGTAAGACCACCTTCCTGCTCTCCTATGCCCGCGAATTCTTCCCCCCCGACAGCCGCGAATGCCTGTACGTCAATCTCAACAATTTCACCTTCACCGAGCGCACCCTCACCGATTTTGCTGGCGAGTTCTATGCCAACGGCGGTAAGATGCTCCTCATCGATCAGATCTTCAAATACCCCGAATGGTCACGCGAACTGAGGTATTGCTACGACCATTACTCCAACCTCCGAATCGTCTTCACCGGTTCCTCCGTGATGCGCATCAAGGAGGAAAACCATGAGGTAGGCGACATCGTCACGCCCTACTACCTGCGCGGCTTCTCCTTCCGCGAATACCTCAACCTCAAGGCCGGCCTCGACCTGCCAGCCTTCACCCTCGACAACTTGATGAGCGACCGCACCGCCATCGCCCGCGACATCTGCGCCCGCGTCGACCCCAGCGAATACTTCCACGACTACCTCCACCACGGCTTCTACCCCTTCTTCCTCGAGAAGCGGAACTACTCCGAAAACCTGCTCAAGATGATGAACATGACCCTCGAGGTCGACGTGCTCTACATCCGCC
>CAUPYF010000077.1:0-7653 GCA_963515435.1 uncultured Tannerella sp. | reverse complement strand
TCCTTACTGCCATCCCTTTCTCTCGCTCCTTTTATGCGAAAAACTCCTCTTTACCTCATCGCCTTATTTTTCAAAGGTCTTCTCCGAAGCCAAACGAATCGAAGATCCCCCCCTGACAAATCGTGTACGTATATAAACAAATCATCGAACGATCGGCCTTGCGAGGGTCTCTCTGCAAGTGACGCGATCATCCGATGATCATTTTTTCCTCAGCGGGAAAAAGAGTTAGAGATAGAGGGGATTTTATGTTGTCTCAAGAGGATTCGAACCTCTACAAACAGAACCAAAACCTGTTGTGCTACCATTACACCATGAGACAAGCGCCGTGGTCATTTTTTTGACGCCGCAAAAGTATACACGCGGCGCATTTTTGCAAGTCCTCGGGCTGCTATTTTGCAATCAGGAGGTAGTAATTCTTCTTTCCGCGCTGCACAAGGAGGTATTTTGCGGCGACTAAGGCGTCGGCCTGGACCACGCTCTCGGGGTCGGTGAGCTTCTCTTTGTTGAGGCTCACACCGCCGTTCTGGACCAGCTTGCGCATCTCGCCTTTGGAGGCGAAAACGGCGGCGTGCGACGTGCAGAGGTCGACGGCTTTGATGCCTGCCGAGAGGGCGTCGCGAGCGATCTCGAACTGCGGAACGCCTTCGAAGACGGCCAACAGCGTCGCCTCGTCGAGTCGGCGGAGTGCGTCGGAGGTGGCGCCGCCGAAGAGGATGTTGGAAGCCTCGACGGCCGTCTCGTATTCGGCAGCGGAGTGCACCATCGTGGTGATCTCACGGGCGAGGCGCTTCTGAAGCGGGCGCAGGTGAGGGGCGTCGGCCTGCTCGCGCTCGAGGGCGTCGATCTCGTCGCGGGTGAGGGAGGTGAAGATTTTGATGTACTTGGCGGCGTCGGCGTCGCTGACGTTGAGCCAGAACTGGTAGAATGCGTAGGGCGAGGTGTAGCGCGGGTCGAGCCAGACGTTGCCGGACTCGGTCTTGCCGAACTTACCGCCGTCGGCCTTGGTGATCAGGGGGCAGGTCAGGGCGTAAGCCTCGCCGCCGAGCTCGCGTCGGATCAGCTCTGTGCCGGTGGTGATGTTGCCCCATTGATCGCTGCCACCCATCTGCAGGCGACAGTTTTCGTGCTGATAGAGGAACATGAAGTCGTAACCCTGGAGCAGCTGGTAGGAGAACTCGGTGAACGACATGCCTACGTTCGAATCGGCGCTGAGGCGCTTCTTGACGGAGTCTTTGGCCATCATATAGTTCACGGTGATGTGCTTGCCGATGTCGCGGATGAAGTTGAGGAAGGTGTAATCCTTCATCCAGTCGTAGTTATTGACCAGCTTGGCGGCGTTGGGCGCATCGGAGTCGAAGTCAAGAAACTTGGCCAGCTGACGCTTGATGCACTCTTGGTTGTGTCGGAGGGTGGGTTCGTCGAGGAGGTTGCGCTCGGCGGACTTCATCGAGGGGTCACCGATCATACCGGTGGCACCGCCAACAAGGGCGATGGGCCGGTGTCCAGCGCGTTGGAAGTGACGAAGCATCATCACGCCGACCAGGTGTCCGATATGCAGCGAGTCGGCTGTGGGATCAATGCCGACGTAGGCCGAGGTCATGCCTTGTTGCAAACATTCTTCCGTTCCGGGCATCATGTCGTGGATCATGCCCCTCCATCTCAGTTCTTCTATAAAATTCATCGTGTATGGTTTATGTGTTATGATTCAAAACGGCGCCAAAAGTAGGGGTAGGGAACAACTAAAAGTGAAAAACGAAAGATCCTTGCCGACAGAAAGGAAGTTCTTCCCTCTTCACTCCTGAGCAGGATCTCATCCGTCACCCTCCCTATACATTTATATATAGCAACTCAGAAGGACGCCTCTTTTTTCACTCCGAGATAATATTCGGCGCGCTCCTCATCCCAGCCGATGCGCTGCTCCTTGGCCGTGCCATCGTCGGGATAGGGGTTGAGGAGTTCGCCTTTATAGTAACGACAACGGGGCAGGATGGGGAGCAGGCGAAAGGGTAGATGGATGTCCATGTAGCGCCGGAAGTGTTCCTCCTTTCGGCCGACAGCGGGGTGATGCAGGTAAGCGATGTACGGCTGGGCCTCGTACCCCTTGAAATACGCCTCCCATTCCTGCTTCGTGAACATGGACCACAGCCGCTCGAAGCGCTGCTCGTGCGCCCAGATGTTATGCCGGACGGTATGTGGCGCGTGCGGATTGGCCGATTCGCCTTTGTAGAAGCGGTAATAGGGTTCGAGGTGACGGTGCTCGCCCGTGGGCGGCATGGGTAACACCCAACCTTTTTCGTTCATGCCTACGCACGGAAGGCAGCCTTTTTCGCGGCAATCCAGATAATCTGCGTAGCCTATCGGGAAGACACTGCGATGCGCCAGCCAGACGACTTTCCGAAACCAAAAGGCGTATTCCGGATCCTTTCCCTTGCTGGCGTTCAGCAGCTCCGGATAACAGGCCGCAAAGAGGTCGGCCAACTCCTCCGCCGACTTCCCACAGCTATCGAATCCCACAGCGCCGTGCCACGCCATCTGCTCCGGGATCTTCTTGTTGGGATAGTCTTCTAAATACCCCGTCCAATCCATGTCCTCCTTACGCAGGATCTGCACGCGATAGGCTCCTCCGCTCGGCGACATATTCCCAGAGAATCGAAGGCGTTCATAGCCGCGCTTGTGCAGCGCTTCGACGAGCTGCACCACGTCTTTGGCGCCGATGTCGTACAGGATCTCTTTCATGGCTCAGCGCTTCTTCATCACGCTGTTGACCACGCGGACGGAGGAGACGAGCTTGTCGGTAGAGGTGTAGATGTTCACGTCCCAGACGTGCGACGAGCGACCTTGATGGATCACCGTGGCCACGGCGCGCACCGTGTCGCCCTCGTGTGCCGAGGAGACGTGATTGCCGCTCACCTGCATGCCGACCATCATCTCGTCCGGCTGGCAGAGGATCATCGACCCGAGGCCGGCCACCGTCTCGGCCAGCGCCAGCGAGGCACCGCCGTGCAGGATGCCGAACGGCTGCCGCGTGCGTTCGTCGACCGGCATGGTGGCTTCCACGCGCCCCTTCGCCGCGTAGGTGTACTGTATGCCGAGGTTGCCCATGAGCGCGTGGCGGCCGGACGCGTTGAGCTTATCGAGCGGAATCTCCGTCGGGCGGATCTCGGATAGGATGGCCTTCTCAAGTGCCACCGCCACACCGTCCTCCGCGTTCGAGAGCGTCACCACATCGGCGCACGCTTTGACCGAATCCTGCGCGTTGCCCATCGCCACGCCGAGGCCTGCGAGCTGGATCATGGTCACGTCGCAAACGCCGTCGCCGATGGCCACCACATCCGCCCGGTCGATGCCCTCCTTCTCGAGGAGCACGCTCAGCGTGTTGGCCTTGTCGACCGACTCCGGCACCACCTCCAAGAAGTAATCCTCCGACCGAAAGACGTCTAACGTGCCCGCCAACCGCCGCTGCCAATGCTCCTCGAGGGCGAGGAGCGCCGCCCGGTCGTCACTGACGAGCATCACCTTGCACGGCGCAAAATTCACCGCCGAGGCCCAGTCCGGCGCCTCCTCCACACGCATCCCGTTCAGCTCCGCCTCGCGCTGCACATGCGGGTTTCGGGCGTCGCTCGTCAGGATCTGCCCACTGCGATACGTAAAGATCGCGAAGCCGCGCTTCCGCGCCCCGCGCTCGAGATAGGCCATGAATTCTGGGGCGATCCGCCGCTCAAACACCCGTTCGCCGGTCGGCATATGAATGATCTGCCCACCGTTGTACGACAGCACAAAGCCTCCGTTTTTGTCCAATTCCAACGCCCGTGCCAAAGGCATCACCCCGTGCGTCGGCCGGCCCGAGGCCAGCACCACACGCACACCCATTTGTTGCACTTTGAGCAGCGTGGCCCGCGTGCGCGTGCTGATCGTTTGTTCCTCCGTAAGCAGTGTGCCATCCAGATCAAGCACAATCAATTTATACTTCATATCGTCGGTTGATTTTTGGGGTTTATGAAAAAAAGAAAGGCGGCGAAGCCGGTACCGGATGCCCTTTTCCTTTCGCCTGACCGTTCGTTTGTGGCAAAGTACGGCCTTTTTTTATCTATAGAAGCCACGCTCCTGCCCGCTGCCGCCCCTTTTCTTTTTTAGGAAGGGCTGCCAGTTGGCTCGTTTTGTTCCATATTTTGAAATACGCAAAAAAAACGAACCACGTATTTATTCATATCTCTAGATATACTCCTATTCCATTCTTCTGATTATACCATATTTCTAAATATACTTATAAACGATATGCTGATAGCATCATATTTTGAAATATGATAATAAATGAACTTCGTATGACACCGTATTTCAAAATAGGATACTAAAATATCTCCATCTCATACTATATTTTGAAATAAGATATTTATTAATACACAAAATTGAATCATATACAGAAATAGGATATAAAATGAATCTCTATATACTATCATATTTTTGAATATACCTCTCTATTTCATTCTAATCATATCATATCTTAAAATACATCAATAAACGAACTTCAGATTATATTGTATTTCAAAATATATAGATAAACAAGATTCAGATAACACAGTATTTTGAGATATATCATTGAATAAGCATTCAAATTTTATCGTATTCCATGATACGATACCAAATGTAGGTTCATTTTATATCGTATGCAGAAATAGGATATAAAATATAAGTTCTGATTTTATCCTATTCCATGATATACAACTATCCGAATAATCGGATAGACCATCTTTTTAGCAAAAAGGCTTGTTGGGCGGCATGGACAGCACTCATTTTTCGGGAAAACAGGCGTCCGCCCGAAGATTTGAGCGATATGGGATCATTTTACTTTTGCCACCACCTGAAACGCACGTCGGAAGACCGATCTAACCGCGCGGAAGGCACGCTTTATACGATGTGGAATAAGAAAATACTTGTCAGCCGGAGGCCGCTCTTCGCCTCCCCCGCCAAGCGGACGAGCCGGCACCGGTTCGCATTGATGTTCGGGTTATTGTGGTTGAAACTGATGTGGTTCAACGTCAGCTGGTGCGCCGCCTCCACCTTCCGCCCCTTCTCGATGGCGGAGACTTATCTCGCGGCCACGCTCGCGGTGCTCGTACTGCTGCTGCCGCTTGTGGCATGGCGCATGGAGCGGACCACGTGGGTCATAGCCGTGCTGATGGACGTGCTGCTGACCTGCAACCTGATGTATTTCCGGACGTATTACACGGCCATCCCGCCCGACAGCTACCTCCTTGTGGGTAACCTGAAAGACTTCACGGACAGCGTCTGGGGCTCGATGAAAATGACCGACGCGCTCTTCCCGATCTCCACCCTCGTGGCCGCTCTGCTGCGGCGCCGCCGGCGCGGACAGATCGCCAAACTCAGCCGGCGAAAGTTGCGGAGGCGATACGCCGTGGCCACACTCACAACGGCCGCCGCGCTGACGGCGCTGACGTGGGCGAAAGGCGGATTTCGGGCGGCTTACGAGTCGATGCAAGGATCGTACACCCACACGTGTGTCACGCCGATGTACACCGTCTTTGGGACGTTTTATTACGACTGCATCCGCGACGCGGAGACGTTCACCCCCGAGGTAGGGCGGCAGATTGAGGCGTGGATGGCGGCCGATCGGGCGGATCGCATGAGGGCCGATGCGGACACGCTGCTGCCTGACTCGGTGGTGCGCCGGCATGGCATCATCATCCTGGCCGAATCACTCGAGAGTTGGGTGTTGGAGCGCACCGTGGAGGGGCAGGAGCTGACGCCGCGGCTAAATGCGCTGCTGCGGGATTCGCTGACGATCTATGCACCGCACATCCTCTCGCAGGTGAAGGGCGGGCGCTCAATTGATGCGCAACTGATGATCAACACTGGCCTGCTGCCGATCGAGAGCGGGGCTTACAGCCTGAAATACCCGCACTCGACCTACCCCTCGTTGGTGCGGGCGATGAAGGAGGCGTATGGCGCTGAGGCGGTGCGGGCGTATGTCTTGACGGGCGACAAGCCGATGGTCTGGAACCAAGCCGTCATCGAGCCGGTTTTTGGTTATGACAGCCTGATCTCGAAGGCTGACTTCGTGAACGATGAGCCGGTGGGGCCGCGTTATCGCCCGCAGATCGGCGACGTGTCGCTGATGCGTCAGATCGCTGACAAGATCGCCCGCGGCGAGGCGTGGGACGCGCGCCGGCACATGCTCCTGCAATGCGTCACCTACTCGGGCCACTTCCCCTTTGCCCTGCCCGAGCGGCTGCGCGAGGTGCACTTCTCCGACCGCTTCCCCGAGCGCATGCGCGACTACATGGCCACAGCGCGCTACACCGATCGCGCCATCGGCCTCTTCATCGATCGATTGAAGGCCGCAGGCGTCTACGACAGCACGCTCATCATCATCACAGGCGACCACGAGGGCCTCGGTGAGATACGCCGCGCATGCTGCAAGAGCGCGGGCGGGCACGGTGTGGTTTCCGAGCGTCCGATGGTGCCCTTCATCATCCTGAACGCGCCGCGCGGCATGCGCATCGAGGCGGTCGGTGGCCAGATAGACCTCTACCCCACCCTGCTGCGCCTGTTCGGCCTCAGGCGTTATGCTTGGCGCGGCATGGGTCGCAGCCTGACCGACCCCACGCGTCCGCCCGTGGCCGTCGATCCGCACGGGCGCGTTTACGGCCTCGCCGATTCCGTCTCCGCCCCAGCGCTGCAACGGATGAAGGAGGCGTGGCCCATCTCCGATGCGATCATCCGTTACGATTATTTGAAACGATGAAAACAGAAAGTCCTGCCAGCAAGAGAATAGGTCTCCCGCCGACAGGACTTTTCGTTTTTAGCTGTTCGTTGTTCTTACTCCTTGCGCAGTGCGCGGACGACTTCGCCGATGTACATGGTGTGGATGCCTCCCTTGGCACGTTTGCTGTAGAAGTCGCGGGGCACGTCGTCTTTGAAGGCGGCCGGATCGAAGGGCGCGGTGTAGAGCAGGCGGCACTCGATGACGATGTCTGCCTCGGCATAGTAAGGCGTGCCGTTGTCGGTGTAGCGCGTGTGCAGTCCGAGCGCCGCAGCCTTGTCGCCGTCACGTCCGCTGTGGTGCCCCATGTAGCGGAGGAGGCTGTCTCCCCCGGCGAAGGCCATGACGGTGAAGTAGGGCGAACGATCCATGAACTCCTTCGTGTAGCGCTTCTCTGCCACATAGACGGTGACGGTTGACCGGCTCCAGAGGGTGCCCATCGCGCCCCAACCGATGGTCATGGCGTTGCTCTTCTCACGATCGCCAGCGGCCAAGAGGAGACCTTTGCCGCGGAAGTAAGTGAAGGGGTTGAGGGCGGGATATTCGTTCACGGGAAACTCCTTGAAGGTGCCGTCGGGGTTATCTGGCACCGCAACTTCGGTGTCGGCAGGTTGTTCAGCGGCGCGGCGGGTGTTGTCACTACCCGCGGCCACGGCCATTCTTACGCACACGACGAGCAGCGCCGTGGCTAATACGATGTTGAGGATACTTGAAGTCTTCATTTCCTTAATATAAAGAGCTGTTCATACATACTACACTGAGGATGGATTTACGCGTTCACTCGAAGGCGCCCATGCGCAGCATGTTCACTTCTTGCTCGTTCAGGTAGCGCCACTTTCCACGGCCGAGGTTCTTCTTCGTCAGGCCGGCGA
>CAUPYF010000076.1:0-7680 GCA_963515435.1 uncultured Tannerella sp. | reverse complement strand
GCCAGCGCCACTATATATAAGGTATAACGCATCGTTTTTTCGTTCTCGAGGTTGCACCACTCTCTTCTCTATTCTCTACCCTCTACTCATTTGCCCATCATCTCGGATGGGTTCACGAGGTGTGCCTTCAGAAGAACGCCATGATCGGCAACCTTCACCTTCTGCTTCATGTAGCAAGGCTCAGTGGGCACGCCGTCCGCGTTGCGATCGAGCTTTTTGTTGCCGTTCAGGTCTTGAAAGACGTAGATGTCGCACATGCCCACGGGCACATCCTTCAACACCAACTGCACCTCGCTCTTGCCCGCCGGATCCGTCATCGCGTAGACCATATGCTCGCGGTCCTGCATATCTCCCGCCGAGGTCATCACCTGTCCGCCGTCGGCGCAGATGCCGGTTACAATGACGGTTACATCTGCCTTTTGCGCCACCATCGCAGCGCCCGTCATCACGCAAAACACGCCTGCCATGCAGGCCATTCTCAGTGTTTTCATCTTGTTAATCTCCTATTTTAATGAGGTTTGAATGGATATAAAATGGTTGTGATCACAGGGGCAAATGTATGTAGGTTTATTTTATAAACCACTCTTCATTGCAGACTAATTTGGATTGGCACATAAAGATTTGGAGGTGAGAAGTGAGGTTGGCTTTGTCTATTTTAGACGTAAATCACTGATAAATAAGAAGTTTTTGTTTGAAGACGAGCGAGGGGAAGCTCAGAGGCGAGCCTATTGTCTCAGACAAATCGCTGCCACCGAAAAAAGGAAGCGATAATCATTGATTATTGGCCGCCGCGATGTATCCCGAAAATCAAGGACAATCAGCCGCGTCTACATCTTTATAATATGGGGCTACTTGTGCTGCGGGGCACAGCGGCGGAAGAGCTCGGTGGGGGTGGCGAAGTCGCGGCGGAAGAGGATGCCGACGCCCTGGCGGGTGGGCGATTTGAGGTTGTATCGGTAGAGGTCGTTGGCGCGGCTGTAGGCTTTGAGGCGGATGTCGCCGGAGGGGGTGAGGAGGTATTCGAGGTCGAACTCGCCGATGAAGGCGTTGCGCTGGATGTAGTTGCCGCGGTAGCCAAAGTTGCCGTTGAAGAGGAGGCGGTTGTTGAAGAGGCGGCCGGAGAGGAGCATTTCCATTTCGGTGTCGCTGTCGTCGGTGCCGTCCTGGCGGGAGCGGATGTTGGTGCCGATGCGGACTTTGTCGGTGAGGCTGCTGAGGATGCCGGAGAGCTGGGCGGAGAGGGCTGAGGAGGCGACGGCGTTGAGCTCGCCGCTGCGGAAGCCGTTGCCGGAGTAGCCGGGGGTGTAGAAGCGGCCGATGGCGAGGAGGTAGATGATTTGGCGGGTCATCATGTCTTCGGTGCCGATGAAGGAGCGGACTTGCCGGGCCAGCTCGCCGGTGGAGTTGGGGAACTCCATGTCGAAGGTGATGGCGGGCGAGGTGAGGCGGCCGTTGAGCTTAAGAATGCAGTTCACGGGGATGTTGCGCTGGGAGCCGCTTTCGCCAGATAGACGCTCGTCGAGGTCTTCGATGTCGGCCTTGAGGGAGTAGACGGCGCTGAGGTCGAGGAGGGCGTCGGTGGGATTGCCGCGGAAGTCAATGCGGCTACCCTCGCGGATGCGGAACTCCTTGTGGAGCACTTGCTCGAGGCTGAAGTTGTAGCTCCCCTCTCGGAGGGTGTAGGCGCCATACAAGCCTAAGTTGGCGTTGGTGGAATACTTGATTTGGAGGTTGCCGGAGCCGTTGGCGCGGATGCGATCGCCCGAGGTGGGATCCATGACGAACTCGAAGGTGGCGTCGGGGGTGATGTCGGTCGTGATGTCGATGCGGATTTGGGTGGCGTCGTCGTCCGTAGCGGCGGCGAGGGGCGGGCGCGGAGCCGTGGGGGCGGCGATGCGTGGCGGAAGGAAGCGGATGAAGCCGTAATCCTCGGCCGATGAGGCGGAGTTGAAGTCGAAGCTCATGGCTGTGTTACGATCGGTGGTAACGGCGGCGTCGATGTCGATAAGCTGCTCCGTGCCGCGCAGGTGTGCCTTGCCGGTGCCGCAGGCGGAGCCGTAGAAGCGCGGGTTGAGTTTGCGGGGCACATCGTACAGGAGCAGGTTGCGGGCGGCGATGTCGACTTGGAAGGCGAAGTTCTCAAGGTGGTGATGGCGGACGGCGAAGTCGAGCGTGCCGGTGTGTCCGTTGCGATCGGTCAGGGTGATGGCGTGTCCCTCGATGGAGGTGGGCGTAAGGCGCACGGTGTCGGTGAAGGCGTACACCGTGTTGAGGAAGTCCACGCCGATGCGGCCGTCGCGGATCAGGGCGGTGCCTTCGAGGTTGATGTTGGAGAAGGTGCCGTAAAGGCTGACGGAGCCCGTGGCGCGGCCGTCGAGCGTGTGGGTGAAGGATTGGAGGTAGGGGCGAAGCAGGCCGATGTCGAGGTCGTGGGCGTCGAAATGCAGGGCGAGGCCGGCGCTGTCGCCCACGGGGAAGATGTAGCCATTGACATCGGTCCATGTGGCCGAGTCTCTGTAGATCGTGCCGCGCATGAGGATGCCGTTGCGCTGGTTGTCCCACGCGCTGAAGAGGTTGAGGCGACCTTGGACAACGTCGTTGAAGGCAAAGTCGCGCACGTCCAGATCGGTGTTGATGATGCGGCTGCCGTAGAGGTCGTTCAGGCGGACGGTTCCCGTGGCACGGCCGCCGAATTGCAGGACGGGGATGTCGACGATGCGGAAGATGTCGCGCAGCTCGATGTCGTTCAGATCAAGGAGGAGCGTCTCCTGCGGGTTGCGCTCGGAGAGCATGCCGTTGATGCGGAGGTATTGCGCGCCTTTGGAGAGGTAGATGTCGCGGAGGGTGATGTCGTGGCCGTCGATGGTGATGGTGGCCGGCTCCATCTGCCACGTGGAGTCACGGATGACGAGGCGGTTGGGCTCCAGGTCGATGTTGGCTAACAGGGCGCGCCGCCCGTTGTCGTCCGGACGCGTGGAGAAACGCGTAGCCGCTGAGAGTGCAAGGTCGACACCCACGCCGGGATTCGTTAAAGCGAGGAGCGTCCGCAGGCGATCGCTTTCCGCTTCAGCCTCCACGCGGATGTGGCTTTGCGCGCCCTCCTGCTGCTTGCGATCGGCCTCAAGGAAGAGTCTCAGGGGGCCCTTGTCATTACCGGCCGTGAGTGTGCCGGAGCGGAAGGTCGAACCGGCCGCGATGAAGTGTGGCAGCTCCGCCGCAAGGTGCAATTGACCCGTGCGCCCATCATAATCGGCCTTCACCGTGGCCGGCTCAACGACGGTGACAGGCAAACGGAGCAACCGCGAGAGCGCCTCCGTATTCCTCACCGACGCCGTGAGGATGAAGTGCGACGCATCGTCGGCGATGGGTCGGGTGGGAGCCTCGAAGACGGACGGCAGGGCCATGTGCATGACCTTACGCAGCGCCGCAGGCAGATCGGCCACGGTGAAGGCGCCACGCAGCTCACCGTCTACGAGGTCGGAGCGCACGGCGATGCGCCGATCGGGAAACGCGCCATCGGCCTCGATGCAGACGGAGCGGAGCGCGAGGCTGTCAGTGCGTGTGCGAAAGACGGGTGCGTCGACACAGACGGTGCCGCGGAAGTTGTCTGGGCTGTTGCCGGTGATGTTGCTGCGGAGGTCGAAGCTGAGGTCAGGATCTTCGTAGCGGTCGGTCAGGTGGAGGCGGTCGGGGCGGAGATGGCGCACAGCGGCTGTGAAGTCGAAGGCTGACGCAGCGCCGTTGCTGAGGAAGAGACCCTCAGCCTGAAGGCTGCCATTCGGGTCGTCCACGCGCACGCTGCCGCGGAACTCGCGCGGCCCGAAGCTGCCATCGAGCGCGATGTTTCCGTATCCATATTGATTGTATTCCAACCGATCGATGTGCGCCCGGACGGTGCCGGAGAGTTCCCCGCCCACAGGCCGAGCTGCATCGAGCTCGGCGTTGAAACGCGCGGAGCCGAAGGCGTTGCCCGCATCGAAGAGTCGATGCATGTCAAGCTCAGACGACTCGATGCGCCCCCGAAGCAGCGTAGCGATGCGCTCGCGCCGGTTGCTGCCGATCATCAGATCCATGTCTAACCGCCCCACGTCGGAAGTGAGTGAGCCGTAAGCCACCAAACGATCGATGAATCCGGAGACTTCACCCGTGAAGCGCAGCGTGCCAAGCCGTTCGATGGGCGCGGGGAGCGCCGCAGACGGATCGCCAAGGCGATGAATCAGCGTGGCTAACCCCTCCGAGGTGAGTTGCAGGCGCGCCACACGCCCATCGATATAAAGCCTATCCGCATGGCGCACATCGCGCAGCGCCGCCCGTGCTGTGAGCGAAAGCGCATCGCCCTGCCCCACCGACAGCTCCTCGATGGCAGGCTCATTGATCGTGCCCGACACCGTGGCCTCCACCCGCAGCACCTCCGGCAGCCTGCCCAGCGCCGGGAGGAACGCTGCGAGGTCAGCGAGGCATAGTTCCGAAGGCTGCAGCCGCAGCCGGATCGGCGCATTGTCCATGTTGAGGGGAAGACGGACGGACGCCTCATCAATGCGGATGCGCGTGCGCGGCAGGCTGAGGTCTACGCGCCGCACCTCGATCCGCGGCCCCTGCTTGATCAGAAAAAGCGACAGGCCGCGCAGCTCCACGCCAGAACGCTCTCGCATCCGCAGCCGGCGCAGCTCCACGCGCAAGCTGCCAGCACGGCCCACGTGCAGCATGGCCTTGGCGTCAATGTCTTCAGCGCGGATATGCGCAGCGTCGAAGCGCCCCTCAGCCGGGCGGCCGCGCCCCACATCGTAGCTCACCCGCCCACGCGCTAACCGGATGGCGCGGATCTGGATGTCGACACCGCCCGTCGCAGTGGAATCTTTTGAGGCGAGCGCATCGAGGATGAATTGCGCATTGAGCGGGCTGTCGGGCGTGGCCTTGCGGAGGTGGATGTCGAAGCCAACGAGGCGCGCGGAGGTGAAGCGCAACTGCCCCCGAAGCAGCGCCCCGAGGTCGATGCCGCCCGAGAGCCGATCGGCGCGGAGGAGCGGCTGACCCGCGCGATCGTCGAGCGCGACGCGGCGCAGGGTGAGGCCGTCGGGCCATGCGATGTCGACCTCGTCGATGCGAACCGGCGCCCGTAGCACGGCCGACAGTACGCGCCCGGACTCAGCCGCCAAACGCCGCTGCACAACGGGCAGATGCACCAGCACGGTGGGCAGTCCGTAGAGCAGCATGGCGAGGGTGAGCAGAGTGATGAATATGTATTTGAGGAGTTTGATAGGCGGGGATCGTGTGTGAACAAGAGGCGCAATGCCTCGGTTTTACCCCGACAAAAATAGGCCGCCTACCGCGATTGGAGCGGCAAGGGGTGCAGGCGGAGGACACATGGCGATCATTTGGACGGCCGATGCGGATTAATCATAAAGAGAGAGGCGCCGCCCCCGCATTGTAGCAGGGCCCGACGCCTCTCTTCATTATACCCTAATAATTAGGTGCGCAGCGCTTAGCGCTTGATCTCATACACTCCATTCGGTGATCTAAGCCCATGGGGTGTATCCATGATCAGTTGATCATTCAGCCAAGCCTTCTCTAAAATAATGGAAGCGGGGTAGATGCCATATTCTGCCTTAATCACGTCGCGACACCCATTTCCCCAATCTATTATGGTGGTAGTGATCTCTCCCATCGGCTGTAGATTTAGGGCAAAAGTTATAGTGTAATAAGGGCCGATCCTTTCTCTCGGAGGACCTAAGCCAAACCCCTTCTTTACATCAAGGTTCGCTTGATAATATAGCTCTTCTTTTCCATTCGTCACATAGAACATATTGACATTGGAAATATCTATCGCTTTCGGGGATTTGGAAGCCGGATCAAGCAGGTCATTCCCCGATTCGTCGGATACCCGAAACGTTATAAATGACATAAGATATTCCCCGTCCCATTCTATTGAATCGCTATCTTCCTTATTCGGCGCATTTAAGGCTGTCGTATCTTTCCTATCGAGAGAGAGAGCCTCTGTCTGATTCGTTATGAACGACCGTTTCTCCGGGCATGTTTGTGCCAACAGCAAAGGGAAGAAGGCTATGATCAGCAAATGTTTCATTATCGATAATTCACTTTCTGGGCTTGATCCCGTAAATCATTTTCTTATTCTCATTATAAGCTCCTAATGCCGGGTTCCAATTATTATGATCAAACCAGCCATTATATTTAACTATCGATTCTACTCCCTTTCCCCAGCCCCAATTCATATGAAGAGATATCCAAATACGGTCTATTTTCCCATTGTGATAGTAGATGTCTCTTAAAAATCCGTCACAAATCCATGAATGTCTTGCTGAACCACCATCAGCTTTCTTCCTTCCACCCATTAAAATAACAGGTCGTTTTGCCTTGAGTTCTTGGATTGTTATATCATCCGAATAAGCTCCACTATAATTCGTCGCGTAACCGTATTTAGAGGTAAGGAGCTTACTTGCATCAAGTGTACTTGCACTTGAACCTTTACATCCATACTTCACTCCAATAACTTTTCCTATGTCTCTTATCAGTTTAGCTGTTTCCGGTGTAGATTCTTTATCTTTCATCTTGTCCCAATCCTATGTATTAGGATGACGATAATATTTTATTATTTGAGCTATAGTAATAACTGCACATCCAGCAAGTGGTCTACCATTATTTTCACTACATCCCATATCGGGTAAAGAATCATTGTAATTATCGAATTGCGCCCATTCTGTCTTCAAAAGAGGCTCTACTTCATCGCAGTCGATATCAGTATAATATGAAGGAATGGCGGAACTATCGTTGTTCCCAAGTATTTTTTTCAACCCTGTTCTTCCAGGGCTTGGAATCATCATCTGAATCGCCTCCGGTTCCCAAACCGCCATCATGGCTTCGGTCAGAGGCTCATTCTTCGCACGAACTTCCTGCACATGCTCTTTCGTGTCATCCATCCAGCTGGCAAGGCCTCCCGGGAATCCTTTCGGATCGTTCATTGGGAAGGTGGAAGTTTCGGAAAAGGCCAACACCGGATTCACGCGCTTATCGGCTGAGAGGAGCATAAAACCGCCGCCTCGGTAGTTGATTACGTAAAAGGCAGTCGCTCCGCTCGCGTCAGACACCGGGGTTATGCTCTGCACCTCCTTGTCGAGGGCGGCGCCGCTACGGGTTGTTGCCGTCTTGCCGTCGGCGGGTCCGAAGTGGATGGCCGAGGCAATCGCTTTCGCTTCGTCCGCACTGACAAATTCGGCGGACACACTCGTTTGTTTTCGATCCACTGTTTCGGTGGATTCATCGTGGCTGCATCCGGTAAGCACCGCCACCAGAAGCAGGCCAATCATCATTAGTCTTTTACTCATGGTCGTTGATGTTTCCAATGTGAATAATCTGTATGCCCCTTTTTGTGGGGATCGTGGAGGCAAAGTTAACGCATAAAGAATGAGATATGCGAGCATTTTTTGCATTGTTTTTTGGGGGAGGATTCGATTTCTCGCACTCGGAAAGCATCGGTCCTTTCTATAAAGTGCAACTTTCACAGCCGAGATACGGCCGCGGAGTGTGGCAAAAGCGTTGCCCAACCTGGACAAGCGCCGAAAAAAACGATTTGGCCTTTGCCCAACTTGGGCAAGCATCGAAAAAAATGGTTTGGCCTTTGCCCAACTTGGGCAAGCATCGAAAAAAACGATTTGGCCTTTGCCC
>CAUPYF010000075.1:0-7765 GCA_963515435.1 uncultured Tannerella sp. | reverse complement strand
AGATCGGCTTCGCATTTCAGGAAACAGAATAACGAAAAGCCAAGCCCCCTCTACCTCGACCTTCTTAAATCGTAGAGAATGCCTACCCCCATACAATCCGTTACAGAGCAAAAAAAATCGGGAGGATAGCCACATTTTTGCAGCGCCGCGCGTCAAGAGGGGCGTGTGGCGGTTGCAAACGCTACACAAGAGATATTGAATAATGGATGAAAAGCAACTCATAGCCAGTTGTCTCAAAGGTGAACAAACGGCTTGGAAGGCGCTCTACGACGCTTATTCCGGCCGTATGCTGGGCGTCTGTCTGCGCTATGTGGCCGACCGCGAGGTGGCGCGCGACGTGATGCAAGACGGTTTCGTCAAGGTCTTTTCGTCACTCGACAAGTTTCGGGGCGAGGGGCCGTTCGGGGCATGGATCCGGAAGATTTTCGTGAACGAATCGCTCGAATACCTGCGGCGCACACAGACGCTCCGGCGCGAAACGATCAGCCTCGATGGCGCCGCCTTCAGCCCCGCCGTAGAAGCCACGGCCCTGGCCCGCCTCTCGGCTGACGACCTCATGGCCATGGTCCAAGAGCTGCCGCCCAGCCTCCGCACCGTCTTCAACCTGCTGGCCATCGAAGGCTATTCGCACAAGGAGATCGCTGCCAGGCTGCAAATCGAAGAAAGTACGTCGCGCGCGCACTACATGCGGGCACGGCGTTGGTTACAACAGAAAATTAATGGGGAGAATATGTGATGGAAAAACGTGATGTATGGGAAGAAGCCATCCGCTCGAAGCTCGCGGATTACGAGGCACAGCCCGATCCGGCCGACTGGGAGGCTCTACGAAACCGACTGACGCAGCGGCGGCGGCTCATGCCGCGGCGATGGATCTATGCGGCGGCGGCCGTGGTGCTGCTGGCCGTGCTTTTTGAGGGAGGGCACCGGTGGTGGCGCCACGAGGTGCCGACGCCGACGGTGGCTGATGTGCGCTCCGTGCCGATGTCGGATCTCCCACAACCGACAGTGCCCGATCCACTCGAGGAGCCGACAGCGCCAGCCGTGACAGACCTCAAGACTGCCTTAGCAGCCACAACTCAGGCACCGTCGAAGATGCATACAAAGGTGCAACGCGCCGTGGCCTATTCAGAGCCAGTCGATGAACCAGCGGAGATAGATGAACCGAAGGAGCCGGTGAGAATGATGGATGAGCCGTCTATCGATGAACCGCTTCTGGCGGAGCTCCCGACGGCGGATGAAATAGAGACGGTGATCGATCCGATCGAAACAATCGAAAAGCAAACAGCGGTGGCCGAAGCGAAACCCGCCCGGCGGCGCTGGGGGTTCGGCATGGGTGGCGGTGGCTACACAACGGGCCTGCAAGGCGGAAGCGGCGACATCAATGCCGTCTACGCCCGCAACGAAAAGCGAGCCGATCTGCCGCCCTACGAAATGGGGGAGAATCTCTCATCCCACCCCAACCGAGAGGATCGCATGGACATCAAGCATGCGCGTCCGCTGTCGTTCGGCCTGGGCGTGAGCTACCGGCTGAACGACCGCTGGTCGCTACAGAGTGGCGTAACGTACACCTGCCTGACCTCGCGGTGGCACACGATGTCCGCCTTCGAGGGTCACACCCGGCAGCGGCTGCACTTCGTGGGTGTCCCCGTCGGCGTATCCTATCGCATCGCCGACTGGCAACGCGTGCGTTTCTATGCGGCCGCCGGCGGCGCAGTGGAGTGGAACGTGGCGGGCAGCCTCCGCACGGTCTATTACTACGGCAGTGAGCGACGCCACACGGAGCATACGCAGCGGATGAAGGAGTGGCAATGGTCAGCCTATGCCCGCACGGGAGCCGCCTATCCGTTGTTGCGTTTCCTAAGCCTCTATGCCGAGGTGGGTGCCAGCTATTACTTCAACAACGGCAGCCCAATCGAAACGATCCGATCCGAGAAGCCCTTCTACGTATCTATGCAGACAGGCTTACGAATAGGATTTTAGAGGATAGAATAACAGTATCATTAAATATCAAAGCAAGAAATGAAAGATATGAAAAGAATGAACAAAATGATGGCATGGACAGCGGCAGCACTGCTACTGACATGTGTGGCCACCTCTTGTCTCAAAGGCGGGAGCAACAGTTTAGAATCGACTACAGTAGGCATCATGCGCCGCGCAAAAGACGGCCGGATGGTGATGGATAATCCCTACCCCTACGGAGCATTTTATGCACCCGAACTGGCCGCGATGAACGAAGGCGCCGGCGTCCTCGTCCACTTCACCCTCGACCGCGACGCCGCCGAGAATTCCGCCTCCGTCATCAAGGCCAAGGGGTACTGCACCGTCAAGATCAGCTGGATGGCTGAGGTGGAGAAGTATCGCATCTCCGCCTTCACCGACCCCGGTGCACCAGACACAAGCAAGGCGATGAAGGACGAAGTAGTGGTGAAGAACCCCGCCAACTTGGTGCGCGGATACGTGCGTGGCTACCTCTTCATGGAGCACGTCGTAAATCAGCCCAGCGATCAACGAAACGAGTGGTACTTGACCTACGACCCGGATGCCAAGCCGGAAATGAGGGCGCGGGGCCGCACCTACAAGCTCTACCTGCGCACCGCCAAGCGCACGGCGGGCTCGAAGCCAGCCGTCGACATCGCTGCCAACTGCGCCTATTCCGCCAAGAACTACTTAGAGCAGATCGCCCGCAAAGAGAGAGCAGCAGGCAACAACGAGGTGTTCTACATCTGCTTCCACTACGTCTCCGCCATCAAAGACGGCGTACCCGTCTGGTCGGAGTTCGAGCGCTCCCTCCCCATCAAGATCTCTGGAATCATCGACAACAAGTGATGCAGCGTCTGCTACGGACGGTATGGAATGACCTGCTTGGGCTCTTCTATCCACGCCTCTGCCAGCTTTGCGGTACGCCCCTCTGCGAAGGAGAGGAACATCTCTGCCTCGACTGCCTCTGCGACTTGCCACGCACGAACAGCCATCGTCTGCCTATCGGCATAAGTGCCACCGAGGAACCTTTTGCAGGCTATTCCGCCGTCCGTCGCGTGGTGTCCTTCCTGCATTTCGAGCAGGAAGGCTCCGCGCAACGCCTTATCCACCGATTCAAGTATCACAGCGACGACCAACTGGCTATCTACATCGGTCGTCAAGCCGCCCAAGAACTCCGTGCCGATGGCTGCTTCACCGATGTCGATCGGCTCGTGCCCGTCCCCCTGCACCCGCGCAAGATGCGCCAGCGTGGCTACAATCAATCCGAACGCATTGCCCGCGGCTTCGCCTCTGTCTACGGTGTCCCCATCGATACCGACACGCTCATCCGCCGCACCTACACCGAGACGCAGACGCGCAAGTCAGCCTACGATCGCCGCCTGAGCATGGAGAACGTCTTCACCGTCGCCCACCCAGAGCGCCTCGCCGGCCACCACATCCTGCTCATTGACGACGTCCTCACGACAGGCTCCACCCTGATCGGTTGCATCGACGCTCTCCACATCGTCCCCGACTTGCGCATCAGTCTCTTCACTGTCGCCACGGTCTTGTATTAACGTGAGTTCGATATAAGAATAAAGTCGGCGGTATGTCTACGGAAGCCCGCAAGTGCCACGGAGGCACGATTGACGTTTGCGGGAATCCCGCAAAAATCCAGCAAGAGGGAAC
This sequence comes from uncultured Tannerella sp., assembly GCA_963515435.1. GTDB lineage: Bacteria > Bacteroidota > Bacteroidia > Bacteroidales > Tannerellaceae > Tannerella. The sequence continues at coordinate 4,117 of CAUPYF010000075.1, read as the reverse complement.
TAAGAGTGGAAGGGAATTCTTCAGTATGACTGTCCGACACACACCTCAGAAAACCGCTTGGCAAGCACATTGTAGCCCTTTTCATACACGATAAAATGCTCCAGGCTAATTGGAAAAGATTTCTACATTTGCCGCCGGTTTTTTTGAGAACAACTAAAAGCCTGTGGGAAAATTCGGTGCATATTGGGTTGAATTGAAAGATATGAATCCGACAGAGGTTCGTACGTATGAATATCTGTTGGACGATAAATTTTTCACAGATATAGACGGGACGGAAGTCCGACAAGGGCGCGTGAGTGTGCAGCTCAAAGTCGCGCATAAAGCATCGGCTTACGAGATGACGTTTCATCTGGCCGGCATCGTGATCCTGCCATGTGATCGCTGTTTAGATAATATGGAGCAACCGATCGAAACGGAGAATCACCTGACAGTGAAGATGGGCAAAGCATACACCGAGGAAAATGACGAGGTATTGGTGGTGACCGAAGACGAAGGACGGGTGAATTTGGCATGGTTCCTCTATGAATTTGTGGCGCTGGCCATACCGATGAAGCACGTCCACGAGCCGGGCGGATGCAACCGAACAATGGCAGCCAAGTTGCGTAAGCATGCGGCCTACAGCGACGAGGATGAGGACGAAACTGCCGATGAAGCCGATTCTGCCCACGAGGACGATCCGCCGACCGATCCGCGATGGGATGCCCTCAAACGACTGAAAGACGAAGAATAGACTTAAAACAATAATTGAATATTTGAATTATGGCACATCCTAAAAGAAGACAAGGGAGCGCGAGAACCGGCAAAAGAAGATCGCACGATCACGCAGCTGTTCCGACATTGGCCCTCTGCCCTAACTGTGGCGCATGGCATGTATATCACACCGTTTGCAGCGAATGCGGTTATTACCGTGGCAAATTAGCGATCGACAAAGAAGTGGCTGTCTGAGACAGCCCGCTTTCGTCCACACATTCACACACAATAGACACACACCACAAGAATCAATTTTTATTCTAATGCAATGAAAGCAGCCCCGATATGCATTTCCGATCGAGGGCTGCTTCCTTTTTTTAATCGAACATATCAAAAGAACAATGGATAAGATAAATGCAGTCATCACGGGCGTAGGCGGATTCGTTCCGGACGATGTGCTGACGAACGAAGACCTGTCGAAAATGGTGGACACCACCGATGAATGGATCATGACGCGGGTCGGCATCAAGGAACGACGGATCCTGAAAGACCCAAACCTCAGTTCGGGCTATATGGGCGCGCAGGCGGTGAGCGATCTGCTGCGCAAGACGGGCATCGACCCGCTGTCGGTGGAGGGCATCATCTGCTCCACCTCCACGAGCGACTACCACTTCCCCAGCACGGCCTCCATTATTGCCTACGAGTCGGGCTGCCGAAAGGCTTATGCCTTCGACATCCAAGCGGCCTGCGCGGGCTTCATCTTTGCCCTTGAGACAGCTGCCAATTACATCCGTTCGGGGCGCTACAAACGGCTTATCGTCGTGTCAAGCGAGAAGATGTCGTCCATGACGGACTACACCGACCGCGCCACTTGCCCCCTCTTCGGCGATGCTGGGGCAGCCGTGCTGCTGGAAGCCACTACGGAGAATTACGGTGTGATCGACACCTTGCTCCGCACGGATGGGGTGGGCAAGTCGCATCTCATCATGAAGGCGGGCGGATCGATGCGAATGCCCACTCATGAGACGGTGGACAAACGACTGCATTACGTCTATCAAGAAGGCCAGGCCGTCTTCAAACGCGCCGTGATCGACATGGCCGATGCCGCCGAAGAGATCGTCCGCCGCAACGGATTGACGAAGGATAAAATCAACTGGATCGTGCCCCACCAAGCCAACCTGCGCATCATCGACGCCGCTGCACGGCGCCTACAGGTAAACAAGGACAAGGTGATGATCAACATCAGCAAGTTTGGCAACACCAGTTCGACCACCATCCCGCTCTGTCTCTGGGAATGGGAAGGCAGGCTCCGACACGGCGACAACCTCATCCTCGCGGCCTTCGGTGCCGGCTGGACGTGGGGCGCCACCTACCTGAAATGGGGCTATGACGGAACGAAAGCATAAGTCAGGCTTCGTCAACATCATCGGCAACCCGAACGTCGGGAAGTCGACGCTGATGAACCGCCTCGTGGGCGAGCGCATCTCCATCATCACCTCGAAAGCGCAGACCACCCGCCACCGCATCCTCGGCATTGTGAACACGGACGACATGCAGATCGTCTACTCCGACACGCCCGGCGTGCTCCGGCCCAACTACAAGCTACAGGAGACGATGCGCGAGAGCTCCGAATCGGCGCTGAGCGATGCAGACGTGCTGCTTTACGTGACGGACATGGTGGAGAAGACGGACAAGAACGACGACTTCCTCGACCGTGTGCGCCGCGCCGAGTGCCCCGTGCTGCTGCTCATCAACAAGATCGACCTGACGGACCAGGCCGGGCTGACGGAGGCCGTCGAGGCGTGGCATGCGCGACTGCCCGAGGCGGAAATCATCCCTATCTCTGCGCTGTCGGGATTCAACATCGAGCCAGTGAAGCACCACATCGAGGCGCTGCTGCCTGACTCGCCGCCCTACTTCGACAAGGACGCCCTGACCGACCGCCCGGCGCGCTTCTTCGTCACGGAGATCATCCGCGAGAAGATCCTCTTGTATTATCAAAAGGAAATCCCCTACGCCACGGAGGTCGTCGTCGAGGAATTCGTCGAGGAGCCGGAGCGCATACACATCCGTGCGCTGATCATCGTAGAGCGGGAGACGCAGAAGGGCATCATTATCGGCCACGGCGGGCAGGCGCTGAAGAAGGTCGGCGCCATGGCCAGACGCGACATGGAGCGGTTCTTTGAGAAGAAGATCTTCCTCGAGCTTTACGTCAAGGTGGAGCCCGACTGGCGCAACCGCGACAACCTGCTCCGGAGGTTCGGGTATAAATTGGATTAGGTGATGAGTTGCGGGTTACGAGTTACGAGTGACCGATATTCATAACCCGTCACTTGTAACCCGTCACTTGTAACTCAACCACTTGTAACTAAAAGAAAATATGGGAAACGTAGTAGCCATCGTAGGGCGCCCGAACGTGGGCAAATCGACGCTGTTCAACCGGCTGACCGAATCGCGGCAGGCTATTGTGAACGAAGAAGCAGGCACCACGCGCGACCGCCAATATGGCAAGGTGGAATGGGCTGGGCGCGAGTTTTCGGTCGTCGACACCGGCGGCTGGGTAGTGCAATCGGACGACGTGTTCGAGGGCGAAATCAACAAGCAAGTGAAGATCGCTGTGGAGGAGGCGGACGTGATCCTCTTCGTTGTCGACGTGCTGAACGGCGCAACGAGCCTCGACAACGAGGTAGCTCACATCCTGCGCTGCAGCGGAAAATCTGTCATCCTGGCAGCCAACAAAGCCGACACGTACGACCGCCACGCGGCTGCGGCCGAGTTCTACAGCATGGGCCTCGGCGAGCCCTACTGCCTCTCGGCCATCAACGGCTCGGGCACGGGCGAGCTGCTCGACCGCATCGTCGCGCTGCTGCCTCTGGCGGCTGGCGAGACGCCCGACGAGGAGCTGCCGCGCATCGCCATCGTGGGCCGACCCAACGCGGGTAAGTCGTCGCTCATCAACGCCTTCATCGGCGAGGAGCGCCACATCGTGACCGACATCGCCGGCACCACGCGCGATTCCATCTACACCCGCTACGACAAGTTCGGCCTCAACTTCTACCTCGTCGACACGGCCGGCATCCGTAAAAAGGGCAAGGTGAACGAGGATTTGGAGTATTACTCCGTCATCCGATCCATCCGCGCCATCGAAAACGCCGACGTCTGCGTGCTCATGCTCGACGCCACGCGCGGCATTGAAAGCCAAGACTTGAACATCTTCTCCATCATCCGCAAAAACAAGAAAGGGCTCATCGTCTGCGTCAACAAGTGGGACCTCGTGACTGACAAATCGACAGCCGCAATCAAGACCTACGAGCGCGCCATCCGCGACCGCATGGCGCCCTTCACCGACTTCCCCTTCCTCTTCATTTCGGCCCTCACAACGCAGCGCATCTTCAATGTATTGGAGACTGCACGCGCCGTCTACGAC
>CAUPYF010000074.1:0-7871 GCA_963515435.1 uncultured Tannerella sp. | reverse complement strand
ATGACCCTCATTTTCTCAGCGCACGCCATGCGCGACCGAAATGACCCTCATTTTCCTCAGCGCACGCCGTGCGAGTACTGAAATGACCCTCCTTTTACCCCTTGCATGCCGTGCGAGTACCGAAATGACCCTCCTTTTCCTCAGCGCACGCCATGCGCGACCGAAATGACCCTCCTTTTCCTCAGCGCACGCCATGCGCGACCGAAATGACCCTCCTTTTTTCGGTTTGCGGGAGTTCCGCAAGTGCTTCAGCGGCCCCCGCCCGCTTTTCACTTTTCGCTTTCAATAGATCCCTCTCCGGTTCAGCTCTTGGCGGTAGCGGGCGGCGTTGCGGTTGTGCTCCTCAAGGGTGGAGGCGAAGTTGTGACGGCCGGAGAAGTCCTCGCGGGCACACATATAGATATAGTCGTGCTGGGCATGGTGGAGGACGGCGTCGATGGCCGTGATCGACGGCACGCGCAGGGGGCCGGGGGGCAGGCCGGGGTAGAGGTAGGTGTTGTAGGGCGAATCGACCTCCTTGTGGCGATCGAGGATGCGCTGTAGGGCGAAGTCGCCGACGGCATACTTCACCGTGGGGTCGGCCTGGAGGAGCATGCCGCGGTAGAGGCGGTTGAGGTAGAGGCCGGCGATGGTCGGGTACTCGTCCGGGATGGCCGACTCCTCTTCGACGATTGAAGCCAGGATGGAGACCTCCACGGGCGTGAGGCGGATCTGCTCGGCGCGGTTGCAACGCGCCTCGGTCCAGAAGGCGTCGTATTCGCGCTTCATGCGGCGCAGCAGCTTGTCGGCCGGAATGTTCCAATAGACTTCGTAGGTGTTGGGGATGAACATCGCCTTGACGGTCTCTGGCGTGAAGCCCAGGTTGGCGCAGTAGGTGCTATCGTCCAGAAGCGACTCGATGGCGGGGGCGTCGACCATGAGCTGATCGGCAAGCCGCTCGGAGAGGTCGTGCTTGAGGCGGACGTTCTGGAAGGTGATGCGGACGGGCGACTGGTTGCCGCGACGCAGATCGAGCAGCAGGTCGAGGTTGTTCATGCCCGGGCGGACGGCGTAGCGGCCCGTGGGCATGCGGCGATCGGCGTAGCGCAGCGCACGTGCGGCGAGTCGGAACGTCTCCATCTGGCGGCATCCGGCCGAGTCAGCGAGCTGTCGGCAGAGGCCGTCGAATGTGTCGTCGGGGCGGACGTAGACGTAGGCCGTGCCACGCGCTGGGGCGAAGTTGGGGGCCAAGAGCAGGTAGGCGCCGCCTCCACCGCCGATGACCACGAGGAGGAGCAGGAGGGTGATGACAACTTTCTTAATCATCCGTACGCAGAGACTTCAGGAGTTTGATTTCGGCCGCATAGCCGTCCAGCTCGTTGGGCGTCTCGAGGTTGAAGGGCAGGTGGCGCAGGGCCGGATGATTGATGACACGCACGAGGGCCTCAAGGCCGATGTTCCCCTCGCCGATCTTGGCGTGACGATCCTTGTGACTGCCGAGTGTGTTGAGGCTATCGTTGAGGTGGATGGCGCGGAGCCGGTCGAGTCCGATCACACGATCGAAGTCGGCGAGGACATCGTCGAGGTGATTGACAATATCGTAGCCGCCGTCGAAGATGTGGCACGTGTCGAGGCAGACGCCGATGTGGTCGCTGAGCTCGACGCGGTCGATGATGGCGCGCAGCTCCTCGAAGGTGCGTCCCACCTCGCTGCCTTTGCCAGCCATCGTCTCAAGCAATACGGTGGTGCGCTGCTCGGGGCGGAGGATCTTGTTGAGCATTTCGACAATCAAGTCGATGCCCACCTCAACGCCTTGCTTGACGTGGCTGCCGGGGTGGAAATTGTAGAAGTTGCCGGGGACGTACTCCATGCGTCGGAGGTCGTCGGCCATTGTTTCGGTGGCGAAGCGGCGGATGGCTGGGTCAGCGGCGCAGGCGTTGAGCGTGTAGGGGGCATGGGCGACGATCTGGGCGATGTCGTGTTCGGCGGCGAATTGCAGGAAGGCGGCGACGTCTCGCTCATCGATGGCTTTGGCGCTGCCGCCGCGCGGGTTACGGGTGAAGAACTGGAAGGTGTTGGCGCCGATGGATACGGCGGCTTTGCCCATGGCCAAGAAGCCTTTGGAGGCAGAGAGATGACAACCGATTCGGAACATTTTGCAAGTAGTTAGAGAGTAGTTATACGCCTTCGGCGCGGTAGTTACGGGCCTTCGGCCGGGTAGTTAGAGGGTAGTTATGCGCCTTTGGCGCGGGTAGTTATAGGGTAGGCAAAAACTGCATCTGACTACCGGGCGCCCTTGAAGGGGTGCTCCTACTACTGCGCCGCAAGGCGCATGACTACCCGGCCGAAGGCCGTCTTCCGCTACTGCACCAGCTTCAGCACCTCGCACGGCTCGGAGGTGCCGAAAGTCTTGACCGTCTCGAAGCAGCCAGGATATTTGGTGGAGATAAACCAGGCGTAGCGGTGGATGTTGTTGATGTATTGCCCCGTGTTGCGCGTCGGGTCGATGCGGAGCTGAGCCAAGAGCAAGTAGTTGATCTTGCTTTCATGCAGCAGACGCAGCATCATGTCGGGGTCGTAGATGCGGATGTCGATCTGGTGGCATTGTGTGATGATGTTGTCGATATCCAGCGTGTAAATGATGCCTAACTGCTCCATCTCTTGGAGCACTTGGGGCACATTTTGTCGCGGGTAGGTATAAACACAAGCCATGGGCACCTTCTTGTCGCTGACGATGAGGTTGCCGAGGGGCGTCATAATATATCGGAGCACCTCGCCCGACATGACGCCATGAGAAACGTCAGCTACAATGGGCACGAGCGAGGTGTCGCCCTTGAGGTAAAGGAGCGTGTCGACGGGCACCGTCAGTGAGGCGGGCAGCCCCGTAAAGTTGCGCCCTGTGTAAACCATAGACATGGACGGCTTGCGGCTGACGATCACGGCGTCTTTCTCTGCGTTCGCCGCAATCCATTGGCTGGCCTTGATGAAGTTTTGCCAGTCGGGCGTAAGGCCGTAGAGGGGATCGCCCAGTAGGAGGTTTTGCTGAAGGACGGGCAGCGTGCGCCCCACGCGGAGGCGGGTGTTGTTCAGCGTGCCCACTAACAGGATGAGCAGCACCACGGGATAAACGAAGAAGAAGCGCCGCAGCCGCGCCGAGTTGAAGGCGTAAAAGAGCGCGCCGAGCAGGAAGATGAGGATGAGCGGATAGTAGATCATAATCAACCGATCCTGCGCCCAGATGTTTTGAAGCACTACGAAGCTGGCGAAGTTGAGCACGCCCACATAGAGCCCTGCGAAGAGCAGCGGGGCGTTGCGGCGCGCCACGACGACCATGCCCACGAAGTAGAGCACATAGATGACAATGGCCCGTGTGCTACTCATGTCAAACATATTGCTGGGCGTCTCGCGCACCACGCCGAGCATCTGGCAGAGGAAAGCCGAGAGGTAGACGAGGGAGTTGTCGCGAAAACGCTTCATCAGTCCCTCTGCATCCTCCATGCCCGCGTTGGGGTTGTAATAGTCTTTGGCCATGAGGTTGGTGAAGCTCGTTCCGACTTGTGCCTCCGGCCAGATCAACCCCTTGATGGCATAGAAGGCGGCGAGCAGGAGCAGCGCCGTGCCGACGGTGTAGAGCAGATCCTTCCACCTGCGCTTGGCCGCAAAGTAGAGGATGACGACGCCGATGACGCAGAAGCCGATCTCGCGCGTCAGGCCCATCGCAAGGGTGAGGGCGCCGAGGGTGAGGTACTTCTTCCAGTCACGGCGCAGCGTGTAAGCCGGCGCGCCACCCTCCGCCCAGAAATAGCGGGAGAAGAAGTAGATGTAAAGCGACTGAAGGAGCATGAAGAGCGGCTCGCTGTAGGTGTAGCCGGCGTAAAAGAAGATGTAGGAGCAGACGGCGGCCAGCAGCATCGACGGGATCAGCACGGCCGAGGGGATGCGCCCCTCGAAGGCTTTGTATAGCCACCAAAAGGCGCCGACGGTGAAGAGGACGGAGAGGAATTTGAGCAGGATGAGCCGATAGCCGAACATTCCGACGAAGGGCGAGAGGATGATGGGGTAAAGCGAGCCGTGGTGCGTGGGGAAGATGAAGTGGCGCCAGAAGGCGTCGGCGGCAAGGATGTAGTCGCAGTCGTCGCCGCTGAGGCTGGCTTTGGTGTCGAACATGCAAATGGCCATCAGTGCAGCCACGACCATTGTGAACATGAAAAAGGCCTTCCGGTGTCGATCGAAAAAGGCGTCGAACCGCAAGGTGAAGGAGCGATTGTTGGGGGCTTTCATTGTTGCTGTTTATTTCGTTTTCGATAGGTAGAGCTTGCTTCTACTTCAAATGAACTTAATCTTCCGTGCGGCGAAGGCGCACATCTTAATCAGCAGCCAGCCGTGCCGGAAGCGGCTGATCTGCGTGGAGCCATACTCGCGATCCTTGTATCGGATGATGATCTCCGTCATCTTCAGGTTCAGCTTGGCGGCGCCGAAGAGCAGGTCGAAGTCGCCGAAGGGATCGAAGTCGCCGAAGTAGGCGCGGCCCTGCTTGAGCGTGTCGTAGTCCGACTTGTAGAGCACCTTCGTGCCGCAGAGCGTGTCCTTGAGGTTCTGCCCGAGGAGGTAGGAGAAGAGGAGGCCGAAGCTCTTGTTGGCGATCAAGTTCAGGAGCCGCATCGCCTGCTTTTCCATCGGGTAAACGAGGCGGCAACCGTTGATGAACTCGCCCTTGCCCTGCCGGAGCGCTTCGTAAAACTTTGGCATATCCTCGGGCGGCGTCGTCAGGTCGGCATCGAGGATGAAGAGCATCTCGCCCGTGGCCGCCTCGAAGCCCTCGCGCACGGCGTTGCCCTTGCCGCGGCCCGACTGGATGAGCACCTTGATCTGCTTCTCGGGGTAGGCATCGCGCACACGGAGCATCTCCTCATACGTCCCATCCCCGGAGTGCCCCTCGACGAAGACAAACTCCTGCGAGGCGCCGAAGGCGGGCAGGCGGCGGACGGCATTCTCGATGTTGCCCCGCTCGTTGCGCGCCGGAACGATGATGGAGACCGTCCGCTCCGGCGCCTCCCGCCGTGGCTCAGGCCGGGCCACGATCAGGTTCACGAGGTCTAAACGATGGAGGAGCGGCAGGTTGGCCAAGAGGCGGTTGCAGAGGGGCGCCAACAGCGGGATGTTGACCGGCAGCAGGATCTTGTTTTCACGCTTCACGCGCTCGAAGCCCGTCAGGCGAAGCAGATTGTCGATGTCCTGCACCGAGAGCCAGTTTTGATTCGGCTGCCGCAGCTTCAGCCCGAGGCGTTCGGCCAGCTTGAGGATGGGCTCCCAGAGGAAATTGTAGTTCGAGATCACGATCCGCGTACGCTCATGGCAGACCTGCGGCAGGTGTTCAAAGGCGCGCTGCACATCCCAAAGCGACATGGTGAGATCTGACATGATGACATAATCGAACGGCTCGCTGAGGCGCAGCTCCTCGATGTCGTCCACCTCAAAGCGCAGCTCGGGGAAGGACTTTCGGGCTATTTCGATCATCCGTTCGGAGAAGTCGATGCCCACGCCGTAGGCCGGCCGCATGGCCGCCAGCAGTTCGCCCGTGCCGCACCCGATCTCTAACACGCGGCTGCCAGGCGGGATGATGAACGAGAAGTAACGCGCAAGCGAACGGTGGTAGTAGCGGCGCAGGCGTTTGCGTCGCTGCTGTTCGGGCGCCGTCCGGTTGTAATAATCTATGATGGATTGCTTATTCATGCGGGGGAGGCGCGCCGGCCGTTTACCGCGGCTTGTGCACGCCCTTCTTGATTGCGCGCGCAAAAGTAAGAGAAAGCCTTATCCGCGGGGGGGGCGGAGGACGGGGGCGAAACAGGCGGGGAGGGGGCGCGGGCGCGCTTCGTTTTCCGGCACGACCCTGAAATCGCTGATTTCAGCCTTTGTTTTTCTGCACGACCCCGAAATCGCTGATTTCAGGCCTTTGTTTTTTCACAAAGCGCTGAAATCGCTGATTCCAGGCCTTTGTTTTTTTTACAAAGCGCTGAAATCGCTGATTCCAGGCCTTTGTTTTTTTACAAAGCACTGAAATCGCTGATTCCAGGCCTTTGCTTTTTTACAAAGCACTGAAATCACTGATTCCAGCCTTTGTTTTTTTGCATGACCCTGAAATCACTGATTCCAGCCTTTGTCTTTTGCCGAAGCGAGAGAGTAGGGTAGGGGGAGGCCAAAAACGACCACACGAGATGCAGCCGCAACCTTCAACCTTCGTTGTATTCCTACTTTTGCCTGCTCGCAGCAAAAACTCCGGCTGCTCTCAAGGCTTATGCCTATACATTATATATACACCACACACGCCTATGATGATGAATAACCAAGAACGATTAGAACTACTCGTTCGCCATATCGACGAACTCTCCGAGATGACCAGCGCCGTCCGCGGCACGGAGATCTATCCTGTGGCCTTCTTCAGTAACGCCTTCGACCTGATCGGCAAGATGCAGATCGAACTGCACGAGATGGAGATGGGGCAGATCGAACTCTTCGACCGACAGATCCGTGAACACCGCGAGCGCATCCGTTCCATCGAGCAGACGGCACACCAAACGTTTGACACGCTGTCCATGCTGCCCACAACGCCTGCATCTTCCGCCCTCGAGCCAATCATGAGGCCCGAACCGACACCTGCGCCTCAACTTAGCCCCTCACCACAACCCGCCTCGGCACCGCATGCGGACACCTCGCTCAACGACGCCATCGAGCGCACGAAGCTGATCGACCTCCGCAAGGCCTTCACCCTGAACGATCGCTTCCGCTTCTGCCGCGAGCTCTTCGACCGCGACGAGGAGCGCATGAACGACATATTGGACGTGCTCAACGAGGCCTGCTCCTACGAGGAATCCCTCAAGCTGCTGCGAGCGCACGTCCGGTGGGACTTCGAGAGTGAGACGGCCGCAGACTTCCTGAAGTTCATCGAGCGACGCTTCGTCTGATGGGTAAGCTCACGATCGTTCCCACGCCCGTGGGGAACTTGGAGGACATGACCTTCCGCGCCGTGCGTGTGCTGCGGGAGGCCGACTTGATCTTGGCCGAGGACACACGCACGACGCTCGTCTTGCTCCGTCATTACGAGATACAAAACCGCCTCCAGTCCCACCACGCCTTCAACGAGCACCGCACCGTGGCACAGCTTGTGGAGCGTATACAGGCGGGCGAAAACATCGCGCTCGTCTCCGACGCTGGCACGCCCGCCATCTCCGATCCCGGCTTCCTGCTCGTCCGGGCGTGCGTGGCTGCGGACGTGGAGGTGGAGTGCCTGCCCGGCGCCACGGCCTTCGTGCCCGCGCTCGTCGTCTCCGGTTTTCCTACGGATCGCTTCTGCTTTGAGGGCTTCCTGCCGCCGAAGAAGGGCCGGATGACACGCCTCGAAGCGTTGCGTGAGGAGCGACGCACGATGATCCTCTACGAGTCACCCCACCGACTCGTGAAGACGCTCACGCAGCTGGCCGAAGTGATGGGGCCAGAGCGGCAGATCTCCGTCTCACGTGAACTATCGAAACGCTTTGAGGAGACGGTGCGCGGCAGGGCGGACGAAATAATTTCACACTTCAGCATGAACGATCCGCGCGGAGAATTTGTTATAGTGGTGGCCGGCGCGTGACGAGTTACAAGTGACCAGTTACGAGTTACAAGTGCCCGATACTCGTAACTGATAACCCATAACCCGAACCGGCCACTCATAACAATCAGATCATTCACTTAAAACCAAATGATAACAACAATGAAAAGGATCGTATTATTTCTCCTGAGCACGGCCTTGCTGACTGCCTGTGTGGAAAACTCTTCGGAGTATCAAAAGCTGAAGAGTGAGAATGAAGAGTTGAAGGCTGACAAGGCCAAGAGCACCGAAGAGCTGAACGAGA
>CAUPYF010000073.1:0-7873 GCA_963515435.1 uncultured Tannerella sp. | reverse complement strand
AATGACCCTCATTTTCCCAGTACACACCATGCGCGCGCTCGAAATGACCCTCATTTTACCCCTGACATGCCATGCGCAACCGAAATGATCCTCATTTTCTCAGCGGGCAGCACCGCCTCCCCTCTTTGCCGCCCTTACTTCCGCTGTTACCTTTGCAAGAAAAAGAAACAGAAGGAATGGTTGATTGCAATCAAGATCATTTGTTGAGCCGGATAGATAGCCCGGCTGACTTGCGTAAACTACCCGCTGAGCAGCTGCCAGCCGTGTGCGACGAGCTGCGACGATACATCATCGATGTACTCTCACGCACACCCGGCCACCTCGGCGCCAGCCTCGGCGCTGTGGAGCTGACCGTAGCGCTGCACTACGTATTTAATACCCCCTTCGACCGCATCGTCTGGGATGTCGGCCACCAGGCCTACAGCCACAAGATCCTCACCGGCCGCCGCGAGGCCTTCCGCACCCTCCGCCAGTTTGGCGGCATCAGCGGCTTCCCCACCCCGGAGGAGAGCGCCTACGACACCTTCATGGCCGGCCACGCCTCTAACTCCATTTCCGCCGCGCTGGGCATGTCCACCGCCTTCGAGATCGCCGGCGAGGCGGGCCGACACGTGGTGGCCGTCATCGGCGATGGCGCCATGACCGGCGGACTCGCCTTTGAGGGCATCAACAATGCCTCCATCGATCCGAACAACCTGCTGATCGTGCTTAACGACAACGACATGTCCATCGATCGCAACGTCGGCGGCATCAACCGCTACCTTGTCGACATCACCACCAGCCAGGCCTACAACCGCATCCGCTACGAGATCTACCAAAAGCTCCGCAAGCTGAACATCATCTCCGAAGACCGACGCGAGAACATCCTCCGCTTCAACAACAGCCTCAAGGCCCTCATCAATCGCCAACACAACCTCTTCGAAGGCTTCAGCATACGCTACTTCGGCCCCATCGATGGCCATGACGTGCAAGACCTCGTGCAGAAACTCTCCGACATCAAAGACATGAAGGGGCCCAAGCTGCTCCACATCAAAACGAAGAAAGGCAAGGGCTACAAGCCCGCCGAGCAGTCCGCCACCGCCTGGCACGCACCCGGACGCTTCGACAAAGACACCGGCCGCCGCCTGCTGCCCGAACGGACCAACGAACCCCAGCTCTATCAAGACGTCTTTGGCCATACCCTCGTCGAGCTGGCCGAGAAAGACCGACGCATCACAGGCGTCACCCCAGCCATGCCCACGGGTTGCTCCATGACGTATATGATGAAGGCCTTCCCTGATCGCGCCTTCGACGTAGGCATCGCCGAGGGGCACGCCGTCACCTTCTCCGCAGGCATGGCCAAGGAGGGCATGATCCCCTTCTGCAACATCTACTCCTCATTCATGCAGCGCGCCTACGATCAAGTGATCCACGACGCAGCCATCCTCCGCCTCCACATCGTCCTCTGCCTCGACCGCGCAGGCCTCGTGGGCGAAGACGGCGTCACACACCACGGCGCCTTCGATCTGGCTTACCTCCGCCCCATCCCCAACCTAATCATCTCCTCACCCCTCAACGAGATCGACCTCCGCAACCTCATGTTCACAGCCTACAAGACCGACCGTGGCCCCTTCGTCATCCGCTATCCGCGTGGCAAAGGCGAGCTGCGCGACTGGCAAAACGAGATGGAGCTGCTGCCCGTCGGTCGCGGGCGTCGGCTGCGCGAAGGCACCGACGTAGCCATCCTCACCATCGGCTCCATCGGTAACGAAGCACACAAAGCCATAGAGGCAGCCGCCGCGGAGGGCATCTCCGTGGCACATTACGATATGATTTACCTCAAACCCATCGACGAGGCCTTGCTTCACGAGGTGGGGCAGAAGTTTACGCGCATCATCACCGTGGAGAACGGCACCGTGGTCGGTGGGCTCGGCACGGCCGTGATGGAGTTTATGATGGAGCATGGCTACACGGCGCGCGTGCGCCGCATCGGCATCCCCGATCGCTTCATCGAGCATGGCTCCATCGCCGAGCTCTACAAGCTCTGCGGCATGGACGCTGCGCACATCCTCAGCGCTATCCGTGCCTTTGCTGGACGTACGGAGGGAGCCGCTGCGGAGAAAGGAGGTGAGGCATGAGAGTCGTCATCGCAGGCGCCGGCGAAGTGGGGCGCCATCTGGCCAAGATGCTCTCCCGCGAGCGCCATGACATCGTCCTCCTCGATCCGAATGAGGACAACCTCGCCTTCGCCAAATCAGGCATGGAGATCCTTCCCATCACCGGGAATCCCACCTCCCTGCACGATCTGGAAGAGGCCGGCGTCAACACGGCCCACCTCTTCGTCAGCGTCACCACCGAGGAGTCTACCAACATCACCGCCTGCATGCTGGCCAGCAACCTCGGCGCACGTAAGACGTTCGCCCGCATCAATAATTACGAATACCTCCTGCCGCGCAACAACGAGCTCTTCCAGAAGATCGGCGTCAACTCCATGATCTGCCCGGAGATCCTTGCGGCTAAGGAGATCGTCGCAGCCATCCGCCGGCCGTGGACGCGCCAGTACTGGGAGCTCTTCAGCGGCGGACTCATCCTTCTCGGCATTAAGGTGCGCGGCGAGGCGCCGATCATTAATCGCACACTGGTCGACCTGATGATGAACGACAAGAAGTGCTACCACATCGTAGCCATACAGCGCAGCGATGGCCAGATGATCATCCCCCGCGGCATGGATCACATCGAGTCAGGCGACATCGTCTTCATCACCACCACCCGCGACCACATCGAGGACGTCCGCATCAAGACCGGCAAGCAGAACCCCGAGGTGAAGAGCATCATCATCATGGGTGGCGGGCGCATCGCCATCAAGACGGCACAGTTCCTGCCCGACGACATCCACATCACCATCATCGAGGCCGACCGTGACAAGTGTGTTCGCATCAGCGAGAAGTTGCCCAAGAACGCCCTCGTCATCCACGGAGACGGCCGCGACCCCGACATCTTGCAGCAGGAAGGCATACGCAATGCACAAGCCTTCATCGCCCTGACCGAGAATGCTGGTACGAACATCCTGGCCTGCCTCGCAGCCAAACGCTTCGGTGTCTTCAAGACCATCGCGCAGGTGGAGAACCTCGACTACGTCTCATTGGCCACCAAGGTAGACATCGGCACGGTGATCAATAAAAAGCTCATTGCTGCTGGCCACATCTATCAGTTCCTCCTCGATGCCGATGTGACCAACGTCAAGTGCCTCGCCTTCGCCCGTGCCGACGTGGCCGAGCTCGTGGCCAAAGCCGGATCGAAGATCACCCGTAAGCCCGTCAAGGACATGCGCCTGCCCAAGGACATGACCCTCGGTGGCCTCATCCGCAACGGCATCCCCATGATGGTGGAGGGCGACACGATGATCCGCGCCAACGACCGCGTGATGGTCTTCTGCTTCGACTCCGCCATGTGTAAACTCAAAGACTACTTCAACTGATTTCAGGGAGGAATGCATTGCAAACGTTTGATAGTTCTTATCGATTGCCATACCTGAAACATTGGAGCGTACTTAAAAAAGAAATTTATTTGACAATCTCATTAATACAATGCGCCATGACAGAAGAATTAAAAAAACTCACTCATCACTTCGAGGTTAAGAGATTCATTTCATCTCTCGTTATCCTGCTGCTTACATTAATCGTTTGGAATCTGCCTTCCACATCGTTCGGGATAGAGGGACTCACAACGATTCAACAGCGGGTTATTGCCATCTTCGTGCTCGCCACACTCATGTGGATTACCGAAGCTATCCCATCTTGGGCTACCTCATTAGTCATCATTACGACGATGTGTTTGACGGTGTCGGACAACAGCCTGTCGTTTTTGAAGAGCGAAAGCGAGTCGTTCGGCACCTTGCTGAGCTCGAAAGAGATCATGGCCACGTTTGCAAACCCGGTGATCATGCTGTTTCTCGGCGGATTCGTCCTTGCCATCGCTGCGACTAAGTCAGGACTGGATATACTGCTGGCGAGGACGCTGATCAAACCGTTTGGGAAGCGATCGGAAACAGTCCTGCTGGGTTTTATTCTGATCACGGGCGTATTCTCCATGTTTATAAGCAACACGGCGACGGCGGCGATGATGCTTGTCTTCCTCACACCCGTATTTGCAGCCTTGCCACCCGATGGTAAGGGGCGTACGGCACTAACGCTTTCCATCCCTGTGGCGGCCAATCTCGGCGGGATGGCTACGCCTATCGGAACCCCGCCCAACGCAATCGCTCTGCAAGCATTGAACGATCCGGAGGGTTTGAACATGCACATCGGCTTCGGAAACTGGGTCGCTTTTATGTTCCCTTTAGTCATCGGATTGCTCTTTATATCGTGGCACATCATAAAAAGACTGTTTCCGTTCAAGAAAAAAACGATCGAGCTTACGATCACCGGCTATGTACATCGCGGATGGAGAATGAAGGTCGTATCGATCACATTCGTCATTACGGTGTTTATGTGGCTGTTCGACCGATTTACCGGGGTCGACGCCAATACGGTCGCAATGATTCCGATGGGCGTCTTCGCCGTCACCGGAGTAATTACGAAGCGCGACTTGCAGGCGATCAACTGGAGTGTGATCTGGATGGTAGCGGGCGGATTTGCACTCGGCCTCGGACTGAACGGTTCCGGCCTGGCCGATGCCGTCATTCGGTCGATTCCTTTCGGGGGATGGTCGCCGATCGTGATCCTTATCATATCGGGAGCGATCTGTTTCATCCTCTCCAACTTTATTTCTAACACGGCAACGGCGGCGCTGCTCGTGCCCATTCTTATTGTAGCCTGCACGGGGATGGGAGACACGCTGAAACTAATCGGCGGAACGCAGACGGTCATTATTGGCATAGCCATCGCCGCATCGAGCGCCATGTGCCTACCGATATCTACGCCCCCGAACGCAATAGCCCATTCCACAGGCCTGATCGAGCAGAGAGATATGCTCAAAATCGGGCTGATCGTCGGCATGATCTCTCTAATACTCGGCTATCTGCTCTTGTTCCTGATCGGGAAAACGGGGCTTATCGGATGATATCTATCACACCTCCCGCCTCCCCTCATGATCCTCCAAGTCAACGTACGCTTCATCATTAAGTTCCTCGGCACGATGCACATGCTCGAGAGTCTCTTCATGCTCTCCGCCGTGGGCGTCTCCTTCTGGTATCACGACAGCGACTTCATCCCGCTCTCCATCTCCTGTGCCATCATGTTCACCGCCGGGCTCACCATGTACCTCTTTGGCCGTCGTGCCGACGACTACCACTCCGGCCGTCGCGAAGGCATGCTCAGCGTCACACTCACGTGGATCCTCCTCTCCCTCTTCGGCATGCTGCCCTACCTCATCAGCGGCGCCATCCCGAACGTAGCTGATGCCTTCTTCGAGACCATTTCCGGATTTACCACCACCGGCGCCACCATATTAAACGACATCGAACGCCTACCTCACGGGCTCCTCTTCTGGCGCAGCCTCACCCAATGGCAGGGTGGTATCGGAATGATCGTCTTCACCGTCGCCATCCTCCCCATGTTCGGCGGGACAGCCTCCCAGCTCTTCGACGCAGAGACGCCCGGCATCACCCATGAACGCTTTCGACCGCGCATCACGCAAGTAGCTAAACGCATCTTCGGCCTCTACCTGCTTATCACCCTCGCCATCCTACTCCTCCTCTGGGCCGGCCCCATGAACCTCTTCGACGCCCTCAACCACGCCATGACAACTGTAGCCACCGGTGGATACTCCACCAAAAACCAGGGCCTTGCCTACTGGCACTCCGCCTACACCGAATACGTCGTCATCCTGGGCATGACCATCGGCGCCACCAACTTCACCCTGCTCTACTTCGCCCTCCGCGGCCACAGCCACAAGCTCTTCCACGACCATGAGTTCCGCTGGTTCTGGACCGTCGTCGCCCTGGCCGTCACGGTCACCACCGCCTGGATCCTGCTGCGACACAACGAGACTGACCCCGAGCTAGCCTTCCGCCATGCCCTCTTCCACATCATCTCGCTGATCTCCACTACCGGCTTTCTGACCGTCGACTTCGCCCAATGGGGCTCCTTCTTTGCCGTCATCGCCCTCTTCGTCATCATCGTGGCCGGGTGCGCCGGATCCACCAGCGGCGGCCTCAAGATGGGGCGCTTCATGATCCTCATCAAGAACCTGCTCAACGAGTTCAAGCGCCAAACGCACCCCCGCGCCGTCTTGCCTCTGAGGACCGGCGGGCAAATCGTCCCCGAACACATCATCCAGCGCGTCTACACCTTCGCCATCGTCTACGTCGGCCTCATACTATTCGGTTGCACCGTCCTCACACTTGAAGGTATTGAGCTCAGCGACGCCCTCGGCCTGGCGGCAACCTCCGTCAGCAATGCCGGCCCGGGCATCGGCCGTTTCTCCGCCGGCAACTTCGCATCCATTTCTGCCTTCAACAAGTGGATCCTCTCCTTCCTCATGATCGTCGGCCGACTGGAGATCTTCACCGTCCTCACCCCCCTGCTGCCCGGCTTCTGGAGGCGCTGATGTCTCTTGCCTCAATTATAGCCAAACGGAAAAGGATTGCGAAAGGGAACCTAATCGAGCGTTTTCAGGAAGTTCCTTCGGAAGACAATCATCAACACGAAGATCTATCGGACAAAACATGAATTTCGAGACGCAGTGCTCAAATTCTTTGACAACATTGCTTCTTATCGACATGAGTTGGAGTCACATCTAACTCTGAACTTCCGCGTGCTCAATCCGCAAACCATTTTTGATTGACTATATATTTGTCAGCACCTAACTAATAAGAATCACTTATGAATACACACCATCACCACCATGCAGCGGAGGATCATCCTCACACGCACGACGTGCATCACCATGATCACGATCATGTACACGCGCACCACCATCACCACAGCGCAGCCGACATGAAGGGGCACAAACTGCTATGGGCTACGCTGCTGAACTTCTCCATCACGCTCGTGCAGATTGTCGGAGGGATCGTCTCCAACAGCCTCTCGCTGCTCTCCGACGCTGTCCACAACCTCGGCGACTCGTCAGCCATCTTCATCGCCTTCCTCGCCGGGCGGCACGCCGAAAAGCGCCCCGACCTACGCAAGACGTTTGGCTACAAGCGCTCCGAAATCCTCGCAGCGCTCTTCAATGCCGTGGCGCTGATCGTTATTTGCGTCTTCCTCTTCGTCGAGGCTTACGAGCGCTTCCTGCACCCCGAGCCGATCCGCGGCGCCGTGATGCTCACGGTAGCTACCTTCGGGCTGCTGGCCAACCTCATCTCGGTCGTCATCCTGCACCATGACAAGGAGCGTAACCTCAACATCCGCGCGGCCTACCTGCACCTCCTTGGCGACACACTCTCCTCCGTGGCCGTTATCCTCGGCGGCATCGCCATTTGGATTTGGCGGCTCTACTGGCTCGATCCGCTGATCACCGTCGCCGTGGGCATCTACATCATCTGGCACACTTGGGGCATCGTCCGCCAGACTGTGGACATTCTCATGCAGGCCGCTCCCGAGGGCGTGGACCTGCACGCTGTGCAGAAGCACACCGAGGGTATGGCTGAGGTGAAAGACATGCACCACGTGCACATCTGGAAGATGGACGACGAGCACATCCACCTTGAGGCGCACATCAACCTATGCGAAAACCTGCCGCTCTCCGACGCGCAAACCATCGGCCGCCGCATCGAGGAAATGCTGCGCACGGAGTTCGGCATCAGCCACGTCACGCTGCAATTGGAATATGAAGGTTGCCGCCCGCAGTGTGCGCTGATACAGGCGTGAGGGGGAGGACGAACATCTATAGTCAATCAAAAATGGTTCTTTCTGAGCCGTCAAAGATCTCTGACCACTCTTTGGTTCTTGAT
>CAUPYF010000072.1:0-7951 GCA_963515435.1 uncultured Tannerella sp. | reverse complement strand
AAGTAGCCGGCGCGGGGCGGACGATTTCTTCACGGAAATTCCCCCGGATCGCCCTTCTGACGTGGCATTTCAGCATCTCCCCCCCTGCGGGGGATGGGCTTAATTTTAATGTAAGGGGCTGTTTTCCCGATTCCTCTATTTAATCCGCTTCACGGGGGCCACCTCGGAAAGGTCCACCGTGACGGTGACGCCGATCTGCTCGATGTGCAGGCGCAGGCGGTTTCGGCCGATCTTCTGTATGATACCCGAGACGTTCTTCAGGGCGCCGCTAAGGATTTCCACCTCCTCGCCCACGGAGAGCGGATGGTTGGCCGCCTGCTCAAGGAAGGCGCGGATGGCGTCGATCTCGGCGGGCAGGACGATGGCCGGCCGACCGTTATAAAAGACGACGCGCGCCACGCCGTAGATGGTTTTGACGAAGCTCAGGGCCTCCGTTTCGGTGCAGCGGACGAAGACGTAGGAGGTGAAGAGGGGCTTGTCGACCATCTTGACACGGTCAGACCAGACTTGGGGCGCGCGGTGCAGCGGCAGGTAGCACCCCACGCCGCGCTTGCGCAGGCGCTCCTCCACCTTCTTCTCGGCGCGGGGGGAGGTGTAGAGCACGTACCAGTTGACGGTGCGGGCGGCCCGGAAGCATTGGATTTCAGCTTCGGTCATTTTTCGTAGCGCGAAAAATAGTAATAGGTAGAGCGTGAGGGGCGGCTCTCGATGCGGTAGCGGTTGGATGCGGTGATGCAGAACGTGTACTCCCGTTCGTCGTCAGCATTGACCGGCAGGAACCATTCGCAGGCGCGGATGCCGGTGGCTAAGATGGATCGGGCCGAGGAGAGGTCGATCGTGTCGGCCTGTGTGTAGTAGAGCGTGTAGAGGCAGTCGGCCGATCCTTCCCAATGTAGGCGCAGGCCGCCGCGCTCGCGGGTGACGTGCACCTCCTTAGGCTCGCAGGGGGCGGTGGGTGTGGCGCTCATCCAAGTGAGCGGGGGCAGCTGGGCGGGGTATTTGAAGAAGCGGTTCTTGAGCTCGTTGTAAAGCCCCTTCTCGTTGCCGATGACGAATCCGGCGCGGAAGAAGGCGCATCCCTTGCCGCCCTGCTTGCGGACGTAGGTGATTTGGTCGGAGATGTCGGAGAGGTTCCAGTCGCCCTCGCTGCGGCTCAGGCGGTAGGCGCCGAGTCCGGCCACTATGTTGCGTTGCCCGGACTGCTCGAGCCAGGTGCTGACGAAGGGGTAGAAGTCATTGCGGCGGTAATACATCATGGGGACGATCATGTCCTGCTTTCCGGCGCGGAGCCAGGCTTTGGGATCCTGAAAGGCGTCGTCGTAAGCCGTCCATTTGGCGTGGGGTGTGCGGCCGGACTTGCTGTATTTGCCTAAGGGCGAACTGCTGACTTGCACCCAGGGTTTCATCTGCTTGACGCGGTCGTGGAGGCGGCTCACGAGGTTGTTGATGTTCTCCCGGCGCCAGTCGCAGAGCCTGCGGCCGCGGCCATAGCGGCGGTAGGAGGCGCTGTCTGGGAAGGTGCGGGCATCCTCGGGGTAGCGGATGTAGTCGAACTGGATGCCGTCGAGGTCATAGTTGCGGACGACTTCGTCGACGAGGGAGAGGAGGTAATCGGCTGTGCCCGGCTGGCCGGGATCGAGGTACCAGCTGCCGTGGTGGCGTAGGCAGAGCCCGGGGTGGCGACGCACGACGGAGGAGAGCCCCTGCTCTCGCACAATCTTTTCCGTGCCGACGGGGAAGGTGACAAAGAAGGCGTGACACTCCATGCCGCGCTTGTGACACTCGTCGATGACGAAGGCCAGCGGGTCGTAGCCCGGCCAGAGGCCATATTTCCCGGCGAAGACGGAGGCGAGGGGCTCGATCTTGGAGGGGTAAATCACGTCGCCCCTGAGGCGGGTCTGCACGAAGACGGTGTTGAAGTTGGCCTCATGCAGGCGGTCGAGTATGTGGCGCAGCTCCTGTTGCTGTTGGTTGCGTCCGGCCCAGTCGGTGGCCGTCTGGGTGGGCCAGTCAAGGCCGTAGATCGTGGTCAGCCAGACGGCACGGATCTCCTGCTTGGGATGCTCGTCATCCGCCCCCGCAGCTGCTCCTGCGCAGAGGCTCCACAACATCATCCACAGTGCGATCCTTTTCATTGGTTATGTGAGTTACGGGTTACGAGTAGGGAGAGCGGCCATTTGTCACTTGCCACTCGTAACCCGTCACTCGTAGCGATCAACGATTGGACAGATAACGTTCCACCTCAATGGCGGCTTTACAGCCACTGCCTGCGGCCGTGATGGCCTGACGATAATGCGGATCGGCCACGTCGCCAGCGGCAAAGACGCCCGGCACACCCGTGCGCGGTGTCCCATTCTCTGTCAGGATATAGCCCGTCTCGTCCGTCTTGATCCACGGTTTGAAGATGTCCGAGTTCGGTTTGTGCCCGATGGCGAGGAAGAAGCCATCGATGGCGATGTCCACCTGCGCCTCGTCCGGTTCGCCTTTGCGCTTCACTAAGTGCGCGCCTTCCACGCCGCCTTCGCCGAACAGCCCGACGGTGTTGTGCTCAAACAGCACGGTGATGTTGGGTGTGTTCAGCACACGCTCCTGCATCACCTTCGAGGCGCGCAGGAAGGGCTTGCGGACGATCAGGTAAACATGCGATGCGAGGCCGGCCAGATAGATGGCCTCCTCACACGCCGTGTCGCCACCACCGACCACGGCCACGCGTTTCTTGCGATAGAAGAATCCGTCACAGGTGGCGCAGGCCGAAACGCCCATGCCGGCATATTTCTGTTCGTCAGGCAGGCCGAGGTACTTGGCCGAGGCGCCCGTAGCGATGATCAGCGCTTCGGCTTCGACGACCTTTTCGCCGTCGATCGTGATCTTGTAAGGCACCGCAGAGAGGTCTGCCGCCGTGGCGATGCCCGAGCGGATGTCGGCGCCGAAGCGCTCAGCCTGCTGCCGCATGTCGGCCATCATTTCCGTACCCGTGATGCCCTTAGGGTAGCCGGGGAAATTCTCCACCTCCGTGGTGGTGGTCAGCTGTCCGCCTGGCTGAATGCCTTCGTACAGCACCGGTTGCAAATTAGCTCTGGAGGCATAGATAGCCGCCGTGTAGCCGGCCGGCCCCGAGCCGATAATCAAACAACGCACTTTCTCGTTTTCCATATTCTCTTTCAATTCTTTCTTGGGGTTTGGGGGTTATTGTTTGTGGATTTATCTCGAAAACTCATCTAAGAACTTCATGTATAGCGGAACACTCTGCTCGATCCATTCTTCTGACGAGTTCAATTCAATGCCATAAAAGGCGAAAAGCGGACGATAATCGGCCCTCACATATTCAAATGTCAGCTCAAAGGGGCGCGTCAGCTCCTCTATCGTATATCGATATTTCCCTGAGGCCGCATACTCATGCTCATCGATTCCCGCGGTGATGGCCAGGGCGATCTTCTTACCTGCCATCTTGTATCCGCTCTTGCTCCCGTACGCCCAGCCATAGGTCAGGACTTCGTCGAGCCACGCCTTGAACAGTGGCGGGCAATTGAACCAATAGAGGGGGAATTGAAAGACGATGCGCTCGTAGCGCTCCATCAATTGCTGCTCGGCAGCCACGTCGATCTTCCCATCCGGGTAAGCCTCGTAGAGCGGATGTACCTCATACTTGTCCCAATGCTTTTGCAGCTCCTCTACCCACCGTTTGTTGATGAGCGACTCATTGAGGTGAGGGTGTACAACAAGGATCAGTGTCTTCATCTTATCGTAAATCTATTTCGGTCACGCCGGGGTAATCCGCCCTGTTGAAGGTGAATGTTTTGTCCGGCAGATTGACACCCGTCTGCATGCGGCTGATGCGGATCACGCTGCGCATGCCATTCTTCATCGTCACCGTCAGGCGCGCCGGAAGCGATGTTCTGCGTTCGAGTTGTACTTCTACGCGGGCGATGTCGCTGCGGCCACGCGGTGTAAGCGCCACGTCGTCGGCCATGCGACCGCCTCCGGCCGTGCTCGCGCCGATGTACGAGGCGGTGAACTTCTTCTTATACGTCCGTAAAAGCGTCAGTGGGTTGGTCGATTCCAGCTCGTCACCCGTCGGGGTGGAGAGGTTTACCTCTTTCGAGCGCACCATGTAGGTCCACTGCGTCGAGCCGTCGTACCACGTCTTCACGTCGGGGGTCACTAACGCGAACTTGTAGCCTTTCATGCGGATCGTTCCCTCGAAATTCTCCGCCACGCCCGCCTTCTCATGGCGCACGTTGGCGGCGAAGGATGCCTGTATGCCGTTCGATTTTTCATAGGCTGCTGCTGCTTTGTCGAGCAGTGCCTCAGCCTTTTGCGCCGAAAGACTTCCTGCCGCGAGGAGCGCCACTGCGAGTATGCCCATCATTCGTTTCAT
Organism: uncultured Tannerella sp.; assembly: GCA_963515435.1. GTDB lineage: Bacteria > Bacteroidota > Bacteroidia > Bacteroidales > Tannerellaceae > Tannerella. The sequence continues at coordinate 3,573 of CAUPYF010000072.1, read as the reverse complement.
CATTTGATCGTATTTAGTTTCTGTTCTAATGAATAGAGGTCTTGTATCAATACCTGCCGCGCCTTGCTGCCTTCATACGGCCCCACGATGCCCGCGCCTTGCAGCTGATCCATAAGTCGGCCGGCGCGATTGTAGCCGATGGAGAACTTGCGCTGGATGAGTGATGTGGAGCCTTGCTGCTGGCTGACCACTAACCGGGCGGCCTCATCGAAGAGCGGGTCGCGGTCGGAGAGGTCAGCAGCTGCCGACTTGTCATCTGCCTCGCTGTCGGGGTCATACTCCGGCAGGATGAATGCCGTCGGGTACCCCGGTTGTTCACCGATGAACTCTGAGATGGCCTCCACCTCGGGCGTGTCGACGAAGGCGCATTGGACGCGCGTCATGTCGCTGCCTTGCGAGAAGAGCAGGTCGCCGCGGCCGATCAGCTGGTTGGCACCGGGCGAGTCGAGGATGGTGCGCGAGTCGATCATCGAGGAGACACGGAAGGCCACCCGCACGGGGAAGTTGGCCTTGATCGTACCCGTGATAATGTTTGTCGACGGGCGCTGCGTAGCGATCACCATGTGGATGCCTACGGCACGTGCCTTCTGCGCGATGCGTGCGATGGGCATTTCGATGTCGCGGCCGGCCGTCATGATCAGGTCGCCGAACTCATCGATGATGACCACGATGTAAGGCATGTATTTATGCCCCTTTTCCGGGTTCAGACGGCGGTCGATGAACTTTTCGTTGTAGTCCTTGATGTTGCGCACATGCGCCCGGGTCAGCAGCTCGTAGCGGTCGTCCATCTCCTTGCAGAGCGAGTTCAGCGTGTGCACCACCTTGGTGAAGTCCGTGATGATGGCCTTCTCCTCGTCTGGCAGCTTGGCCAAGTAATGGCGCTCGATCTCGGCGTAGATGCTGAACTCTACCATCTTCGGGTCGACTAAAACGAGCTTCAATTCTGCCGGGTGCTTCTTGTAGAGCAAGGAGGTGATGATGGCGTTCAGCCCGACGGATTTCCCCTGCCCTGTAGCGCCGGCCATGAGCAGGTGCGGCGCCTTGCAGAGGTCGAACATGAAGATCTCGTTCGTGATCGTGCGCCCTAAGGCCACGGGCAGGTCGTATTTGCTTTCGATAAACTTCCGCGAACCGATGACTGATTGCATGGAAACGATCTGCGGATCCTTGTTCGGCACCTCGATCCCGATCGTCCCCTTGCCCGGCATCGGCGCAATGATGCGTATACCGAGCGCGGAGAGGTTCAGCGCGATGTCGTCTTCGAGGTTGCGGATCTTGGAGATGCGCACGCCCTGCGCCGGGACGACCTCGTAGAGCGTGATCGTCGGCCCCACCGTCGCCTTGATCGACGAGATGCTGATGCCGAAGTTCTCTAAGGTCTGCTTGATGCGTTTCTGGTTATCGCTCTGCTCCTCCATGTCGATCGGCTTCTCATTGCGATCGTATTTCTTCAGCAGCTCGAGCGAGGGGAAGTGGTAACTCGACAGGTCGAGACGCGGGTCATACTCGCCTAATTCGGCCGCCACTTCTGCCGGCTCCGGCACCTCCTCCTCCCGCGGGACCTCCACGGTGAAGATCGTCGGCGCATCTACCGGAGGAGGCGCCACGCTCCCGTCTGTCGCAGCGATCGGCGGCGCCGCTATCTCGTCCTCGTCATCTTCGCCTAAGGCGTAGCCCTCATCCTCCGCGGAGGGGCCCTCGCACCGCGGCGTCGGTTGCTCCTTATTATATGTATGAGGAGCCGTCGGCGTCGCTTCGTCAGCAGACTCCTCGCGCTTCACTCGACGAACCGCTTGACCGTCGCGCCACTTTGCCGCCAGCATCTCCCAGCCGCCCACTAATTGTCCTTGCAAGAAAGGCATCACCCGGCTACTCGTAAAGGTGGCAATCAGGAGCGCCGTGATGATCAGCAGCAACACCGTCCCCGGCATGCCGATGTTGCGCAGCAGCGCCTCTGCGAGGTACCACCCATGCCGTCCGCCGGGGTAGATGAACGTGGTGCCCGCCGTCCGCGCGAACGCCAGCGAGAGGAACACCGAAGACCAGATCATCATCGAGCTGCACAGCAGAAACCGCCTCAGTAGCGACATCGGGCACACCCGCATCAGCCACAACCCCGCTGACCCGAGGAAGAAGAGCATGAAGAACGACGGCACCCCGAACCAGCGGTTCATCACCGCCTCCGCCACATACGCGCCCCGCACCCCGGCCCAGTTCTCTACCCGGGCGTGGTCCGCCGGCAGATCGCTCAGCGGCATGCTCTCCACCACGCTCTGATCCGCCCCCCCGGTGAAGAGGAACGACGTCATCGCAATGCCTAAATACATCACCACGAAACACAGGATCAGCCCCGTGAGAAACCACACCCGCTCGCTCGAGAAGAACGAGCGCAGCGCCTCCCCCAGCGAGCCGTCCGACTCGCGCTGCTGCTTCTTTTTACCTGTCATTTTAGCCATAAATGTGTACTGTCTAACGCCTCTCGAGGGTGCATCAATGGCCGTATTTCATAGAGAAAAGGAGGGCACCCTCGCTAATTGAGCGGCCAAAGATAGACAAATTGAAATGCGTCGAATTTCCGGTCGGAGCACCTCCGCGCACCCTGTGTTGCCTCATTTCGCCCCGTCGAAATCCCGAAAAACACCCGCGCCGCCGCATCCCGTCCCGTCGCCGCCCCGGAAATATGCTCGCCAACGCATGCCTCCCCGTCGCAAGCCCCAAAGCTGATTGGAGGACTTATGGAGGATTGTTTTGCTTTATTTCCCATCAGATTCTTCACTTAGGCAGTATGATTGATTTTTAACGCTAAAGGATAAATCATATAAACAGTTTACGTAGCTTTTCTAATAGATAAATGATGACTTGATTAATACATATGCTCATTCTTTTTGATAGAATCCCTGTATACACAATATGTATAAGCGTAATATTTACAAGAAAAATGTCTTATTCTAATTGCATGAATATAAAATCATTTAGATGTTATATTCATACACAATGACTGAATATAAAATCTTTTGGAAAGTGTATTTATACACTATGTCTGAGAGTAAAATCTGTCTGAAAGTATATTCATGCACTATGTCTGAGAATAAAATCTTTTGGAAAGTATATTTATATACTATGTATAAGTCATATTTCTGAAAGAAAGAAAATGAGCATATATAGTGTGTAAGCATTTTTTGTGGAAATAAAAGAAAGGAATATCATCTAAGCCTATTTTCTTAGATTAAGAAAAACATAACTCATTGTATAAGTAACGTATCTGATAAAAAGTGAAGAAAAACAGTCCGCCATAAGTCCTCCAATCAGCTTTGGGGCTTGCGACGGGGAGGCATGCGTTGGCGAGCATATTTCCGGGGCGGCGACGGGACGGGATGAGGCAGAGAGGGCGCTTTGGGGCTTGCGACAGGTCGGGATGAGGCGGCGCGGACGCGAATCGGCGCGCGGAGAGGGGAAGGATCGCCGGTTTGCGTGTTTGGATTTAAGGTCTACATTTGCCCGCGGTTTCGGCCAGGGGCGCGGCACCCCGGGGCGCCGAATCGGTCCCCTAGCTCAGTCGGTTAGAGCACCTGA
>CAUPYF010000071.1:0-7971 GCA_963515435.1 uncultured Tannerella sp. | reverse complement strand
GACGCTCGGCGAGCGGTACGCCCGAGCGAGGTTGGAAAAAACGGTCGCAAAGCGTGACCGCCTCCGGTCCGGAGACGCGCACGATGGCCAGCGCGCCACTTCCCGCAGGTGTGGACAAGGCGCAGATGGTGGAGAAATCAGTGGTCATAGGTTATGCTTTTGGGGGGTACTTGTCGAAGAACTTGTAGAGATTGGTGTAAGACTGGCCGTCGCTGTATTGCTTGCTGTCCTCCGCGTATTTGACGGCTCTATCGCGGGCTGCCTGCTCCTGACCCTCGGCACGAAGTGCGGCGACCCAGCGCGAATCCTCTACCCATTTGCCTTGCTTGCTGTAGGCTGGTATGTAATCGCACAAGTTCTTTACGACTTTGTCGGAAAGGCGCGGCGCACTATAGAGCTTATGCGTATCCGCATAGTGGAGGAGGAACCAGTATTCAATACAGGGATAACTGTCGCAGATAAGGACGTCTTTGTGATCGCGGTATTTCTTTTTAAGCGCCTGCATCCACTGTCTTTTGGCCATGTCGCTTTCCGTTACGTCAGTATCAAATACAACAACGACGGATCCGTTCTTATCCAGAATGGCTTTGATTCTCCTCTCAATAGTCCGCAAAATGTTCGGGCCAAAATTCATAGGAAGGACTTCGGCAGAGGTCTTGGTGAGACTGCACAAATGTTTGAAGTACCAATACTCCGTCACTTCTCCCTCACCAATGATGGTTGGCTTGGCTGAGCGTATCTCTCTCGTTCTAATTATTCTCTTCCCCATTGTTTTAGTAGGTGTTAGGCAAGGCTCCGAAACGGCCGTTACGATAAGCGCCTTGGAAAGAATGAATCTGATTTAGTCTACGGAACTCGACAAGCGAATAAAGACTCGTGTTCCCGTCCTCTCCCTTCTCTGTAAACCAAACCGAGTCTTTGCGGAAGTAACTATCGATATAGTCGAGCAGCGGGTCGTAATGCGTCGTGACCAAGAGCTGACTTCGCCCTTCGCTGTTGAGATATTGGTCAAAGATCAGCTTCACAAGCTCCGGGTGAAGCGAGGATTCTATCTCATCGATTGCGAGAAAGCCGTTACGTTTTTCCGTGTCATAGATGGCGGCTTCGACACCGAGAATCCGTATGGTTCCCGCGCTCTGCACACCCTCATGAAGCGCATATTTCTTTTTGTCTTGCCCGGCCTCCACCGTATGCTCGAATATCAACCCATCCCATGCTTTCTCCGCACGCATCCCCGTGATATTGAAGTCTGCTCGCTCGAGTAGCGACAACAGATAGCCCTTTACATGTGCGTTTTTCTGCACCTCGTTGCGCAGAAAGTCAGACAGATCCGTCTTGGGACTTATCAGCGAAAAAAATAGATTCTTCATCCATGTGCGCGCGGCATCAATGGGAGGCATCGATGCATTGACCCGTCCTCGAGCGGCAAAGAAGGACATATTGGGAAGACATTTTGCCGTCAACTCACCTTTTACGAATATGGGGACTTTTAAGCTGGCGCTAAGTTCGATCATGGAGTACCCTCCTACTCCAATTTTTCGACGAAAGAGCCTCGTAGCACGCGATGTCTTGTAATAATAAAGCGCTTCCTCATACACCCGGTATGGATCGAGCGACAGCGTGTACCTGTATTTAGTCTCGCCGACGAAGAAAATCAACTCAAAAGACGACGGCTCTTGCGGGGTCTGTTGATCCAATAGGAACGGCGTAACGCCTGTACTTTCCTCGTCAGACGCTTTCGCCGCGAACCAGAACTGTCGCATAAACTCGATGGCCTGCAGCAGGTTCGATTTGCCCGAGGCGTTTGCGCCGTAGAGAATCGCGAAGCGCAGTAGGCGCGTCTTGCCGATGGTGACGACCTGATCTTCGCCGAAGCTACGATCGTCGGTAGCGAGGAAGCTAAACGCCGCCTCGTCGCGGAAGGAGAGGTAGTTCTTGACTTTGAATTCTTGTATCATACCTGATGCTTGTTGAGAGAGCACGCAAAGATAGGCCCGCGGTGCAAAGCCTCTTTTCCAGCCCCGCCCTACGCAATTCTCCTACCCGTCTACCTTTGCGCGTGCTTTTTTTCGTGAGATGTCTACGTCGATCTATACGCGGAGTACGGACGCCACGCACCTATTAATTATTAGTTAGTATAACCACAAGGACTGGGCTACGGGCCCTCCCTGACATCAAACTGCTCATTTATGATCTCAATTGAAGGACTGACCGTCGAATTCGGCGGTTTCACCTTGCTGGACGGACTTTCGTTCGTGGTGAATAAGAAAGACCGCATCGCGCTTGTGGGCAAGAACGGCGCGGGAAAATCTACGCTGCTCAAGATCTTGGCCGGACTACAGCAACCGACGAGCGGCACCGTAAGCGTACCTCGCGACACAACCATCGGCTATCTGCCCCAACAAATGCAACTCGAGGACACACGCACCGTCCGCGAGGAGGCTGAACAGGCCTTCGCCCACATCCACGAGACGGAGGCCGAAATCGATCGCATCAACCGCGAACTCTCCGCGCGCACGGACTACGAAAGTGATGCCTTCCAAGCCCTCATCGAACGCATGACTAACCTGACTGACCGCCTGAGGCTCATGGGGGGAACGAGCTACCAAGCTGAGCTGGAGCGAACCCTGATCGGGCTGGGCTTTACACGCGAAGACTTCGAACGGCCGACGGCGGAGTTCAGCGGAGGATGGCGCATGCGCATTGAGCTGGCCAAACTGCTCCTCAGGCGCCCAGACGTCCTCCTGCTCGACGAACCGACAAACCACCTCGACATTGAGTCTATACAATGGCTCGAAGGCTTCATCACAACCTCGGCGAACGCCGTCCTCCTCGTTTCGCACGATCGCGCCTTCATTAACAACACAACCCGGCGCACGCTCGAGATCGAACTCGGGCACATCTATGATTACAAAGTTTCGTACGACCAATATGTTGAGCTCCGCCGCGAGCGCCGCGAGCAGCAGCAACGCGCCTATGACAACCAGCAGAAGATGCTTGCCGACACCGAAGCCTTCATCGAGCGCTTCCGCTACAAAGCCACGAAGGCCGTACAAGTGCAATCGCGCATCAAGCAGCTCGCCCGCGTGGAACGCATCGAGGTGGACGCTGAGGACACGGCGATGCTCCATCTACGTTTCCCGCCTGCGCCCCGCTCTGGGTCGTACCCCGTCATCATCGAAGGCCTCGCCAAAAGCTACGGCGCGCACGTCGTATTTTCCGAGGCGACCTTCACCATTCATCGCGGCGACAAAGTGGCCTTCGTTGGCAAAAACGGCGAGGGCAAATCCACTCTCGTGAAGTGCATCATGGGCGAGATCACGGATTACGAGGGTACGCTAAAGTTGGGGCACAACGTCCGCATCGGTTACTTCGCCCAGAACCAAGCGCAGCTATTAGACGAAAGCAAAACCGTCTTCGAGACCATTGACTACGTGGCCACGGGCGATATCCGCACCAAGATCCGCGATATACTCGGCGCCTTCATGTTTGGTGGCGAAGCAGCTGATAAGAAGGTGCGCGTACTCTCCGGCGGCGAGCGCAGCCGGTTGGCTATGATCCGCCTACTGCTTGAGCCCGTCAATCTACTCATCCTCGACGAGCCCACGAATCACTTAGACATGCGATCGAAAGATGTGCTAAAGGATGCGCTGCGCGACTTCGACGGAACGCTCATCGTTGTATCTCACGATCGCGAGTTCCTCGACGGCTTGGTGGATAAACTCTATGAGTTTGGACACGGACGCATCCGCGAACACCTCGGCGGCATCTACGATTTCCTTGAGAGAAAGAAGATGGAGAATCTCCATGAGCTTGAGCGCCACAACACGGCCGTATCGCCATCGCCTTCCGCCCCTGTCGCTCCTAAAGAAATGCACGCTACACCTGAGCGCTCCGCCAAGAAACTTTCTTACGAGGAACAAAAGGAGCAGGCCCGGAGGCTCCGTAAATTGGAGAAGGCCGTAGCCGACTGCGAGCGCGAGATCGCTAACATGGAGCACAAAATATCCGAGCTTGAAGCGCGTATGGCTACGCCAGAAGGCGCCGCCGATGCGTCGCTCTTTGCCGAGCATGACAACTTGCAAAAAGCGCTCTCCGATGCAATGGATCGTTGGACTATGGCTACGGAATCGCTCGATGCGGCGAAAGGAACATCCTAATAGCCCTCGCCCTCTTCTACAGGATCATCCGTAAATGATCTTCCCCGACTCGTCCTTGAACTCCTCGAAGCTCTTACTGTATTGGTTCATGGCACGCAGGCTCATGCCCATGCTCGAGAAGCCACCGTCGTGGAAGAGGTTCTGCATCGTCACCTTGCGCGTGAGGTCGGAGAAGAGCGTCACACAATAGTCGGCGCAGTCATCTGCCGTGGCGTTGCCCAGTGGGCTCATCTTGTCGGCGAAGTCCATCAGGTGATCCATGCCCTTGATGCCGCTGCCGGCTGTGGTCAGCGTCGGCGACTGCGAGATCGTGTTGATGCGCACGCCCTTTTCGCGCCCGTAGATGTAGCCGAAGCTGCGCGCGATGGACTCGAGGAGGCTTTTGGCGTCGGCCATGTCGTTGTATCCGAAGAACGTCCGCTGCGAAGCCACGTAGGTCAGCGCCACGATCGACCCGCCCTCCGCGATGGCGTCTTGCTTCTTAGCCACCTGTAGCATCTTGTGAAACGAGACGGCCGAGATGTCAAGCGTCTTCGTGAGCAGGTCGTAGTCCAAGTCGTCGTAGGTGCGCTTCTTGCGCACATTCGGGCTCATGCCAATGGAGTGCAGCACGAAATCGATCGGGCCACCTAAGGCGCGGGTCGATTCGGTGAAGACCGTTTCAAGATCCTTCACGCTCGTCGCGTCGGCGGGGATCATCGGCGCGCCCAGGCGTTCCGACAGCTTGCTCACGTCGCCCATGCGGATCGCGATCGGCGTGTTTGTCAGTGCGATTGTCGCGCCCTCTTCAGCAGCCCTTTCGGCCACCTTCCATGCGATCGACATATCGTTCAGTGCACCGAAAATGATGCCTCTCTTTCCTTGCAATAAATTGTAGCTCATTGTTCTTTCTGTCTTTAATTATCGGCGGCAAAGATAGAACATGCACGTGCGCCCTACATGAATAAATCTCTGGCCATAGACTGAATAGAATCAGTGGATATAATAACCCGACGACCGTTGGGTTAATAGAAGGGACTCAAATCATAACCCACGCCGCTTCGACTTATGAAAAATACTTCCAAACACCCTGCCAACACCGCTGCGCGCCCCGAATCGATCATCGTTTTTTATCTACGTTTGCGCCCCAAAACCAATTAGATAGATATATGAATGAGGCAATTAAGAAGGGATGGCCGCACGCCGTGGCGGTGATTCTGTTTTTCGCTTTGGCCGCGATCTACTTTGCGCCCGAGCTGTTTGACGGCAAGGGCTTAGTGCAAGGCGACGTGAACAGCGCGATGGGTTGGGGAAAAGACATCGTTGACCATTACCTGAAGACGGGCGAGCACGCCCACTGGTCGGCCCGTATGTTCGGCGGCATGCCGCATAACTACACGCAGAGCGCGCCGATGGTCAACATCTTCGCTTACGTCGGGCAAGCCTTGGCTTACATGCTGCGTGGCAACGCGCTGCTCGTCTTCCTCTACCTCGTCGGGTTCTACATCTTCATGGTCGCGCTCGGCTGCCGGCCGGCACTGAGCACCATCGGCGCCGTGGCCTACGCCTTCGCGTCGTACAACCTGATCATTATCGAGGCTGGGCACGTCAACAAGTGTCTCGTCATGGCCACGATGGCGCCCATCCTCGGCGGGGTCATCCTCTGTTATCGCAAGAAATACCTCTGGGGCAGCATCGTGACGCTGCTCTTCACCGGCCTAAACGTCCTCTGGAGCCACCAGCAGATCAGCTATTACCTATTAATAATGATGCTCATCCTGGCCGTCACCTACCTTGTTTTTGCCATACGCAACCACACGCTGGCGGATTACTTCAAATCGTCTGCCGTGCTGGCCGTGGTCGGTGCGTTGGCCGTGGCGCCCGCTGCGGGGCAGCTGATCAGCTCGGCGGATTACGTCAAGGACTCGATGCGTGGCGGCGCCGTGCTCAAGTCCAACGCCGAGGGCGCCAAGGAGAGCTCGGGCCTCGAGATCGACTACGCCTACATGTGGAGCTACGGCCGCGGCGAGACGATGACGCTGCTCATCCCCAATTTCTACGGCTCGGACTCGCACCACAACATCGGCACCGACTCGCACACCTACCGCTTCTTCTCCTCCCACGGGCAGAGCGATCAGGGGCGCCAATTCGTGCGTTACGCACCGATGTACTGGGGCGATCAGCCCTTCACGAGCGGCCCGGTGTACGTGGGCGCCATCATCTGCTTCCTGTTTGTGCTCGGGCTGATGGTGGTCAAAAGGCCGGAGCGGTGGTGGCTGCTGGCGGTGACCATCGTTTCCATCATCCTTTCGTGGGGTAAAAATGCCGGCATCAACGAGTTCTTGTTTTATCACTTACCGCTCTACAACAAGTTCCGCACGCCGTCTATGGCGCTCGTCATCGCCGAGGTGTCGATGGCTGCACTGGCTGTCTTGGCCGTCAAGCAATTCCTCGAGGCGGAAGACAAGCGGAAGCTGCTGCGCCCGCTCTACATCGCCTTTGGCATCACCGGTGGGCTCTGCCTGTTGTACGCCCTTCTCGGTGGCGGACTGATGAGCTTCACGGGCGAGGCCGATAAGCAATTACAGCAATACCCCGATCTGATGATGGCGCTCGTGACCGATCGTCAAGCCATGCTCTCGGCCGACGCGTGGCGTTCGTTCGGATTCATTGCTGCGGCGGCCGCGCTGCTGTGGATTTATATCAGGAAGCCGTTTAATGCCGCCTACGTGGCGGCCGTCTTGGGTGTGCTCGTCTTCGCCGACCTCTGGGCGGTGGATAAACGCTTCTTGAATTACGAAGACTTCGTGCCGCAGAAGCAAGCGCGCGCAATCGTGCCCACCGAGGCCGACAAGCAGATCCTCCAGGACAAGGATCCGAACTACCGCGTGCTGAACCTCACAAAGAGCACCTTCAACGAGTCCGAAACGTCGTACTTCCACAAGTCGGTTGGCGGCTATAGCCCCGCCAAGCTGCGCCGCTATCAAGACATCATCGATTATCATTTCGGATCAAAGGGCATCAACCCCAACGTGCTCAACATGCTCAATACGCGCTACGTGATCGTGCCGACGGATCAGGGCCCGCAGGTGCAGCGCAACCCTGGCTCGCCGGGTTGCGTCTGGTTCGTCGATGAGATCCGCTGGGTCGACTCGCCCGACGCTGAGATCGTCGCCCTCAACGACTTCAACCCCGTGCGCACGGCCATCATCGATAAAGCATGGCAGAGCAGCCTCCCCTCGTGGCAGCAGCTCGTGCAGACGTCGCCCGACAGCACGGCCACGATCCGCCTGACGGATTATCCCGCACCGGATCACCTCGTCTACGAGAGCCAAAGCATACGTCCGCGCCTGGCCGTCTTCTCCGAAGTCTTCTACAAGACGTGGCACGCCTACATCGACGGCAAGGAAGCCAAGCCCGTGCGCGTGGACTACATCCTGCGCGGACTGGAGATCCCCGCGGGCGCACACCGGATCGAGTTCCGCTGCATGGACGACGTCTACCTGCGCAGCGCACGCATCTCGCTCATTGCGTCGATCGTCGTCGGGTGCATCTTCCTTGTGTTGATCGGGCTGGCCGTGCGCAGCGCAGTGGTGCAGAAGCGCTGACGCCCTGGCTTCACACAGCTCCTCTCCATATAAACAGTCCTGCCGGGCAAACGGGAATCAGTGTTCCCATTCGTCCGGCAGGACTGTTTTTATAGTCGAACAAGAACGGTTTGCAAATGTGTATCCGGTGCGGCCTGAAGGGCCGCCGGATGATAGCCCAGGGCAACGCCCTGGGTCCAGACGGCACAAAAAAATCCCCGCTCCACGCAAGTCTCCTCCCACCC
>CAUPYF010000070.1:0-8037 GCA_963515435.1 uncultured Tannerella sp. | reverse complement strand
AGATCGAGATCAGTTCGCGCTACATGGAGACGGAGAACTCGCTCGTGGCCAACTCCCGCTTCCTGCTCGCTAACTTCGAGGAGGAGACCGTCTCCTTTATCATCAAGGACAACATCCTCGTCTCCGTCCGCAGTCAGGAGCTCCCCTCCTTTAACGACACCATGCGCAAGATCTTCGCCAGCCCCCGCAGCTACCCCACAGGCTACCATGTGATCACCACACTGCTCGAGACACGAGTGGACTACGACGCCGACCTCATCGAAGACCTTACACGAGAGATCACCGAGCTCAGCGGCCACCTGAAGTCAGAAGAAGACGTGGACAACGCCATCCTCATCGCCATCAAAGAGCTGCAAGAACGCACCATGATCATCCGTGAAAACATCGTCGATAAGCAGCGCGTCTGCTCAAACATGATCAAGAGCATCCTCATCCCCGCCGACGCCAAGACCAAGATGAGTATCCTCATCAAAGACATCAATTCCCTCTTCGAGCACATCCGCTTCAGCTTCGACCGCTTGGAATATATGCAGGACACCTTCCTCGGCCTCGTCAATATCCAGCAGAACAAAATCATCAAGATCTTCACCATCGTCTCCGTCGTCTTCATGCCACCCACGCTCGTGGCCAGCATCTACGGGATGAACTTCAAAATCATGCCCGAGCTCGAGTGGAAGTATGGCTATCCCTTCGCCATCGCCCTGATGATCTGTTGCGTCGTGGCCATCCTCTGGTTCTTCAAACGGAAGAAATGGTTCTGAGAAACGAAAAGTGAAATAAAAAACGAGATGGAAAACCAATACGAAACAAGAGGGAAGACCCTCAACTTCTCACAAGCCACACGGACGAGTGACATCACGGTGGACACGGCCTGGATGAAGCAACACGATGAGCAACGCGCTGAGTTTATGAAGTTGATCTGGCAGCGACTCGTGTTCGGGTTAGTTATGGTGGGCGCAGCAGTGGCGCTCTATGTTTATGGACACTGGATCTTTGGCTCGATTGCAGCACTTCTCGCCCTGTTCGCCTTAGCTTTAGTTTTCCTCTTACACAATGCGTCGGGAAGCGCAGCCTACACCTCCGGTGCGCTCGTCCCTGCCATCGTGGTGCGCACCGCGCCGATCGAACTCTTGGCCCTCGCCAATGTCGATTGCAGCGAAGAAGATGCGGGCCTCGAAGCACAATGGGCTTACAAACGCTTTTCGGTGAAACGCCTGCCGCTGCATCAGGTCGCGCTGGGCGAACGTGTGCCCTGCATAGCGCTCTTTGGCGGCGAAGAAGATGGACGCTGGACGCGATTCGATCCGCGCCCCCTCTGCTGGGCCACGAGTGATGCCGCAGCCATCCGCCGCAATACGGCACGCATCGACGGCAGCGAATGGGAAATGCTCAGCCACATCACGGACGACACCACAGCCGCCAACGGAGACATCGTCTTGCTCGGCACGAACGAGTCGACCGGCCGCGCAGAAGCCATGATCCGCACGATAATCTACGGTGAGATCTCCTTCCGCTATCCCGAAACGTGGAAGGTCGAAACGGAAGATTACGACGAGGGCAGCTATCAAATAGCCTGCGAAAAGAAGGGCGACAACTCTTCCGCCATCCTCACCCTGACGGCCGATCCGTCACAGATCTCGGCCTCGGATAAGCTCCATGACGCACTACGCAGCATGAGGAAGCAAAAGATCTACCAAAACATCCATCTGCAACCCATCGAAAGCACAACGACATTCGTTAGCGACGGGTTCTTCTGCAGCTACACCTTCTCCGTCTCCGGCACTGACCTATTTGGCCGCCTCCACACCTTCCGCGCTGCCGACAAAACGTTCACCCTGATTATGCAGGACGAGCAAGCAGACTTAGACGCTACATTCAAATTCTTCACCGACAGCTTTACAGTCGGTCATCATACAATGGAATAACTGGTAAGAATCTCATGGCAAAAAAAAGGATCACCCTGCCCAAAGATTTCAAGGAGATCTTGGAGCGAAACGATGTAGACGAACTGAAAGCCGTGTTCGACGGATGCGATATCAATGCCTACGAGCGTGACAGCTATAAAACGCCAGCGCTATGTATGTACAGTATTTCGGAGGAGTTTATCGAATGGCTCGTGCAACACGGAGCCGACATAGAGGTCGCAAATAGCTACGGACGCACGGCATTGCACATCCACGCAGGGGTAAATCAGACGGGCAAAGTGAAGAAGCTATTGGCGCTCGGTGCCGACATTCATGCGAAAGACTGCTATGGGAACTCCGCCTTACACAGTGCTGGCCACCGCTTCGATATGGTGAAGTTGCTCGTCGAATATGGAGCAGATTCTCTGGCGGAGAACGATCAGGGAGAGACTCCGCTGCTGCGTCTGCTTTCCCGATGTAGCAACGTAGATATCGCTCCGGCGGCACGGGTGGCAGAGCTCTTGTTGCAGGCGGGTGATCAGGTGACTGAAGCTACTCGGAAGCAGGTGGCTCGTATTGGTGAGAGCTTCGAGTTTTACCGCAAAGACTTCGCCTCCGACCTGTTGGGGGAAACTGATCGAGGGCTGCAAAAGCTGTACGCACTGTTCGGTGTGACACCGGCGGCACGACGGATGATGCACGACGGCACGTCGCCCATACACGTGAGTGCAGACACATGGCAGCGACAGTTCGAGGAGCTGTGGGAGCTGCTCGTCCCCGGGCGTGGACATGCGCAGACGGTGCAAGGTGAAGTGATACGAATCTGCGGCAAGGTGTCGCGTGAGATCCTCGACAATGGCGCTGTCAACTGGTCGCGCGAGTACAAGAAGCTGCCCCAGGCGCTGCTCGGCTACTTCGCGATGGGGAATCCCATCAGCAATCAGACCAGTGGCTTCTCGCTCATCCATCGGGTGTTCAAGAAGAACGACAAGGATGAGAATAAGGAAGTGGCCGCCCTCGCCCGAAGCATCGGTGCCAATAGCGATAAGGAGACGCTCGATCGTTTGTGCGAACTGGCGGTCAAATGGGTGTTGGCTAATCCTCAGCCGATTCAACTTGACAAGGTGAATTATACACGATAAGAACAGGCCACTATGCTCATCAAAACCTACGCTGCCGCCGTGTATGGCATCTCAGCCACACGCATCACCATTGAAGTCAGTTGCACGAAAGGCATCCAGTTCTTCCTCGTCGGCCTGCCCGATGTAGCCGTGCGCGAAAGCCACGAACGCATTGTCTCCGCTCTGCAAGTCAACGGCTACACCTTCCCCCGCTGCCGCATCGTGATCAACATGGCTCCTGCCGACATCAAGAAGGAAGGATCAGCCTACGACCTGCCGTTGGCCATCGGCATACTCGCCGCCTCAGGCGAGCTGAAGGCCGAGGGGTTGGAGCGCTACATGCTCATGGGTGAGCTCTCCCTCGACGGCACCCTGCAACCCATCCGCGGCGCCCTGCCCATCGCCCTCAAGGCCCGCGAAGAGGGTTTCGAGGGGCTCATCCTGCCGCGACAGAACGCCCGCGAGGCCGCCGTCACCGAGGGGCTGACCGTCTACGGGGTGGATAACATCCGCGAGGTGGTGGAGTTCTTTTCTGGTGAGCGCAAGCTGGAGCCTACGGTGGTGGATGCCTACGAGGAGTTCTTCAACCAGCAGCACTTCGACCTCGACTTCTCCGATGTGCGTGGGCAGGAGAGCGTCAAGCGGGCGTTGGAGGTAGCGGCCGCGGGCGGGCATAACCTGATCATGGTGGGGCCGCCGGGCAGTGGCAAGTCGATGCTGGCCAAACGCCTGCCCTCCATCCTGCCCCCGCCCACCTTGCAGGAGGCGCTCGAGACGACCAAGATCCACTCCGTGGCCGGCAAGATGGGCGCCGATACAGGACTTTTGGCGCAGCGACCCTTCCGCGCCCCGCACCACACCATCTCCGACGTGGCCATGGTCGGCGGCGGCTCCTTCCCGCAGCCGGGCGAGATCAGCCTGGCGCACAACGGCGTCCTCTTCCTCGACGAGCTGCCCGAGTTCAACCGCAACGTCCTCGAGGTGCTCCGCCAGCCGCTCGAGGATCGGCACATCCACATCTCCCGCGCCCGCTTCTCCGTCGACTATCCTGCAGGCTTCATGCTCGTAGCCTCCATGAACCCCTGCCCCTGCGGCTTCTACAACCACCCCACGCGCCTCTGCGTCTGCCCGCCCGGTGCCGTCCGTCGCTACATGAACCGCATCTCCGGCCCCCTGCTCGACCGCATCGACATCCAAGTAGAAATCGTGCCCGTGCCCTTCGAGAAGATCTCCGAGCAGCGCCCCTCGGAGCCGTCCGCCGCCGTCCGCGAGCGAGTGGTACGTGCGCGCGCTATCCAGCAGCAGCGCTTCGCTGACGACGGCATCTATTGCAACGCGCAGATGAGCTCGCGTCACCTGCATCGCTACGCCGTGCCCGATGCCGAGAGCCTCTCGCGCCTCAAGCTCGCCATGGAGCGCCTCAACCTCTCCGCCCGCGCCTACGACCGCATCCTGAAAGTGGCCCGCACCATCGCCGACCTCGACGCCTCGCCCGCCATCCAGCCGCACCACATCTCCGAGTCCATCGGCTATCGCACCCTCGACCGTGGCACGTGGGGCGAGACGACGATGAATGGATAGTGGTCAGTGCTTATCAAACAGGACTGGCCCCACGAAGATGGGAGGCGCCCTGATGCAGCCCCCTCAGGCCTCCGATAGGATTCGTGGAGCCATTTTCGCTCGACTATACACTTCCTCCCACCCCTCTGCGTGCATATCTTTGCCCACAGTTCAATCAATATTAAACAGTAATGAAAATTCAATTCAAACACATGTTCCTCGGCTTAGCGCTTCTCTGCGCAACGGCCATTCAGGCGCAGCAGATGCAACCCGTCCCCGTGGACGCGCAGGTGCGCATCGGCCGCCTCGACAACGGATTGACGTACTACATCCGTTCCAACAAGCTGCCCGAAAACCGGGCTAACTTCTACATCGTGCAGCGCGTCGGGTCCATCCTCGAGGAGGAGAGCCAGCGCGGCCTCGCTCACTTCCTCGAGCACATGGCCTTCCACGGCTCCAAGCACTTCCCCGAGGACGAGAGCGGCAGCGGCATCATCTCCTACCTCGAGACGATCGGCGTCAAGTTTGGCGCCAATCTCAACGCTTATACCGGCATGGACGAGACGGTCTACAACATCGACGACGTGCCCACCGACCGCCGCGGCGCCGTCGATTCCTGCCTGCTGATCCTCCACGACTGGTCGCACTCGCTCTTTCTCCGCGACAAGGACATCGACAAGGAGCGCAAGGTGATCCACGAGGAGTGGCGCACCCGCCGCAGCGCCGGCTCGCGCATGATCGACTCCATCGCGCCCGTCATCTTCGCCGGCAGCAAGTATGCCGAGCGCATGCCCATCGGGCTGATGAGCGTCGTGGACAACTTCAAGCCGAAAGAGCTGCGAGACTATTATCATAAATGGTATCGCCCCGACCTGCAAGGCATCATCATCGTTGGAGACATCGACGTGGAGCAGGTCGAGAAAGAAATGAAGCGCATCTTCGGCGACATCCCCAAGCCAGTGAACCCCGCCGAACGCGTGTATGAAAATGTGCCCGATAACGACCAGCCCGCCGTGGCTGTGGTGGCCGATAAAGAGCAACCGACGGGCTATTTTATGGTGGCTTACAAGCGCGATGCGTTGTCTGCAGACAAGAAAAAGGTCCTCGATTATCTCGTTTACGATTTCGCTTCAGATATGATCGATCGTATGCTCGGCGACCGCTTCCAGGAGATGATGCAGAACGAAAATCCACCCTTCGCTTATGCTTATGCTAACAATGGATCCTTCTTTGGAATTGCAACGAAGGATGCAATGCAGCTGGCAGGTGTCATCAAGCCCGGACATGCCGATACGACCCTCTTGACCCTGCTCCGCGAAGCCAAACGAGTGCATGACTTTGGCTTCACTGAGAGCGAATATGAGCGCGCTAAGGCTGACTGGCTGAGCGATGTGGAGAAGCTCTACAACGAGCGCGACAAGCAGAAGAACAACTACTACGTGCAGCAATACGTGGAGCACTTCCTCAAGGGCGAACCCATCCCCTCGCTCGAAGACTATTACAACATCATGTCGCAGATCGTTCCCAGTGTGCCCTTGACAGCCATCAATCAGTTGGCTACGGAATTTATTAGCGCCAACAATCGCGCCGTGGTGCTGATGGGTAACGAGGAGCAGCGCCCGACATATCCCACGCCGGAACGCATCCGCCAGATCATTGCTCAAGTAGACGGCGAGCAGCTCCAGGCTTATGCAGACAAGACGATCGATGAACCGCTCATCGCTACGCTGCCCGCCAAAGGCAAGATCGTGAAGGAGGAGAAACAGGCAGGCGACATCACCCTCTGGACACTCTCTAACGGCGCCCGCGTGGCCGTCAAGAAGACGGACTTCAAGCAGGATGAGATCCTCCTTTCGGGCTTCGCTTACGGCGGGAAATCACTCATGGACCCGCGTCACGTAGCCGAACTGAAGTTGCTGGATGAGGCTTCCTCCGTGGGCGGCCTGGGCAAGTTTAGCGCGACGGATCTGAAAAAGGTGCTTGCCGGAAAGAACGCTGACGTAAGTATCTCCGTAAGCGATTACAACCAGTCCGTAGGCGGGCGTAGTAGCGTGAAGGACCTCGAGACAATGATGCAGCTGCTCTACCTCAACTTCACTGCTGTACGCAAGGACGAAACAGCTTACAATGCCCTCACGACCCGCCTCAAAGGCATCCTGCCCATGTTGGCCAGCAATCCGGATTACGTTTTCAGCGATTCGCTGATGATGGCCATCTATAATGGCAATCCGATCGCACGCATCCCCACTGCCGCAGAGATCGACGCCGTCAATTACGACACGCTCCTCTCACTCTTCCGCGCTCGACTGGCCAACGCCGCCGACTACACCTTCACCTTCGTCGGCAACGTGGATGAGGCCACGCTTCGTCCGCTCGTGGAGCAATACATCGCCTCACTGCCCGCGACCCAGCCTACTCAGCCGGCTTTCAATAAGGATTACCTGCCGCAGCGCAAGGGCGCCTATGCCAGCCACTTTGCTCGCGAACTGGAAACGCCGAAGGCCACGACAACGATCTATTACTCGGGCGACATGGCCTACACGCCGGATAACCTCATCCTCCTCTCTGCCCTCAAGCAGCTCTTCGATTTGGAGTTTACGGACAAGATCCGTGAGAAGCTGGGTGGTACGTACGGTGTCCGTGTGCGATATGAAGCGGAGAAATTGCCCACGGAAGGTTTCTCCTTGCAATTCCGCTACGATTGTGCCCCTGACCGCCGCGCCGAGCTGACCGAGGCCATGAATAAGGTTACGGAGCGCATGCGCACCGAAGGCCCAGACGCCACTATGCTCCGAAAGGTGAAGGAGTACATGCTCAAGCAGCACGCTGACAATCTGAAGGAGAACAGCTACACGCTGAGTGCCACGCAGCGTAACGTCGTCTTCGGCATTGACATCACCAAAGACTACGCTAAGAAGGTGGAGGCCATCACGGCCGATGCCATCCGCACCTTTGCCGACAGCCTCTTCAAGCAAGGCAATCGCATCGAAATCTCCATGAGCAGCAAGTAGGGGGGCAGGCTTATGGTTTATGGTTAATGATTATGCCGGGCGCCCATGATCGGTGCCGGGCCTTACATGAAAAAGGGCATCCTCGAGACAATGCAGTCGAGGGTGCCCTTTTGGCATGTTCAGGGGGGGGAGGATGGGGAATTATGGCTCTATAGTGAATAGTGTGCTTATTATAGTCACACAGAATAGATTGCAGACCATCCCAACCCAAGGCCTCTCGTAGGGACGAATAATCATTCGCCTCTACAACCGCATCGGGGGAAAGCCTTTCCCCAATGGCTCACAAACAACGCATGCTTTGTGAGTGTCGCAACGCATGCTTGCAGCCACCATGCAAGGTAGCTTGCAGACCCCGTGCAAGGTGGCTTGTAGTCATCCTGCAAAAGGACAAGGCGCTTGTGCGCATGCTGACAAGGTGCTTGCGCGCATGCTGACAAGGTG
>CAUPYF010000069.1:0-8165 GCA_963515435.1 uncultured Tannerella sp. | reverse complement strand
CTACAAAGTCTACCACCCCCGCCCCCAGTTCCCCTGCAAGGAGCTTGCAGCCATCGTGCAAGTCCCACGGAAAACGGGTTGTCGTTTGCAACACTGTTGCAAGTCCCACGGAAAACAGGTTGGTGTTTGCAACACCCCTGCAAGGGAGTCCCATCTCTATAAAGGTGAATGAATTGCCCCACACGTCGAACTCACGTTAAGGAGGCCTATCCCACCATGAATCATATAGCCAAATGCGCCGAGGAAGCCTATCTCACCACGCCTTTGACTGCCATCCGTAACCTATAACTCCGGAAATAACGAGAGGATTCCGTGCCCTCGGACGCAGGCTACACCTCCCGTTCGCCGGAGAGGATCTGCCGGAGGTCTTCGGAGGAGATGTCGGCGACGATTCGGCCATTGTGGGCCACGGCGATCGTGCCGCGCTCTTCGGAGACGATGATGACGATCGCGTCCGTCTCCTTCGACATGCCTAAGCCGGAGCGGTGGCGCAGTCCCATCTCCTTAGGCAGGCTGACATTTTTGGGCACGGGCAGGATGCAACCGGCCGCGACAATGTGCCCGTCGGCGATGATCATGGCGCCATCGTGCAGGGGGCTGTTCTTGAAAAAGATGTTTTCGATCAGGCGCGCATTGACATCGGCCGTGAACATCTCGCCGGTCTGGGCATAAGCCGAGAGATCCATCTCTTGACGGATGACGATGAGGGCGCCCGTCTTCTTGCGGGCCATGTTCATGCAGGCGATGACGACGGGGGCGATGTATTGCTGCTCCTCGGCGTCGGAGTGGCGGCGGGAGAAGAGCTTAGCCACGAAGCGCCAACCGGGGTTCGACCCGAGGGTGACGAGGAAGCGGCGGATGTCGTCCTGAAAGAGCACGACGAGCACGATGAAGCCGACACTAATGAAACGGTCGAGAATGGCGCCCATGAGGCGCATCTCGAGCACTTGCGAGACGATCACCCAGACGATGACCACGGAGACGATGCCGCTGAAGACGGTCAGTGTGCCCGAGCTTTTCATCAGCTTGTAGATCTGATAGGTGAAGAAAGCGACCAGTAGGACGTCGAGCGCGTCCTTGATGCCGAAGGAGATGAACATAGGGGAGGGAGTCAGAGGGTAGTCAGGGGTAGTTAGAAGTAGTAGGGGGGAGGGCGGCGGATCATTCCGGGGGGAGTAGTTGGCGGGTGATTCGGACGGCTTCCATGGCGGCCCGGACGTCGTGCACGCGAAGGATGTTGGCGCCATGCGTCAGGGCGTAGGTGTGGAGCACGGTGGTGCCGTTGAGGCTGTCGTCGGGTGTGCCGCCGAGTAGGCGATAGATCATGCTCTTGCGGGATATGCCGACGAGGAGAGGCTCCTCGAAGCGGGCGTCGAACTCGCAGAGGGCGCGCATGAGGGTATAGTTCTGATCGAGGGTTTTGGCAAAGCCAAAGCCGGGGTCGAGGATGACATCGACGACGCCCAATCGGTGCAGCGTGCGGAGCTCGGAGGCGAAGTACATCATGACAGCCTCCACCACATCATCGTAGTCCGTTTGTTGCTGCATGGTGCGGGGCGTGCCGCGCATGTGCATGAGGACGTACGGCACGCCGAGGGTGGCGATGGTGGCGTACATGCGCTCGTCGAGCGAGCCGCCGGAGATGTCGTTGATCATGGCCACGCCATATTCCTCCACGGCGCGTCGGGCGATGGCCGAGCGGAAAGTGTCGACGGAGACGGGCACCTGCGGATAGTCGCGCTGAAGGCGGCTGAGCACGGGCTCAAGTCGCGCCCACTCGTCGGCTTCGCTGACATCGGCCGCGTCCGGTCGGGAGGAGTAGCCGCCCACGTCGATGAGGGCGCCGCCCTCGCTGATGATGGTTTCGATGCGCTGCACCACGTCGGCCTCGCTCTGTTGCCGGCTGCCAGCATAGAAAGAGTCGGGCGTAGCGTTCAGGATGCCCATGACGATGGGTTCGTCGAGCTGCCGCAGCGAGCCCTTGAGGTTGATTGTTTTTCCTTTCATGTATGTGATTAGTTACGAGTTACAAGTTACGAGTAGGGCTGGGGCTTATGCCTGCCCGGTCGTTTTCCGTCTCATCCTACCGCCATCCGCCAAACGAAGGCGACAATCGATGTGACAACGATGCCCAAAGCGAGCGGGAGGACTACGGAGAGGGCCGTCCACTTCGCGCTGTGGGTCTCTTTATAAATGGTGTAGATCGTCGTGCTGCATGGGTGATGGAGCAAGCAGAAGAGCATGAGGCAAACGGCCGTCAGCAGGTTCCAACCGCCGGCCAGCAGGATGCGCTTCGTCTCCATGTCGCCCCCCTCCATCAGCACACCCGCTGCGCCCGCATCGCTCTGCCCGAGCACGAGCAGCGTGAGCATGAGCACTGTGGGCATGACGATCTCATTAGCTGGAATAGCCAAGATGTAAGCGAGCAGGATGACGCCGTTCAGCCCCATGATCCACCCCGGCGTATTGAGCCATCCGATCAAATGCTCCGCAATGCTCATGCCGCCCACCGTGAGGTTGCAGCAAAGCCAGATAATAGCGCCCGCAGGAGCCGCAAAGACGACAGCGCGCCAAAGCACGATCAGCGTGCGATCGATGATGGAGGTGTAGATAGTGCTCCAGAAGCGGGGCGGGCGATAGGGTGGCAGCTCAAGGTGGAAGGTGGAGACCTCGCCCCGGAGCAGTGTGCGAGAAAGCATCCACGAGGAAGCGAACATGAGGGCAATGCCCAACAAGACGACGGCCATCACGGCCGTGAGGGAGGCCAGTCCGCCGTATCGTGCAGGCACAGCTACGCCCACAAAGAGCGTGGCCAGCAAGATCTGCGTAGGCCAGCGTCCATTGCAGAGCGAGAAGTTGTTCGTGATAATGGCGATGATGCGCTCGCGTGTGCTATCGATGATGCGTGTGGAGACGACGCCCGCGGCATTGCAGCCGAAGCCCATGCTCATGGTCAATGCCTGCTTGCCATGCGCTCCGGCGCGGCGGAAGAGTTCGTCGAGATTGAAGGCTACGCGGGGCAGATAGCCGAAGTCCTCCAGCAGCGTGAAGAGCGGGAAGAAGATGGCCATCGGCGGCAGCATGACGGAGACGACCCACGCGGTGGAGAGATAGACGCCGTCGACAAAGAGGCCCGTCACCCACGCCGGCGCACCGAAGCCCACAAAGAGGCCGCGCAGGGCCGGGTGAAGCAGCCCCACGAGCAGGTCGCTCAGCCACGACGACGGGTAGTTCGAGCCCACGATCGTCATCCAAAAGACGCCCGAGAGCAGCGCGACCATGATCGGGAACCCCCACACGCGGTGCGTCAAGATGCGATCCAGCCGCACGTCCATCGGCAGTCGGCCGCGGCGGTTGCCCTGCGTCACGACGTCGCGACAGATCGCCTCAGCCTGGGCATAGATATCCTCCATCCATTGGTCGTGAAAGTTGTTGCTGATCTGGAGGTGGATGTTTTCGGCCAGCGCGTTCAGCTCCGCGTTGCCGAAACGTTGGCGCACGCTCGGATCCTGCTCGACGAGTCGGAAGGCGATCCATTCGGCGTTCGATAAGTTGGGGTGCACACGGGCCACGGCCTCGGTCAAGACGCGGATATGATCCGCCGTGGCGGGCGGCAAGTTCGTGGCGCGGTGTGGCCGGCAGACGTAGGCGCCCGTGGCCACCTCGTGCATCATCTCCAGCAGGCGGTCGATGCCCTTGCCCGACCGCGCCGAGCAACCCGCCACGGGGATGCCGAGCCGTCGCGAGAGGGCGTTGAGGTCGATGTGGATATGGTTGCGCTCGGCCTCGTCGAGCAGGTTGACGCAGAGCACAGCTCGATCGGTGATCTGTAACACTTGCAGGATGAGGTTCATGTTGCGTTCCAAGCGCGTCGCGTCGGCCACCATGACGGTCACGTCCGGCCGGCCAAAGAGGATGAAGTCGCGGGCGATCTCCTCGTCCTCCGACGTGGAAGCGAGTGAGTACGTGCCGGGCAGGTCGACGATACGATACATGTTGTCGCGGAAACCAAAGAAACCCTCGGCCTTGCCCACCGTCTTTCCGGGCCAGTTGCCCGTGTGCTGCTTCAGCCCGGTCAGGGCGTTGAAGACGGTGCTCTTGCCCGTATTCGGATTGCCAGCCAAGGCCACGACGAAGCGTTCGCCTCCGGCCCGGTCGCCGCGTCGCTCTAATCCATGCCCCATCACCTTGGGGCAGTTGGTGCAAAGAGGGGCGGTGTTTGTTGATGGATTCATAGTCGGTCTATTGGGAGGAAGACGGAGCGCTTTCAATAAGGATATAGCGCGCCTGATCGTGGCGCAGGGCGATGTCCGTGCCGCGCACGGCATAGGCCACAGGATTACCCATCGGGCTCACTAAATCAATGCCTACTGTGCTGCCCCGCACAAAGCCCAGGTCGAGCAGGCGGCGGCGCAGTGCTCCGCGGCAGGAAGGCGATAGGCCCACGATGCGCGCCGTCTCACCCATGCGAAGGCGAGTGAGGCGTTGGGCATTGGCGTCGGGGAAACGACGCACTTCATCGTCCGTTATCGGTTCCATATTGATTGCCCCGAGCGCCACCATAGGCAGGGTGAAACTTTCGCCCTCATAGCGGAAGGCGAAAGTGCAAGTCGTGAGGTCGATAATGAAGATCACGGAGTCCTTCGTCAGCCCCCGGTCAGCAATCTCGGTGAAGAGCGCGCGGTTGTCGTCTTCTACATGCGTGATGCGCCACCAAGAGCGCGGGCGCAGGGTGGGGCTGTCGTCGCCGCGGTCGGCCACCTCAAGCGAGCGCGTAGGGATGGGGTCACCGTGCGGATCGAAGAGGGGGTTGCGCAGCAGGGAGACGATGCGCTCCTGCTCGGCGTCGCTGATACGATGCTCCATGTGGTCGGCACGCTCGTGCCACTCAGCGGGGGCGTACCCTGAGTGCTCGGCTAAGTATTGCTCATAGATGCGGTGTGCCCGGACGATCCGCAGGGCGTGTTCGCGCCCTGTATCGGTCAGTCGGAGGTCGTCGCCCATCGTCAGTTCACCGCACAGCGCCAGTCGACCCACAGCGGCGGCCGTACGGTTAGCGTCGATGCCTAACGCCTCGCTCACCCGCCGCATCTCATCGGCCGATAGGCGTCCGCCCTGCTCATAGACGGCCTTGAGGAGGTCTTCTTCCGCTTCCCGTTCCTGCCTACGGTCGCGCCCCCGGAGCGTCGCGAGGATGCGTGCGATGTGGCTTTTGTCTTTTTTCATTGGAGGGGGAGGTTGTATGGATATAATATAATGTGTGGCATAAATGACGGTCGCAAAAGTAAGCACAGACAAGTAGGGGTGATTCACAGCCTCTGGCAACAAAAAAACTCAATCAGATTCTGATTTGCTACCACTGGCAGCAAACGCCTCCCAATTAACGTGAGTTCGATGTAAGAAATCCATTTCCTCGCACCGAGGGAAACACCTTACCCAATGGCTTGCAGCCATCTTGCAAAAGGACAAGGTGCTTGCGCGCATGCTGACAAGGTGCTTGTGAGCATGCTGACAAGGTGCTTGCGCGCATGCTGACAAGGCGCTTGTGCGCATGCTGACAAGGCGCTTGTGCGCATGCTGACAAGGCAGCTTGCAGGCATCGTGCAAGGGAGTCCATCCCTATATCGGTGAATGAATTCCTTACGTCGAACTCACGTATTCTTACATCGAACCCACGTCCAATTATAGTCGAACGAAAATGGTTTGCGGATAAATAGGCGTGCCGGACACACCCAATGATTCTTGAGGCCATACCTGGTTGACTTTAGCTCTGTCCAAGGCGGATAAACCCCTTATCTGCCTCGGATATTCTTGTCTGATCCCTTCGGATATTCTTGTTTGACTCAAGGCTATCAAGTCTGAATCAAACTTTAATCTACTTAGATGAAAGTTTTATTTACTTGAATGAAGGTTTCATCTACTTGAATGAAAGTTTGATTCAAGAAAGCGCACTTCCTGACAGACAGGTTTCTCCGGGCGTGCGATACCTTTTATACCGCCCGTCGCAGACTGTTTTTGGGGGCATGTGCTCCCCCCGGTCCGGCCCGTGCGGCCTGCCGGCGTCACTTTTGATCGGCGCCCCTTAATTATTGCAAGCCTTTTCCGATTGACTATAAATTCCCCCAAGCATTCTTTCTTACTCACCCCGCTGCCCTCGAACGTCTACTTTTGCAGAATCAAAACCAAACAGATAGATCACAATGAAAGAGAATACTTATCCCGAAAAGAATAACGCTGACCACGTGACAGAGTCGGTGGTGGAATACGAAGCAGACACACTGCTTGATGAAGACGATGTCGCACCGTTCCTCCGTGTGCCTATGGAAGAACTTAGAGCAGAGATTTATAGAAGACATGCTGCGTGGTTGCGCGGCGAAGTGCGCTGCTATACAATGGAAGAAGTACAACAGATGACCTCCCAATGGATGACCAAAGACACCCCCAATTCATAACCATATAAGAGAAGAATCAAAATGAAAGAATTAGCAGACATCGGGCTGATAGGGCTTGCCGTGATGGGCGAAAACTTGGTGCTCAATATGGAAAGCAAGGGCTATACGGTGGCCGTGTATAACCGTACGACGGAGAAGGTCGACCGCTTCGTCAGTGGGCGCGGAAAGGGCAAGAAGTTCATCGCCGCGCACTCGGTGGAGGAACTCTGCCGCGCCATCCGGCGGCCGCGCAAGGTGATGATGCTCGTCAAGGCCGGGCCCGCGGTGGACGAGCTGATCGAGCAGCTGATCCCCCACTTGGAGCCGGGCGATGTGATCATCGACGGCGGCAATACGCACTTCCCGGACACGATCCGGCGCACGCGATATGTGGAGAGCAAAGGGCTGCTCTATATCGGAATGGGCGTCTCCGGCGGCGAGGAGGGCGCGCTCCATGGGCCGTCGATGATGCCCGGCGGATCGAAGGCCGCGTGGGAGCTCGTGCGGCCCATCTTCCAATCCATCTGCGCCCGGGCCGACGGCATGCCTTGCTGCGACTGGGTGGGCGAGGACGGCGCGGGCCACTTCGGGAAGATGGTGCCCAACGGCATCGAGTATGGCGACATGCAGTTGATCTGCGAGACGTACCAGATTATGCGAGATCTCTTAGGCATGTCGAACGCGGAGATGCACGAGGTGTTCCGGGAATGGAACCAAGGCGAATTGGACAGCTACTTAATCGAGATCACGCGCGACATCTTGGCTTACCGCGACGCGTCGGGCACGTACACGCTCGACACCATCCTCGATGCAGCCGGGCAGAAGGGCACCGGCAAATGGACCGCCACCGCAGCGCTCGACGAAGGCGTGCCCCTGACGCTGATCACAGAGGCGGTCTTCGCACGCAGTCTCTCGGCGATGAAGGACGAACGCGTCGCCGCCGCTCGCGAGCTCACCGGCCCCACACCTGCGTTCACAGGCGACCGCGCCGCCTTCGTCCGCGACCTGCGCGACGCGCTCTATGCCGCCAAGATCGTCTCCTATGCCCAGGGCTACGCCCTCATGCGTGCGGCCGCTCGCACCTACGGCTGGCAGTTCAACAACGGTGGCATCGCCCTCATGTGGCGCGGCGGCTGCATCATTCGCTCCGCCTTCTTAGCCAAGATCAAGGAAGCCTTCGACCGCCACCCCGACCTGACAAACCTCCTCCTCGACCCCTTCTTCAAGGAGAAAGTGCTCACCGCGCAGGCCGGTTGGCGACGCGTGGTGGCCGCGGCCGTGACGAACGGCATTCCCGTCCCCTCGATGGGCGCCGCGCTCTCCTACTTCGACGGCTATCGCGCAGAGCGTCTGCCGGCCAACCTCCTGCAAGCGCAGCGCGACTATTTCGGAGCACATACCTACGAGCGCGCCGACCGGCCACGTGGCGAGTTCTTCCACACCAACTGGACGGGCAAGGGCGGCGACACGTCGGCCTCCACCTACACCGCGTAGGGGGGCGAAAAGCTAAATACCAAGAAGTCTTGCTGGCGGAGAGAGTGATCTCCCTCCTCCGGTAGGATTTTCTGCTTCTTCACGATACACCCTGTCTCACCTTCTTTATCCCATCATTGAACATGAAAGCGAAATACCCATTCATAGAGTTAGGCATCTACCTTTTTGTGAACGTCCTTTTTATTCTCAAGTATTTGCCCCGATATTCCGCCGCCGGGGGGGGGGGGGGGGGGGGGGGGG
>CAUPYF010000068.1:0-8251 GCA_963515435.1 uncultured Tannerella sp. | reverse complement strand
TTCCGTGCTCGCGTCGCCCTCTCCCCGCAGGTCGACGTCGTTCTCGGCGATCTCTACGGCGGCGCCAATCATCGCCTTATCGAGCCGATCTACAACCCCGAACTCAATCTCTCTGCCGATCCCGAAGCCGGCCTACAGATCCTCTATCACCCGCGCCGCGTGCGCCTTGACACCTGGATCAACTGGGAGAGTTTCATCTACAAATTAGACACCCATCAAGAGGCCTTCACCTTCGGCCTCACCACGCGTTATTTCATCTCCCCGCCCGACACCCCCCTCCATCTCTACGCCCTCGCCCAAGGCCTGGCCCAGCATCGCGGCGGTGAGATAGACACCCTCAACGGCGACCAGTCCGTGCAGACCATGCTCAACGGAGTCCTCGGGGCGGGCATCGAGTGGAACGCCCGTCGCGGCGTCCTCCGCCGGCTCTCCGCCGAGCTCGCCTTAGCCGGCTACTACCAGCATGCCGGCAACCTCTGGCCCGTCAAACGCGGACACGGACGCTATGCCCTGCTCAGTGCCGATCTGGCTGACTTCCACCTCCGCGCAGCCTACTGGCAGTGTCACGACTTCGTCTCCCTCTTCGGCCATCCCTACTTCGGCGTCATATCCACCTACCTTGACGGCGCCGTCTACCATCGTCCGCACATGCTCCTCTTCAGCGCCGAATACACCCGTCGCATCAGCCGCGACTTCTCCCTTGGTATCGACTTCGACGCCTTTCATCGTCTCGCTGCCCCCATCGACGATCCCCTCCGCCGACATGACTACGAGGGCGACCGCTTCAGCTATTCCTTCGGCATCTACTTCCGTTTCCACCCCTCCTTCCCCCTCAGAACTTTCTGGTAGTAAACCTTCATTCTCCATTGGTCGCGTTAGGCATACGCGGCCGGGGGAGTACAGAGCAAACACGAAGCGGGAGCCGCCCCCGATGGATAGAGTGGGTTATTATTCCTTATTCAACGTGAGTTCGACGTAAGAATGAGCTTCGTTTTTTTCTGTAGGATGTCTTCGCAAGAGCGCAGCAAACATCAAAACAGAGAATTTGGTCTTTGCGGGGAGATCCGCAAACGTCATCCGCGCCTCCGTGGCACTTGCAGGTGCCCTGCAAACATCAAAATGGAGAAATTGGAGCTTGCACGATGCCTGTAAGCCTCCTTGTCAGCATGCGTACAAGCACCTTGTCAGCATGCGTACAAGCACCTTGTCCTTTTGCAACAGGTCTGCAAGCCACCTTGCACGATGGTTGCAAGACTGCTTTGCATCACCTCTTAAGCATGCTTTGTCTGTGAGCCATTGGGAAGGGTGTCTTCCCCCGATGCGGAGAAAAGGATTTCTTACGTCGAACTCACGTTCAGCCTACATTTTCAAGAATCAAACAGGAGAGAGTATAAAAAAAGACTGCCGTGACGTCCTCCTTCGCCACGGCAGCCCGAGTTTTATTCAAATTCTTACAAATAGGATCCTATTCAAATCGGATGCGATTGTCGTTGATTTTGGAATTATCTACCAATTTCTGGATAGCGAAGTAGCCCACCCGAGGAGCCATGTTCGCCTCAATCTCACGCATTTGCGCCTGCTCGTTGTAGGCCCCGGCCTCTTTCGTCCGGTTGTACACCCGGAACACATATACGCCGTTATATCCGGCTACAGGTCCCGTCAGTGTGTTCGGTTTAGCATAAGCCACACTGGCGTTCAGAATCGGTTCGATACCGATGCCCGTGATGCGCGACGTGTTCATGGTGATGAATTTCACTGTGTCGATCCGCGAATTCATGGCCGAAGCGTAGGCCTCGAGTGAGGTCAGGTTCTTCGCCTTCAACCCGGCAGCCACATCCTCGCCTTTCTTCCGAACGGCTAACTCGCGGCGAATGGTCGGTGCAACCGTCTCAAACGATTGATAACCTTCGGGCAGCACGTTGCGCAAGATGGCTACGACATAGGTCGTTTTGTAATCGCTCGAGTTCGCAATTCGCGATTTGCACTCCTTGATGTCCGACACTTTTCCCTTCGTCTTGTTCTCAAACGCCCAACGAACCACTTGGCGGGCATCCTGAATCATGCCGAGTTGGTGATCCTCGCCCGTCACTGTCACGTCCGGCGTCAGCTCGTAGCCACTCTCTTTGACAGCAGCTTCTATCTTCTCTGCGGTGTTGTTCTTGGCTACGAAGGCGTTCAGGTCGTTGAATGTTTTGCTGTAGGTTTTGTTGCTCGGGTGCACATCCATGTAGACATAGGCTACTTTATACTTCGGAACGGCTACGGTGCGCTCTGTCACCTTCATCAGGTGGTATCCATTGTCGGTCTTTATCAGTGTTGGCTGATTGATGGGCGCGGCGAAGGCTTCACGTTCAAAGTCTTTACCGATGTTGGCTTGGCTAAGTGACGCCTCGGTGAGCCACCCCAAATCGCCGCCATTTTCTCCGGACGAGAGGGAGGAATATTTCTTAGCCAACTCAGCATAGTCGGCACCGCCTTTTAGCAGCGTCATAAGGCTGTCGGCCAAATGGGTCATATCGTCGGTGATCGCGCCGTTTTGTGAGGCAATAAAGATATCGCTGATCTTCACCGAATCGGGGGCGGATTTACGACCGATTAACTTGTAGAGGCGGTAGCTCTCGTCCTTGAAGATGGGGCCTTCCATGGCACCCATCTCGGCCGTCTGCACAAAACGTTTCAGATCCTCGTCGCGGATGTCGTTTTCCGACAGATAAAAATCCATGTATGGCGTGCGGGAATATTTCGAGACGATGCTCTCCACACTGCTGTCGGTTACGGCCATTTGAGCCTTGGCTTCTTCCATGTCTTTGCTCACCGCGTCGTAATCCCCCTTACTCGGGCGTACCTCCACGGCCAAGTAGTCGATCACACGCGCCTCTCTCTGCCTATACTGTTCCTTACGTTCATTATAAAGTCTCCGAATCTGCGACTCGTCAACCTGCACCGTAGAATCGGGTATCGAGGCCAGCGACTGCACGGCATATACGATGTCTGAACTTTCGGCCGATCCCTCATAGGCATCTTTGGCGTCGATCGGATTGGCTACGATGGCTTTCGTCAACAGATTCATGTATTTCTCTTGCATCCGTTGCAGCTTCATGTTCTTTTCCCAGAACAGCCAAAAGTTACGCGCCTGCACCATTTCCTCGCGTTGTGCTTCAGGTACGGCGTCGATGTTTTCGAGCGTCTTCAATACGCCTATAGCGCGCGCTTTGCTGAACCGCTGCGTCTGCGGGTCGATAAATAAGGGGTTTTGCTGAACGATCGGAGGGATATTATCACCTTGGATCATATCGAAGAGTTCGTCTGACGTCACGTCGATACCGATCTTATCTGCCACATCCTTCATTACGATTTCATGCACGATCGAATTATATACGTTTCTGCGAAGCTCCAAGGTCTGTTCTTCCGTCAGGCTTTGTAACCCGTATTGCAGCTTGGTGACCTCTGTCATTTCCTCGATGCGTTGTTGATATTCCTGATAATCGACTGAAGTGCCATTGACTGTCACAACCTGATTTTTTGATTGACGAAAATAGGTCGACCCTGAGTTCAAAAAGTCCTCAATGATGAACCCCAGCAGGGCAAGACCGACAATAGTAACCAGCAGCGGAGCGTGTCCTCTAATCTTTTCTAATGTAGCCATCTTTATTTCTGTGAAATATTAATTGTCTTTTGATTTAGCGCGCACAAAGGAGGTGCAAAAATTGATATACGGCAAATTTGCTATGCTTTTTATAATCGGATTATGTCGGAGGTAGAGGGGGAGTGATACTTGTGGAGTCCGAAGAGCGATCCTCGAACGGGATTTCTGCCGCCGAATTGAAGATTTTATATTGTGTCAACGCCTGATTCGACTCGAAGCCCTGGCCGGTGTTGACAAAATCACCCTTAGTAATCCGAATGAAACGATCGGAATAGATCGTCTCCGTATTCTGGTCCCAATAGAGGACGCTCGTTTCAAACTGTTCGCCTTGCAGGCTCCTGACCCGCACATTGCCTATCAGTTTCCAGAGTTTACGCCGCTCGTAGAAATACGCCGTGTCGGCATCCACACTGGCCTCGACGCGAAAGAGTGAATCGAACTTCTCCAAATGTAACTTTTTCGGGAAATACCAGTAAGGTTCCGTCGCCTCTCCGAACATGAACCATTGGCGTGTTTCCACTTTATAGCGCGTGATGCCGGAGTCAGACACGAGCGTGACTACGTCCACAGCCTTCATTGTATAGGTGCTGTCGGGGTTGAAGCCGATCTCCACCTCCTCTTTCTTTTCAAAACCGCACGAAGCGATCGAGCAAAAAAGAAGCATAGCAACCGCTGTAGAAACGATTGCTATGCCGGGGGCGTTTTTCTTGTGAATCATCACCTCTTCGTTGGTCGGAAGAGGGATGTTAGCGTATCGTCGTATGCTCGCCGATCCAGCCGCCTATCGTGAAACCGGCGCCTTTATTGAGGTCCGGATGCATGAAGACTTCTTCAGTCGTGGGAAAATACGAGCTGTAACGTCCGATCAACGTGGCGGCTTCTGAGGCTACCGATGAATCAACGGAACGCGCCTTCTGAAATTTGTCCACTGCCGCATAATAGACACATTTTCTCTTCACCGGATCGTCCGGATAGATACTGCCAGCCGTGGCTGCGTAGGCGTTGCCGATCAGGATGTATGCTTTGCCGTTGTTCGGATTAAACTCCAGCACCTTGTAGCAGTAGTTACGCATCTTCGGATACGAGCGCTGCTGGGAAGAGAGGGCAGCCAGCGTGTAGTAGATGTTCTCCTTCATATCCTTCTCGGTGGCCATGTCTGCTGCTTCCAAGAGGTAGCGTTCGGCGCTGCTGTAGTCCTTCTTCTTGATCGCCTGATTACCCATGCCAAAAGCGATTTCGGCCGTTTTCTCCTTCTGGTAAGCGTATTCGGATGCTTTGAAATAAGCCTCGATCTCCTGACATCCGGCGCGTCGCAACAGCGTAAGTGTCTCCTTCAGGAAATCTAAGTTGTCTTTATTCGTTTCGATTTGGTCGGCGTAGATGCTTTGCAACGTCTCACAGTCGGCGGCGCCACTTCCGGAGAATCCTTTCTCTATACCCGCCTTCATGGCCAGCAGGTTGTCTAATTGCTTCTGGTTGTTGGCTTCCTGAGCGGCCTTGATCTGTGTCTCGAAGATGGACGAGCAGCGAAGGAAGTCCTGAACGAATTTGGCTTTGGGGCCGGCCTCGTCTTTCTCCATCATCTTATGCGAAAGGAACATGTACTGCGACACGGCCAATTCGTCCACCTTGTCTTTGTACTCGTCCAGCACTTCGCCTAACCACGCGTAGGCTGCCGCGATGTCGGCTTTTTCGCCCTTCAGACGGAGGTAGTCTTCCACCTTACGTGCCAAGATCCAGTCTTTGCCATACTTCTTATCACCGCCGAAATATTTCACTCGCTTGTCGTAGACGGCCATCAGGTCGTTGACGAGTGCGTCCCGCTTTGCGGGGTCTTTCTCCTGCTCGATCTTCCAATTCATGATGCGGACGCCGTAGAGGTAAATGTCCTTCGTGGCAGCCGGACATTCATCGTATGCGATTTTCCAATACGGATAAGCGTCCTGATAGTTGTTCACCTTGGCATAGGGGATAAATAAGCTGATATTTGTAAGACACCGAATGCTGTCTTCTCCGGAGCCGAATTGGGACCCATTGTCCACACCCTTTTGTGCATTCGCACCCATTACCGTCGCCAGCAATACGGCGACACTCAGAATTCCTTTGATTTTCATATCCTCATTGTCTTTTTATATTCAATAATCAGAAAACAACTCTCTCTCTTTCTCATTCTCTTTCAATCCACCTTGCGTTTGAAGAACCAATACTCATTAAATGTATAACTCACCGTAAATCGGAGATACTGTTCGTCGATGAGACCTTTATGATCCGGTGCGACTTTGACGTACTCTAACGATGCGTTGAGGAACGACCGATTGTCGAGCATCGGAAGGCCCACACCCAGCGTCAGTCCGTATTCTTTATATCCACCCCCGTTCACTTTTACGTAGGAGTTGCCGTAGTGCAGCCCCGCGCGATAGCGGATGCGTTGGAGGTAGGCGCGGGTGAAAGCGTTCGGGATGTATTCGCCTCCGAGGGCGACGCAAATTTGGTCATTAAACTCGCCGTCGCGGTTGTAAAACTGCGCCTTCGACCATTGCCGGAAGGATACATCGGCCGCCAGTATCATCTTATAATCTCTTGTGTAGGAAAGCCCCGCGCCATACACGTTCGGGATGTCGAACCCGGCGTTGCGTATCGTATCGCCTTCGATCACGGTGGAGAAGTCTTCTCTGAAACTCGTCTCGTCGCTAACGGTGGTGCCGAGGCGGAGCTTCGGGGAGTAGACCGCGCCGAAGGTCAGTCGATCGGTTTTCGTCAGCGGGTGCACGTATTGCAGGCCGAAGTCGTATTTGATGTTATGCACGCGCATCTTATTGCGCCAGTAAAACCGATTCGTAAGGTTCGTCACGCTGTTGTGGGAGATGCTCCCGAACATGTAGCTGATGTTGGCTCCTATGGAAAGTCTCTTTTTCCACGGCTCGACAGACAGGCCGCCGTAGACTTCGTTTAATCCGCCCGATCCGCTGAACTGATCCGTGTAGTGGGAGTCGCCCTGGCTGGGCGCGGTGTAGGCGTAGCCGACGGAGGACTATTGCAGGAGGCCGAAGCAGACGGCGAGTTGCCGATGGAGGGGGAATTGCAAGGCTGCATATTCAAAATTGCCGTTCAGATTGTGCTGGCGGTGAGTGCCGTCGTCGAACCAGGACAATTGCGCCGTCAACCCGCCGTCGAAAAGGAAGGTGAGGGAGTCCATGCTGGTGTACGATGCGGGGTTCATCGGGTTGATTTGCCGGGAGGAGCGTAGGCCGTAACCGATGCCGCCCATGGCGCGTCCGGCCGCGAAGGAGCGGTCGGCCTGCATGCCATATCCGAAACGTGTATAAGGGGAGTTTGTGCTGTTTTGTGCCATCGCCGGCAGGGAGGAGCCGCAAAGGAGGATGCAAAGGAGGGGGAGGACTGACTTATTTGTCTTTGTCTTCAACATTATATTCTAAAATTCGATTTAATCCGATCCACACTAAATTCTCAGAGGCAAAGGTGACGCATTTCAGTCTTCCGTCAAAATAAAAAGCGTTACCGCCGGTCAAAAAGACGACGAGATCGGGATGTTTTGAACGCAGATCGTCGATATATCCATTCATTTCATAGACGATGCCGCTGACGACGCCGGAGAGGATCGCCGTCTCGGTAGTCGTCCCGAGGGGGGGAACCTCTTCGCGCTCGTGCACGAGGGGCAGGCGACTGGTGTAGTGATTCAGGGCTCGGAAGCGGGTGGTGAGGCCGGGCGAAATGTTTCCGCCGACGAAGTGCCCGGGCGGGAGGACGAGGTCGTACGTGATGGCCGTACCGGCGTCGATGACGAGGAGCGGGGCGTCCGCGCGGAGGGTGTGGGCACCGACGGCTGCGGCGATGCGGTCTCGGCCGAGCGTCTCGGGGGTCAGGTAGCCAATGGTGATGGGCAGGCGGAGCCCCAGGTCGTCGTTGAGGGAGAGGAAGCGGCGGAGGCGTCGGCGGAGCAGGGGGAGCCAGGCGGGGTCGGGCTCAGCGACGGAGGCGATGATGCCGCGCTCGGGGCGGTAGCGGTCGATGAGCGTGGCGAGTTCCTCCGGCGTCAGGCGGGGATATGCGCCGCTGTAGACGGCACTTCCACGGTCGACGAGAACGATTTTCGTGGCCGTGTTGCCTTGATCCAATACGAGGTTCATCTAAAAACGAGTTACGAGTGAATAGTTACGAGTTACAAGAGCTAAGTAGCAGTGGATTGGGGGTTGAAAGCGGCGGCAAAGAAAGAGAAAAGCCAAAGCGAACATCTCGCAGCGATCGGGGCGGGGCAGTCTGGCGTTGCGAAGGGGGGCACAGGAGAAATTTTCATATTTTCGTGCGTGCATATGGTGTATTCATAGTGTATGCTATATTTCAATGCATGCATGAATCTATGAAAAATGTTATTTTATTTCTTTCTTATCACACATAGATAAATTGAACTTATTGATATAGTGTCGTGCATACATATATGAATGAAATAAATTGTATTATCATATAATCCGCGCAAATAATACTGTATAATATTGTGTATTTTGATTCATGCATGCATATGGATGTATATATATAGAAAAAGCATATCAAGGATTGAATGTAGAATAGAAAAATAATATAGTAGTC
>CAUPYF010000067.1:0-8376 GCA_963515435.1 uncultured Tannerella sp. | reverse complement strand
GCGTCTGCGTGAAGAGGTAGGGCAACGACTGGCCCGTGTTGTTCTCGCGCAGCTCCGCGGCCGATACGTTGCGGAAGGCCACGGGCGTCTCGCGCCGCGCTTGCACGGCCGAAACAACGACCTCGTTCAGTTCATACACATTCGTCGTGTCCACGGCCGCCTGTTGCGCCGTGACCGACATTCCGCCGGACAGAGTCAGCAGTCCGGCCACGCTGTAGAAAATCTTCCTCATTTGATTGTATCAATTAAATGGGGAGCGATTTACTGTGCACAAAAAAAGAGATGAAAACCACCGTTGTCCCTCCGCCGGCATTACCCGGATCAGGTTCTTAGGGTATGATCTCAGCCTGTGTAAGTAAGGCACCCCTTGGGGAGGCATGCTTTTGCGAAGCCTCCCTCTATGTGAATAATTTGTTTATCGGCGGCAAATGTAAACGGGCGACGGAAAATCAAAAACCTTTCCGCCGGCAGGTTGTACGTACGTTCATCCCCCTCTCTTTGCCACAAAAAGCGTTTTTTCGAGAAAAAGCCCCCCTAAAAAACAGCTCCCGATGAGGATCAAGAACCTCACCGGGAGCATGCCCAAACAATTACCCTAAATGGGGTGATATGAATTATCCGCAGTGGAAATACTTTTTCACGAGGGCAAGCATCTCATCCGTCTTACCATCGAGGCTGGCGCGGAGTGTCTTGTCCTTGTAGCTGCGCAGGTTGGCCAGGATGCCGTCGATCATGCCCGGACTGAAGACATCGTGCTCCTCGAACACTTTACGCTGCTTCTCGAGGCAGTCGGCTGAAGCTTCGCAGCTGTCGGGCAGCTGAGCGAGCGATTTCAGCTTGTCCTCATTCTCCTTCTTGTGGATGTTGACGTTGACGTACGTCTTCTCGGCGATCTCTAACGCGTTGGGGATCTCGAAGCCGTGGCGGCAAGCAACGGCCAAGCCGGCCATCAACAGGTAGAGCTCAGCCGATCCGTCCGGCGAGCGCATCTCCACGGTCTGCTTTTGCGCTGTGTCGAAGTGGCTTTCCTTCTCTAACGGGTTGGCCAGGGAGCACATATCTGTCTTGGCAGACCAGCCTAACGGCACGCGCACTAACACAGAGCGATTGCGGTCGCCCCAGCATACGTTCGTCGGCGCTTCCTGGTGTGGCACGAGGCGGAAGTACGACGTCGGGTTCGTGTTGCCGAAAGCCGTAATCGACGGCGCCAGCTCCATCATACCGGCTATGGCCTTGCGAGCCGTCTCGGAGAGTACGCCGTTGGTGAGCATCTGGTTCTTGCCGTCCTTAGTGAAGCGCATGTGGATGTGCAGCCCCGATCCGGCCTTTCCGGCAGTGATTTTCGGAGCGAAGGTCACGTTGTAGCCATACTGATAGCCGAGGTTGCGGATCACCCACTTGGCGATCATCAGCTGGTCTGCAGCCTCCTCGGCAGCAACGGGCAGGAACTCGATCTCGTTCTGCTCGTAGATGTAGCCGTTGAGGGTGAAGTTACCCACCTCAGAGTGGCCGTATTTGATCTGTCCACCGGTCTGTGCAATGTATGACATGCACTCGGTGCGGAAATCGTTGAACTTGGCGTAGGGCCCTGACTCGTGGTAGCCCTTCTGATCCGTAGCCTCGAAGTCCTTATAATCCTCCTGCGGAACGATGACGTAGTATTCCAACTCACCCATCGTCTCGAACTGCATGCCGGTCACGTCCGTAAAGGCTTTGCAAGCCTTGTGGAGGGTGTATTCGGGTGCGCTTTCGAGGGGTTCGCCGTCCTTGTTGAAGTAGGAGCAGAGCATGGAGAGGGTGGGAATCTCTGCAAACGGATCGACGAAGGCGGTGCGGAAACGCGGGATGGCGTAGAGGTCGCTGCTGCCGGCGCCGATGAAGGAGAAGAGGCTCGATCCGTCCACACGCTCGCCGCAGGTGAGGATCGTTTCGAGGTACTCTTCGTTGGTGATGATGAAATTGAGTGTTTTCAGGCGACCATCTCCCGCAGGATACATGAAATTGATCATCTTGATATCGTTCTGGCGGATGAACGAGATGATGTCGGCCTTAGTAAATTCTGAAGCAGGCTTCTGCAAAAACGCAACCAGGCGGTTGGCGTTCATTGATAACTCTTGTGGATTCATACGCAAGTTCTTTCTGATTAATTGCTGATTATTTGGTGATTAATTATTGAAACGGCGGCAAAGGTAAAAGAAAATGCATCCATGCAAGGGTGGATTTCGGGAATTGCGTAGTGTTTCAATTTCAGGCACTTCGGTCGTAACTTACGATTCGTAACCGCTTTCTTTGTTCGCCTTTGAAATCGGGCTTTTTTCTCAATGAAAAAGCGGTAAAAACCCTCCTTTTTTGATGTTCAGGTTACGATTCGCAACCGCTTGAAAAGGCAGGGAGGAAAGGGTGGGGAGACAGGGGGACGCCTTCCATTCTTTCAGCCTTTGCAGCATTTCTGCAAACGCTTTCGGAAAGAGAAGGGCTTCTGGGAGGCGCTTCGGTACAATGGACTCTCTGAAAGGAGTGCAACTTTTCCGCTCTATCTTTGCTCCGTCTAATTAAAAATTCAGAGAAGAAATGGGAAAGTACAGATGTACCGTATGCGACTACATTTATGATCCCGAGGTAGGGGATCCGGACGGCGGGATCGATCCAGGCACGGCGTTTGAAGAAATCCCCGACGATTGGGTGTGCCCGCTTTGCGGTGTCGGCAAAGAAGATTTTGAACCGGTATAACCTCTCGCCGTCCCCCACGCGGTGGCGGTGAAGACGGAATGCAACGCACGAGGTCGGCCAGTGATCTCCCCCTCTCAAAAGGGAAGTCGGCCGATCTCGCTTTTTTAGTGCTGCAATGTCAGGGAATATCAGGGGCGGTCTGTTAAAAACAAAGCTGCCTCCAAGGCGTTGTCGTTAAGCCCGGTTAAGCCCGGGGAGGGCAGGTTAAAAGTGCAAAAAAGGGGGGCGTGACAAAGAATAATAGCACCCTTTTTGAGTTTTCAGATCACATCAATCAATAATCAATTAAAGATCGAAACAATGAATGCAATGTGGAAAAAAGGATTGGCGATTGCCCTTGTTGCGGCGATCAGTTTCGTGTCTGCTTTAGGGGCAGTCTCTTATATGGCTCACCGCAACGCCGACGTTCGGGCGATAGTGGGCGACGACGACACGTTTAAGCAATCTGTTCACTTGGCCGGCTACCAGGCTGAACCGGCCGAACGCACGGACTTTACTTACGCTGCCGACATGGCCGTCCATGCCGTGGTGCACATCAAGGCGACCACCCAAATGGACGCCTCACGGAGCAGCCGCCGGGGGGGCGACATCTTCGACCCCTTCGAGTTCTTCTTTGGCAACGGCGGCGGATTCCAGCAACGCATGCCCCAGCCACGCGTCGGGGCAGGATCGGGCGTGATCATCTCTACCGACGGGTATATCGTGACCAACAACCACGTGGTCGAAAACTCGGATGAGTTGGAGGTGACGCTCAATGATAACCGCAAGTTCTCCGCCAAGATCATCGGCACTGATCCCAGCACAGACATCGCCCTGATCAAGATCGACGCGAAGGACCTCAAGACGCTGCCTTTCGGTGACTCTGAACAGCTCCGTGTGGGCGAGTGGGTCTTGGCTGTCGGCAACCCGTTTAATCTGAACTCTACGGTCACGGCCGGCATCGTCAGCGCCAAGGGGCGCGGCATCATGACGGGCGGCTCGGATCGCAATAAGATCGAGTCGTTCATCCAAACCGACGCGGCCGTGAACCCGGGCAACAGTGGTGGCGCCCTCGTCAACACGCGCGGCGAATTGGTGGGCATCAACACGGCCATCTACTCCGAGACGGGCAACTTCGCCGGCTACTCTTTCGCCGTGCCCATCAGCATCGCGGGCAAGGTGGTCAGCGACCTGAAGCAGTACGGCGCCGTGCAGCGTGCCGTCTTAGGTATATCGATTCAGAACGCGGAGGCCGCTG
This sequence comes from uncultured Tannerella sp., assembly GCA_963515435.1. Lineage (GTDB taxonomy): Bacteria > Bacteroidota > Bacteroidia > Bacteroidales > Tannerellaceae > Tannerella. Next base: position 4,409 of record CAUPYF010000067.1, on the reverse strand, counting down.
CCTCGCAAGACAAGAAGGTCAAGGAGCTCGAGGGCGCCTATGTGGCTGAGTTCAGCCAGCACAGCTCGGCGAAGACAGCCGGCCTGGAGGTGGGCGACGTCATCACGGCCGTCAATGGCGTGCGCGTCCGTTCGTCCAACGCGCTGCAGGAGCAGATCGGCAAGTTCCGCCCGGGCGACAAGGTGAAGCTCGACGTGGACCGCTACGGATCGAAGAAGACCTTCACCGTGGAGCTGCGCAACTCGCAAGGCAGCACGGCGGTGGTGAAGAAGAATGGCGATGCGTCGGAGGTGCTCGGAGCCGCCTTCCGCGCCCTCAGCGACGAACAAAAACGCGAGTACGGTGTTAGTTATGGCATCGAGGTCAACGGTATCAGCCGCGGCAAGGTGCAGGAGGCTGGCATCCGCAAGGGCTTCATCATCATGGTGGTGAACGACCAGCGCATCTCCTCGCCCGAAGACCTCTTCCAGATCGTGGAGCGTGTGCAGAAAGGCTCGTCCGAGGAGCAAGGCCTCTTCATCAAAGGCTTCTACCCGAACGGTCGCACGCAGTTCTACGCCATCAATCTGTCGGAGTAAACCGATGGGCGAGACGCCGCAGCATAGCGCCTATGCGTGAAGATGCAGCGCCTCGCCCTATCTTTGCGCCCTGTATTCCATTGATATATATCATCATCTTATCGAATGAGACAATTAAAGATTACCAAGTCAATCACCAATCGTGAGAGTGCATCGTTAGACAAATACCTCCAGGAGATCGGCCGCGAAGACCTGATCACCGTCGAGGAAGAAGTCGAGCTTGCACAAGCCATCAAGAAAGGCGACCGCAAAGCGCTGGAGAAGCTCACCAAAGCCAACCTGCGCTTCGTCGTTTCCGTGGCTAAGCAGTACCAGAACCAAGGCCTGAGCCTGCCCGACCTCATCAACGAGGGCAACCTGGGACTGATCAAAGCCGCCGAGAAATTCGACGAGACACGCGGATTCAAGTTCATCTCTTACGCCGTGTGGTGGATCCGCCAATCCATCTTGCAGGCCCTGGCCGAGCAGTCACGTATCGTGCGCTTGCCGCTCAATCAGGTCGGGTCGCTCAACAAGATCGGCAAGGTGCTTTCCCGCTTTGAGCAGGAGAATGAGCGTCGCCCGTCGGCCGAAGAGCTGGCCGAAGAGTTGGACATCCCCGTGGACAAGATCACGGACACCCTCAAGGTCTCCGGCCGACACGTCTCGGTGGACGCCCCCTTCGTCGAAGGCGAGGACAACAGCCTGCTCGATGTGCTTGTCAACGAGGACACCCCCAACACGGATGGGACATTGATGTACGAATCGCTGTCGAGGGAAATCGACAGGGCACTTGCCACACTGACTGAGCGCGAGAGCGACATCATTAAGATGTTCTTCGGCATCGGCTGCCAAGAAGTCACACTAGAAGAGATCGGCGACAAATTCGGGCTCACCCGCGAGCGCGTCCGCCAGATCAAGGAGAAGGCCATCCGACGCTTACGGCAGGGAACGCGCAGCAAGCTGCTGAAAACTTATTTGGGCTGAGCCTACGGATCGCAGCCCCCGCCCGCCGATAGGGAACGGGGCCGAACACCGCGCTTGGGAATAAAGGAATCCCGGGAGTGACTCTTTCAAAAGAGCACTTCCAGGATTTCCTTGTTTATGTGGGTTGAAGGGAGGCCGGCCAAGTAGGGGCGAAAAATTTTGGTTCTGTAACGGATGGTATGGGTGCGCGAATTTGAGTTTCCCGCAAACGAAGCCATATAATGAGCCTGAGTTCAATGGATGAGTAAAGCCGGTGGAAGGGGATATGGTAGCACGGCAGGAACGAACCATTAAGCCGGATTTGCACAAGCGCTTTGTACAGTAGCGTACAAGCACCTTGTACAGTAGTGTACAAGCACTTTGTACAGTAGCGTACAAGCGCCTTGTCCTTTTGCAGGATTGACTGCAAGCCAGCTTGTACAGTAGTGTACACGCGCCTTGTACAAATCCATTCGGATTATCGTTAATTGGAAAGGGCCCCACGAATAATCATGCTACCCATGAAATTCCTGTAGTAGGGGCGAAAAATCTTTCGCCCCTACAATCATGGGCAAAGGTCGATGAGGGCGTTGGTGTAAGCCTCAAATCATTTTTCGCCCAAGAACGGATAACCATAATGCACCGGGGGCACGAACGTCTCCTTGATGCAGCGCGGGTTCGTCCAGCGGATCAAGTTCAGCGGACCACCTGCCTTGTCGTTCGTACCCGAAGCACGCGAACCGCCGAAAGGTTGCTGTGCGATGACGGCGCCTGTCGGCTTGTCGTTCACGTAGAAGTTGCCCGCGGCATAGCGCAGCTTGCGGAAGGCCGTCTCGATGGCGTAACGATCGCAGGCGAAGATGGAGCCGGTCAGGCCGTAGGGCGAGGTGCGGTCGCAGAGCTCGAGCGTCTCCTCATACTTCGCGTCGTCATAGACGTAGATGGTGATCACGGGGCCGAAGATTTCTTCGGTCATCGTCTTGAAGGCCGGGTTCGTCGTCTGGATCACGGTCGGCTCGATGAAGTAACCCGTCGACTTGTCACCCCGTCCGCCGAAGAGGATCTCTGCGTCGGACGCCTCACGAGCGTAGTTGATGTAGCCCATGATGTTGTCGAACGAAGCCTCGTCGATCACGGCGTTGATGAAGTTCGTGAAGTCTTGCACGTCGCCCATCTTGATCTCCTTCAGCATCTCGCCCACGCGCTCCTTGATCTCTTTCCACAGCGAGGCCGGCAGGTAGGCACGCGATCCGGCGGAGCACTTCTGACCTTGATACTCGAAGGCGCCGCGCACGATGGCTGCTGCCACGTCTGCGGCCGGAGCTGAGGGGTGTGCGAAGATGAAGTTCTTGCCGCCCGTTTCGCCCACCACTTTGGGGTACGACTTGTACTTCTTCAGGTTCTCGCCCATCTGACACCAAAGCGTGTTGAAGGTGTCCGTGGAGCCGGTGAAGTGGAAGCCGGCAAAGTCGGGGCTGGACAGTATCACGCGCCCAATCACGCTGCCTTGTCCGGGGATGAAGTTCACTACGCCGTCTGGCAGACCGGCTTCTTTGAAGACCTTCATGAGGAGGTAGTTGGAATAGATGGCCGTCGTTGAGGGCTTCCACACGGCTACGTTACCCATCATGGCCGGCGCCATGTTGAGGTTCGAGGCGATGGAGGTGAAGTTGAACGGCGTCAGGGAGAAGACGAAGCCCTCCAAGGCGCGATACTCTAAGCGGTTGATGATGCCTTTCTCCGAATAGGGTTGGTCGGCATAGATCTGCCCGGCGTAGAAGGCGCTGTAGCGCAGGAAGTCGATCAGCTCGCAGGGTGCGTCGATCTCGGCCTGGAAGGGGTTCTTGCTCTGGCCGAGCATCACGGCTGCGTTGAGCAGGTAGCGATACTTCGTGGCGAACAGCTCAGCCGCACGCAGCATCACCATTGCGCGCTCTTCCCACGGCAGCATCGACCAGTCGTTGTGTGCCTTCATGGCTGCGTCGATGGCCATTTGCACTTCCTTTTCGCCTGCCTTGTGGTAGGTGGCTAAGACGTGGCGGTGGTCGTGCGGCATCACCACTTTGCCCGTCTGACCCGTGCGGATCTCCTTGCCGCCGATCACGAGCGGGATGTCCCACTCTTCAGCGCTCAGTTGCAACAACGCCTTTTTCAAGGCTGCTTTATCACTCGTGCCGGGAGCATACGTCTTGACCAGCTCATTTCCCGGGTTCGGGAATCGGTAAATCGAATTGTTCATATATCTGTTTCTTCTGGATGATTGAAGCGTGGACAAAGATAGATCCGCGGTTTACATAGCAGCATATCGGCGCTTTCCGGATCCACGCTTCATGCACGGTTTGGAATCCACGTTTCATAGGAAGTGCCAAAATGAGACGCGAGGCTGAGCACTGATTTCCGAAAACGTCTTTCCGCCGCGGGAAATGACTTACAGAACGTGAGTTCGACGTAAGAATGAGGTTTCTTATTCCCTACAGAATGTCTTTGATAGAGCGCTGAAACGGTCAAAACGATTTTGGAAATGCTTTGCAGCAACGCTGCAAATGCCTCGAGAAATTTTTTGGCGTTTGCGGAAATTCCGCAAGTCCCATGAAAAACTTTTTGGTGTTTGCGGAAATCCCGCAAACGATTCTCAAACTCCTATCGCCACAAAACACAACAAGGACGAACCCCACTGAAGGAGCCCGTCCCTGTCTGCAAAAAACTATGGCTGGAATTTAATCCCTTATTACTTCTCTTCCGCCAACAGGATCTCGAGGATCTGGCAGGCTGCCTTAGCCACGGAGGTACCCGGGCCATAGATGGCGGCCACACCGGCCTTGTAGAGGAAATCGTAGTCCTGCGCGGGGATCACACCGCCGGCGATCACGAGGATGTCCGGACGGC
>CAUPYF010000066.1:0-8398 GCA_963515435.1 uncultured Tannerella sp. | reverse complement strand
TGTTATACAATGAATTAATAAACAAAATACACACCAATTGCCATGCAAAGGTCTCAAAACGGGGGTATATTTAATGTATGAGGAAAAGGTGAAGCATAAGCAGGCGGGTGCTTAATGACGCGACACCTCTGCCGGCTTTGTTCTTATATCGAACTTACGTATGGTGGAAAAGGCTCCACGAATAATCAGGTGTGTATCCGCTGCGGTTCTTCAGGCCGCTCTGGATACATCCCTCTATTCGCAAACCTTCCCTGACCTTGATAGACTACAACAATAGCCATTGAACTGTCAATCCTCCTTGGGGAGAGCGTACGTGGTACGATAGAGGTAGTCAGCTAAGGCTGTATCGTCGGTGTAGCTGCGGATGATCTGCGGATCGATGGGGCGACCGATGTAGACGTCGGCTTGTTGGCCGCGCTTGTTGAAGGCTTCGGTAGGGACGCGCAAGGTGCGGATCTTCCAGCTGATGCGGCCGAGGAAATAGAAGAAGGGGGTGTTGAGGAAATCGAAATAGACGGGGAAGACGGGGACAGCAGCCTTGCGGATAAGACGGACGACGCTGTGTGTCCATGGCCGGTCGCGCACCTCGCCACGGTGCGTGCCGAACGACATGGCGCCGGCGGGGAAGAAGCCAATAGGGTGCCCCGTCCGCAGCCGTTCGATCGCTACGCGTACGCCGTTGATGTTGGCCGGATTGGACGTTGTGTGGTTGCCCGTTGGCGGGGTGACGGAGATGAAGTTGTCGGCCATCGCCCAGATGCGTTCTAACATGCCGTTGACCATGACGCGGAAGTCGGGCCGGCGGGAGGCGAAAATGTCGATCAGGATGATGCCGTCTAAGGATCCGATGGGATGATTCGAGATGGTGATGAAGGCGCCCTCGGGGAGGCTGTCGAGGCGCTCGGCGTGGTGGAGGCGATAGCGGACGTCCATCATCGGGTCGGCGAGTATGGCGGAGGTGAAGGCGGCGCCGCGCAAGTGGCTGTACTTGGTGTGGATGGTGTTCACCTTGTCGATGTTCAGCCACTTCATGAGCCGGCTGCCGATGGCGGCGGCCCATTTCTGGTGGAAGATGGGGGCGGCCTCTTGCAGGTCAGTCAGGCCGAAGACAGGCTTTATCTCTTTATCCACACGCATGCTTCAGCTCTGGCTTTCGAGATCGATGATGTCACGGCAAATACACTCGTGTTTGTGCACAGAGAGAAGGAGGATAGTGTTCAGCATGACGATCTCATAGACAAAATAGATCCAGACGATACCGTTCCAGCGTATGCTGAGGAGCATGACGAGGAAAAGGATGACGGTGCGGCCGTTGAAGGTCATGAAGTCGATGTAGTGTGTCATGAGGTGGCGACTGCAGCGACGGAAGGCTACGCGCAGGTGCTCGGGGATGTCGTCTCCATAGCGGGCGTGAAGTGTGCGGAGCATCTGCTGTAGAGCGGGCGTCCAGAATTCCTGTACGCGGGTGTAGACTTCGTAGAGGGTGAAAAAGGCGCGGTCCGTGCGGCTCTTCATGGCGCGCTGTTGGGCCTTGACTTGGTCGATACTATGGAACTCGCGCCCTTTTTCACGGCTGACGAAGTAGAGGTGGAGCGTCTTGTAATAGTCCGTGATGCCGGCCTGTAGCAGGTGGGACAGTCCGGAGGCAACGGCGGGGACGAAGAACCATCCCGTACCGTAAAGGTGAGTAAGGCGGAGGGCCAGGCCGACGTAAATAAGGGTGAACCAGATGTCGCCGGCGATGCCGTCAAGTATGCGGCCGATCTCGGACTTGATGCCTGTCAGGCGCGCCAGTTGCCCGTCCACACAGTCGAGGATGTTGGCCATGATGAGCAGCAAAATGCCCGCGATGGTGTAGGACGGCTTGTTTGTAAAGTAAAAAAGGTAGCCCGTGCCGGCTCCAACGAAGATGGAGAGGATCGTAACCATGTTCGGCGTGACCCCCGTATGCTCGAGTAGGCGCGCCAGCCGATAGCCGATGGGGCGATAGAAGTAGAGATCGATCAGGTTCTCGGTCTCGATGGATTTCAGGGACGATTCAAATGCCTTGTCGCTCATTTTATTATTTACCGATAGCAATAACCGCCGTCCGCTACGACTACCGCTCCATTCATGTAACTGTTTTCGATCAACATCCGATAGACCTCGGCCACTTCCTCTGGGCTACAAAAACGCCCCAATGCGATCTTGCCTTCGATGTTGCGGCGCACTTCGGCGGGCTTCGTGCGGTGCCAATCGGTGTCGACAAACCCTGGCGCGACGGCGTTTACGCGTACTCCATAGGGGGCAAGGAACTTGACCAGATTCTTCGCCAGCGCATGCACGGCCGACTTGGTGATGCCATACGACAGCGACATGCCGTGCGGCTCCACAGCCATCAGCGAACCAGTGAAGACGACACTCGCACCGCGCCGCATGCGCCCAACGAGCCGTTGCAGAAGGAAGACAGGGAAGTGCACGTTGGCGAAGAACTGTCGCTCCCACTCCGCCAGTTCCAGCTCCTCGAACGATGCACGATAAGTCGTCCCGGCGTTCAGTACGACCGCATCGAGGGTTGCATCGGACGCCTCGAAGTGCCCGGCGATCCGATCTATTGACGCTACGTCTGCAATATCCGCCTGTAGCAGGCTGACCTTGGCTGGGTACACCGTGCGGATCACTTCGGCAGCACGTTCGGCTGCCGCCCTATCCGCACAGTAGGTCAGCGTCAGGTCATAGCCTGCCCCGGCCAGACAGTCGGCCACCGCTTTACCGATGCCCTTTGTCCCGCCCGTTATCAATGCTTGCTTTGCCATGTTTCCGTTTTAATGTGATGTGTGGGTAGCCGCGTCGTCGTCGATGCCGATCTTCATGCCCTTCACCGATTCGGGCTTGGCCTGCCGCTCCTGTTGCAGGTGCTTCTCGTAGGAGTCGTGGATAGTTTTGCGGAGCGATGAGGAGGAGACGCCCGTACCGTAGGGGAAGTAGAAGACTTGCACGTCGAACTCCCGCAGGTAGTCATACTTGCCGTACCAGTCGTCGCCTACGACGAAGGCGTCGATATTGAGTTTTTTGACGATCTCCGTATGATCGAGCGTATGTTGAGGGATGACGATGTCGGGCGTCTTAAGTGCTTCGAGGATTTGCATCCGCTCGTTAAAAGGGATGATGGGGGGCGCCTTGTATGACGAAACTAATTCGTCTGTGCTCACGCCTACGATAAGGATGTCGCCCAAACTGCGGGCATAGTTGATCATCCGGAGATGATTGTAGTGGAACATATCGAATGTTCCCGAGGTATAAACTACCGTTTTGTTCTTAAACATGATACATCTTTTGTTACGCGGAGGACAAAGGTAGACCTTTTTCGATCTTAAGTACCTGTTTAATTTTATTAAGCCATTTGATCCGATTGTCTCAGACAAACGGCTGCCACCGAAAAAAGGAGCCATTTGTCTCGGACAAACCTCAAGACGCCAGACGAGCTTTGGCTGAGTTCAGGCGATCTTACCCGAAAGAAAAGCGGCGGTCTTACACCGAGCCCGCGCTACTTACCCACTTGCTCTACAACTCCGGCTCTTCTTTCGTCAGATCCAGCTTCACATTGTCCTTACCGCTCTTATCTACATACTCCTTACGGAGCGGATGCGCCGTGGCGCGGCGATACGTCTCGCGGTGACGATAGATGTCGATTGAGGCATAGACGGCCTGCCGGAAGGATGCCTCCGAGGCGCGGTTGCGGCCGGCGATGTCGTAGGCCGTGCCGTGGTCAGGCGAGGTGCGGACCACGGGCAGGCCGGCAGTGAAATTCACGCCCCCATCCATCGCTAAGGCCTTGAAGGGTGCCAGCCCCTGATCGTGATACATGGCCAGCACGCCGTCGAACAGGCGATATGTGCCGGCCCCGAAGAAACCGTCCGAGGCGTAGGGACCGAACGACAATATGCCCTCTTTCTCCGCCTCAGCCATCGCCGGACGGATGATCGCTTCCTCTTCCATACCCAAAAGTCCCGCGTCGCCGGTGTGCGGATTGAGCGAAAGCACCGCGATGCGCGGGCGGACGATGCCGAAATCTTCCTTCAGCGAGGTGTTGAAGAGCTTCAGCTTGCTCACGATCGCCTCCTGCGTGACGTGTGTCGTGACGGCCGACAGGGGTATGTGTCCCGTCACTAAGGCCACGCGCAATTTGTCACTTGTGAGGATCATCAGCGAGCGATAAAGCCCGTTCTCCCCGAAGCACGCCTCGAGATACTCCGTGTGGCCGGGGAAGTGGAAGCCGTCGTGCTGGATGTTGTGCTTGTTGATGGGCGCCGTCACGATCGTATCGATGACTCCCCGCTTAAGGTCAGCCACAGCGGCCTCCAGCGCCACAAACGCCGCCATGCCGCCTTCCGCCGTCGACTCTCCCGGCGCGATGGGGCAGTCCGGCGCAATGCAATTGATGAGGTTCACCTTGCCCTCTTCCGCCTTCTCAGCGCGGGTGATCGTATTCAGTGGCACTGGCTCCGTGTCCGTCAGCGTCTCCTGATAGTGCTGCGCCGCGCGTGCAGATCCGTAGATCACCGGCGTGCAGATGTCTGTCATCACTTCTTCGGCGAAGGTTTTCAGGATCACCTCGTATCCCACCCCGTTCATGTCTCCCTGCGTGATCCCTACGCGGATCAGTCTTTCTTCCGTCTCCATGTGTTACCTATTATAATATGTATGGTTTACTGCTTATCGCTTTTCTCAGGCATGGCCTCCACGCCGTCTAATGGCTTATCGAACTCGCCGGGCAGGCGCAGCGTGTGGAGCCCGGCCTCCAAGCGGCGGATGTAGTTGCGTTTGTTCGTTTCGGGGGCATAGACGAAGCCCTCGGCCACCACCACGCGGTGGTTCGCCTCGTCTAAGCGGGCGAAGCTGACGAAGGGTCCGCCCATCATGTCGCCCTCCATGCGCCAGAGTCCGCGGAGCACGCCGCAATACTTGCCTTGGAGCGTGGTGGGCGTATAGATAAGGCCGATGGGCTGCGTCGCCATGTGTGAATTTGGATATGCCCCTGGGATGTTTGCACCGAGGATGGAGTCGCGCATGCGTTGCATGTATTCCAAGGTGAACGTCTGCTTGTCGGTGTAAGGGAAGGTGTAGACCACCACATCCATGCGGCCCGTCTTGGCATCGTTCGAGGCCCAGAAGAAGTTCGTGGTGTCCTTAAACGAAGTGATGTCAGACGGCACATTGAGCATGATGCCAAACTTCGACTTCACCGAGTCCATCACTAACGAGCTGTACGTCTCTTGCATCACCTCAGCCATGCGCCCCATCTCTATGCGCGTGAAATAATCCGTCAGTGCGCCGCGGTTGTCAGCCAGATAAGTGAGGATGGAAGCCTCATCGGGCGCTGAGATGTAGACGATCGCCTGCCCCTTGGCCCAGCGGTCTTTCTCTGTCCGCACGGAGAGCTTCGTGTATCGCCCAGCATCGACTGCGACTATGATGATGTTGCGCACGTAGGTCATCAACCCATTGAAATCGTCCGGCGTGGCAAACGTGACACGCATCGAGGGCTCCGCCTGCGGCAGTCCGCTGATGGGCTGCTGCAACTCCGAGCGCAGCGCCACGCCCACCGTATCGTCCCAGACGGCGTGTGTCGTGACCACCTCCACTTCATACGGCATGCCCGTGGCCGTGATGATCGACGGCGAGGTGTGGCATGCGCTCCACAGCAGGACGCTCAGCCCTGCGATCAGCATAAAGGATAAACTCTTCTTCATTGTCTTGTGTAATTAATTAGGTGGCAAAAGTAAAGCGCCACCGGGTACTCCCTATCCTCGCGCCGCCGCGTTCTTCTTCGTTGAGAGCATGCCACAGGCTGCCTGAATGTCCTCGCCACGAGAGGCGCGAATGGTGCAGACGACGCCCTGGGCATTCAGTGCATCGCGAAAGCGCACCATCTGCTCTGCGCTGCAACTCCGCAGCTCTACCCCGGGGATGGCATGGAAACGGATCAGGTTGACCCGGCACGGCAGCCCGCGCAACAGCGCAGCCAAGGCCTTGACATGACGCATCGTGTCGTTCACGCCCTCGAACATGATGTACTCAAACGACACCCGCCGACGGTGCGAGAAATCATGCTCCCGGAGCAACGCCACCACCTCTGCCGCCGGATACGCACGCTCGGCGGGCATCAACCGGGCGCGCTCCTCGGCAAAGGGCGAGTGCAGGCTGACGGCTAAGTGGCACTCGCTCTCCCGCAGAAAGCGACGCAGCCCATCGCCAGCCACACCGACCGTGGAGACGGTGATGCGCCGCGGGCTCAGGCCGCATCCGTAATCCGACGTAAGTATTTCAAGCGCCCGTAGCACCTCGTCCACATTGTCCATCGGCTCCCCCATACCCATGAAGACCAAGTTGCTCAGCGACGCCGCCTCGGGCAGATGAAGGATCTGGTTCACGATCTCTCCCGCTGTCAAGTTTGCCCCGAAGCCCTGCCGCCCCGTCATGCAAAAACGGCAGGCCATGCGGCAGCCCACCTGCGAGGAGACGCAGAGCGTATCGCGCCCTTCGGCCGGAATGTATACGACCTCCACAAAACGATTGTCGCCAGCGGAGAAGAGGTACTTCACTGTGCCGTCGGCTGAGCGCGCGGCGTCCACCGGATGCGCAGCGCCCACCTCGTACCTCTCCGCGAGCGCCTCCCGTGCACGCAGCGCCACGTTGGTCATCTCAGCCACCGACGTGATGCGCTTCTTGTATAGCCAATCAGCCATCTGGCGCGCCGCATAGGGGGGCAGGCCCACACTGGCTGCCACCGGGCGCAGTTCCCCGAGGGTCATCCCTAACAGGCTGGTCTTTTGCTCCTCCATCACGGATTGTAGAGGTTGTGGTCGTAGAAGTCTAAGATTTCGATCTCCATGCGATAGGCGCGGGCGGCGGGGCCGTCGGGGTTGAGGGCGGCGGAGGCTAAGTAATCGTTCAGGGCCTCGCGTGTGCGCCCGGCCTTGCGATGGGCCCGGCCGCGGAGGTAGAGCGCCTCGTCGCTGTCGGGGTGAGCGGTGAGGTAGGCGTTGAGCAGTGCGTTGGCGTCGTCTGGGCCGCCTACATCGATCCATTTTTTTCTGTTATCCCAGAGGGGAGGGGGGAGCCCGGGGGACGTTAAAGGGTAGTCAGAGAGTAGTTAGGGATTAGAAGCAGCGGATGTAGCCGACGGAGAAGCTGTCGTAGAGGTTGTCGTAAACGCCGTAACGAAAACGGAGGGAGAGGATGTTTTTGTGATACTCATACTCGAGCTTGTAGCGATAGGCGGCGGTGTGGTCGCCGGTGTTTTTGTAGCCGCTGAAGCCGGAGTAGTCGGCGGCGAAGGAGACGTTGTAGAGGCGCCCGCTGAGGCCTGCGCCGAAGAGCAGGGCGTCGTTTTGGCGATAGACGGCGTCGTTCGTCATCCAGCAATAGAAGCCGAGCATGCCTTGCAAGCGGAGGGCGATGCGGCCGTCATCGAGGCGGAAGAGGTCGCGGCCGGCCGTGGCGTCGAACCAGTAGGAGGCGGCATCGGTGTAGCGCGCATCGGCCAGGCGGTTGCCGCTGGCGGTCTTGAGGTTGGCGCTGACCATGAGGTCGAACCAGCGGTCGCTGCGGACGACCTGATAGAAGGATCGGAGGATGAAGTCGCCCACGCAATACTCCGGCGGGCGCGTCTCGGCGGCGTGGCGGCGGCGGCGGGTGGTGGCGGACATCTTGTAAGTCTCCGCTACGACGCCGCTCATCTCCACGCCTGCGCGGCCATCGGCGATGGGGATAAAGAGGCGGGCGAAGAGATCGGAGGTGCGATCGCCAGCGGCTTCGTGGTATTCGCCGCGGAGCTCCAGCTCCCAGCGCCGGCCGATGCGCCCGTCGGTGAGTTCGGAGTAGGGGAAGGCGTTGGGGCCGAAGTAGCGTGGGGTGTAGTTAAGGAGCTTCATGCGCTCGCGCCAGTCCATCCAGGCTTCGTCGCCCGCTTGTGCCGTGGCCCGGCTACACATCGCGACGGCCATCAGCCAGACGATTGCCCCGATAGTGATCAGTCTTCTATTCATTCTAATAATAGGTAGGAAAAAACGGGCGCAAAGAAAGGGAATAATGAAAAGTCTTGCCGGACAAAAAGCGCGTCAACCCACTTCCCGCTCTCCCCCGCACGGCGCAACAAAATGCCGGGCACATGGACTTGCATGTACCCGGCATAACCATTAATCATTCATTCGATTCGTGCTTGGGGGGAGGCCCCAGGTGATCGTCCGGCGCCCCCTCAGGCGGGTCTCGGAGACACGGCGATAGATCCCGCTCCAATCGTTGAAATCATCAGTGATTCCGGCGCGAAATCCTGAAGAAATCGGCCGAAAAAGTTTTTTTCAAGCGAAATCCTGAAGAAATCGGCTGAAAAAGTTTTTTTCAAGCGAAATCCTGA